>NZ_JAKGBU010000043.1:0-15401 GCF_021555155.1 Rhizobium alarense
GGGCGCGACGCTTCTCTTCCTGCCGACGCTGCTGCTGCTCTCGCTCGCGCCGAATGTCTGGACCGGGGCCATCGCCATCTTCCTCTTCGGCGGCCTGACCGGCGCCATGGACGTCGCGATGAACGCCAATGCGGTGGAGGTGGAAAAGGCGATGCGCCGGGCGATCATGTCGTCCTGCCATGCCTTCTGGAGCCTCGGCGCCTTCGTCGGCGCGACGACGGGCGGCTATCTCATCCAGACGGTCGGCGTCGTCGGGCATGCCCTCATGCTGACCGGTCTCGCCGCCGCCAGCGTCGCCGTGATCTGGCCGCTCATCCTGCGCGACGCGCCGCATGCGGCGGCCGACAGGCAGAAGCTCCGGCTTCCCGCATCGCCGCTGCCCTGGCTGATCGGCCTGATGGCGCTCTTCTCGATGATCCCGGAAGGCGCGATCCTCGACTGGGGCGCGCTCTACATGCGCGACGAGCTCGGCGCGTCGCTGGCGCTCTCCGGCTTCGCCTTCGGCGCCTTCTCGCTCACCATGGCCGTCATGCGCTTTGCCGGCGACCTTGTGCGCGACCGCTTCGGCGCGGTGAAGACGCTGCGCTTCTGCACGGTCATGGCGATCGTCGGCATGGTCGCCGCCGGCTTTGCGCCGAACGCCTATGTGGCGATGGCCGGCTTCGCGATCTGCGGCATCGGCATCTCCAACATGGTGCCGATCGCCTTCTCCGCCGCCGGCAACCTGCCCGGCTTCGCCCAGGGCATCGCACTCTCGGTCACCACCGTCATGGGCTATTCCGGCTCGCTCTTCGCCCCGTCCTCGATCGGCTTCATCGCCGAGCATACCGGCTTCGCGACGGTCTTCGCGGCGCTGCCGATCCTTTTCGCCGTGGTGCTCGCGCTTTCGCACCTCGCCGTCCATGCCGATGTCGGCGAGCGCCACAGCGCCTGACGCGGGGCGAGGCCTTCCCTAAGGCATGTCGCGCGAACTCGAAGATCGCGATACGCTTCAGGCGACGAATACGACCTCCCGCGAAAGCGGCAGCGTGCGGATGCGCTTGCCCGTCAGCGCGTGGATCGCATTGGCGAGCGCCGGCATGGCGGGCGGCGTGCCGGGCTCTCCGCCGCCGCCCATGCGGTGCGCCGTCTCCAGCGTCGCCACCTCGATCGCCGGACACTGGTGGATGCGCATCGGCGTGTAGTCGTGGAAGTTCGACTGTTCCACGGCCCCGTCCGCGAAGCTGATCACCTCGCCCATCGCCGCCGAGAGGCCGAAGACGATGCCGGACATCATCTGCGCGGCGAAGATCGAGGGGTCGAGCACCCGGCCCGGATCGGCGGCGCACCACACCTTCTCCACCTTGATCCGTCCCGCGACATCGGCAACCTCCACCACCTGCGCCACCCAGGTGCCGAAGGACAACGTGAAGGCGAAGCCCCTGGCCCGCCCGGCCGGCAGCGTTTCGCCCCAGCGCGACATGGCCGCGACCTTGTCGACGACATTCACCGCCGTCGGAAAATCCGCCATCAGCCGGCGTCGCATCTCCAGCGGGTCGAGCTTTCCGGCAACCGCGATCTCGTCCATGAAACATTCGTGGAAGAAGCCGTTGTAGGAGCAGCCGACCGAGCGCCAGAAGCCGAGCGGCACGGCGAGCGGCGCCTTGACGCCGGAGACCCGGTAGCTGTCGATCCGGTAGGGCTGGTTCGCCGCACCGTCGGTCAGCGACTTGTCCGGCCCCGGCGGCGAGATGCCCGGGAAGTAGCGCGGAATGACATTGCCCATGATCGAGGGCGACGCGATGCGCATGTCGACCGCCACCGGATGTCCGTCGTCGCCGAGCCGAGCGCGGAAGCGGCCAAGCGCGGCGGGGCGGTACATGTCCTGCTGGATGTCCTCCTCGCGTGTCCAGGTGACCTTGACCGGGCGGCCTTCCGCTTCCCGGGCGACGAGCGCCGCATAGATCGCATAGTCGATGTCGCCGCGCCGGCCGAAGCCGCCGCCGAGATAAGTCGTGTGCACGAAGCAGTTTTCCGGCTCGATCCCGACGGCCGCCGCCGCCAGCGAACGCACCAGCGTCGGGAACTGGTTCGGCGCCCAGACGTCGAGCCGGCCGTCCTTCAGCTGCGCCGTCGCGTTCATCGGCTCCATCGTCGCATGCGCCAGGAAGGGCACGCTGTAGTCGGCCTCGACCAGCCGGTCGCGCGGCGCGTCGGCGAAGGAAACCTCCACATCGCCGTCGTCGCGCGCATGGCTCGCGTCGCCGGAGGCAAGCGCCGCGTCGAGCACCGCGCGGATTGCCGCGTCATCGGCCGGATAGGGCCCCGCCCCCCAGTCGGCGACGACCGCATCCGCCGCCCGGAAGGCGCGCCAGGTGTTGTCGGCGATGACGGCGAAGCCGTTGTTGATGCCGGTTTCCAGCCGCACGACCTTCACCACGCCCGGCATCGTCTCCGCTTCCGCGGCGTCGAGCCCGTTGAGCGGGCCGCCGCGCCAGGGATTCATGCGGATCGTCGCATGCAGCATGTCGTCGAGCCGGACGTCGACGCCGAAGATCGGCGCGCCGGTCACCTTGGCGCGCATGTCGATGCGCGGCTGCGGCCGGCCGAGGATCTTCCATTCGGACGGCTCCCGCAGCGCCACATCCGCCGGCGGCTCGAGCGCCGCCGCCTCGAGCGCCAGGTCGCCATAGGTCAGCACCGTGCCGGAGGCCGGGTCGGTCACCGCGCCGTCCGCCGTCGTCAGCGTCGAGACGTCGACGCCGAGCCTTTTCGCGGCGGCCTGTTTCAGCACCGTGCGCGCCGCAGCCCCCGCCCGGCGCATCCTCTCGAAGCCGTCGACCGTCGAGGTCGAACCGCCCGTGCCCTGCAATCCGAGGAATTTTCCGAGCACCGCCATGCCGGAACGGGCGAATTCCGCGAGTGCCGACTCGTCGAAATGCGGGAAGGGCACGCCCTCCTGCAGCATCGTGGTGTTGACATAGGCGTGCGAGGCCGGCCCGTGCTCGACGACGATCCGGTCCAGCCGCACGTCGAGCTCCTCGGCGACGAGCGCCGCCAGCGTCGTCGTGACGCCCTGCCCCATCTCGGCACGCGGCGCGATGACGGTGATCGTGTTGTCGGACGCGATCTTCACATAGGGATTGAAGGTCGCCTCGCCCGCGGCGAGTTCATCCTCCAGCGGGTTCGGATAGGGTCTGCGGTAATAGTAGTAGCCGACCGCGAGGCCGCCGGCGACGATGCCGGTGCCGACGAGGAAGAGGCGGCGGGTAATCGTTCCGATGCTCGCCATGGATCAGGCCCCCGTCGTGGCGCCGGCCGCCCGCTTGATCGCGGCACGGATGCGCGGATAGGTGCCGCAGCGACAGAGATTGCCGGCCATGGCGGCGTCGATGTCGTCGTCCGTCGGGTTCGGGTTGGCCTCGAGAAGGGCGACGGCGGACATGATCTGGCCCGCCTGGCAATAGCCGCACTGCGCGACCTGTTCGTCGATCCAGGCCTGCTGCACCGCGTGCAGCCTGCCGTCCGGGGACAGGCCCTCGATGGTCGTGACGGGACCCTCGACGTCGCCGACCGGGTGGGAGCAGGAGCGCACCGGCAGGCCGTCGACGAAGACCGTGCAGGCGCCGCACTGCGCCGCGCCGCAGCCGAACTTCGCTCCGAGGATGCCGAGCTCGTCGCGCAGCGCCCAGAGCAGCGGCATCTCCGGCTCGACTTCCAGGCTGTAAGCTGTTCCGTTCACCGTCAGTTGCATGGTCGCTCCCTTTCCAGCTGCGGGTTCCCGCGCCTCTTGCCGGCATGCTAGTGTATTGCCGGACAGCAGCATTTGACAAAATAACAAAAAATGTCAGAACGTCAATTCATGGAAATATCAGACGGGGATCCGCGCCGCGCCGCCATTCTCGAAGCCGCCTTCACGGTCTTCACCACCTACGGCTTCCGGCGCAGCAACATGGGCGACATCGCGGCGGCGGCAGGCCTGTCGCGGCCGGCGCTCTACCAGCATTTCCGCAACAAGGAGGACATCTTCCGCGCCTATGTCGTCATCATGAAGGCGGCGACCGTGGCAACGATCGTCCGCGCCTTCGCGGCGCAGGGCCCCTTCACCGAAAAGCTCGGGGCGGCGCTCTCGGGCGCGTTCCTCGAGCCGCACCGGTTGATCCGGAACTCGCCGCACGGCGAGGAACTGATCGGCGTGAACAAGGAAATCGCCGCCGATCTTTTTGCAAGCTGGATGGCCGAGGTCGAAGCCGCCTTCCGCGATGCCTTCGCGCGGGAAGCCGCGGCGGGCGCGCTCGACCTGTCCCGCAGCCGGCTCGACCCGCAGCGCCTCGCCCGGCTCGTGGTCGACGCGATGGAGGGCATCAAGACCCGGAGGGCGTCGCTGGAGGACGCGGAACGCTCGGTTGCCGATCTCGTCGCCCTGGTGACGGCATCCGCCGCCCGGTGATGCGCTGAGGCGATCAAATCCGCGCCAGCCGGAGGCTTGCAGTTGACAACGGGCGAAAGCTCCGCCACCTGATGGACGAAAAAGCGCCGGGTTCCGGCGGCAGGATCGCATGACCGGGAGCGCCGTCCCGGCACCGCACGAGGCCATCATGTCCGTCCCCTTCGATTTCGAACCGAAACCGCGCCGCGTCTCCGTCGGCGTCGATGTCGGCGGTGTTCTGGTGGGCGGCGGCGCCCCGGTCGTCGTCCAGTCGATGACCAATACCGACACGGCGGACATCGACGCGACGGTGGCGCAGGTCGCCGCCCTCTTTCGCGCCGGCTCGGAAATCGTGCGCATCACGGTCGACCGCGACGAAAGCGCCGCCGCCGTGCCGAAGATCCGCGAGCGGCTGCTCCGGCTCGGCATGGACGTGCCGCTCGTCGGCGACTTCCACTATATCGGCCACAAGCTTCTGGCCGACCATCCGGCCTGCGCCGAGGCGCTCGCGAAATACCGCATCAATCCGGGCAATGTCGGCTTCAAGGACAAGAAGGACCGGCAGTTCGCGGCAATCGTCGAGACCGCGATCCGCCACGACAAGCCGGTGCGCATCGGCGTCAACTGGGGATCGCTCGACCAGGAGCTCCTGACCCGGCTGATGGACGACAACCAGGCGAAGGGCTTCCCGCTGACCGCCCAGCAGGTGATGCGCGAGGCGATCTGCCAGTCGGCGCTGCTCTCGGCGGATCTCGCCGAGGAAATCGGCCTGCCGCGCAACCGCATCATCCTGTCGGCCAAGGTCTCCAACGTGCAGGACCTCATCGCCGTCTATGCGATGCTGTCGGCGCGCTCCGACCATGCGCTGCATCTCGGCCTCACCGAGGCCGGCATGGGCACCAAGGGCGTCGTCGCTTCCTCCGCCTCGCTCGGCATCCTCATGCAGCAGGGCATCGGCGACACGATCCGCATCTCCCTGACGCCGGAGCCCGGCGGCGACCGCACCCGCGAGGTGCAGGTGGCGCAGGAGCTTTTGCAGGTCATGGGCTTCCGCCAGTTCCTGCCGGTCGTCGCCGCCTGTCCCGGCTGCGGCCGCACCACCTCGACGGTCTTCCAGGAACTCGCCCGGAAGATCGAGGACGACATCCGCAGGAACATGCCGGTCTGGCGCGAGAAATATCCGGGCGTCGAGGCGCTGAAGGTCGCGGTGATGGGCTGCATCGTCAACGGTCCCGGCGAGAGCAAACATGCCGACATCGGCATTTCGCTTCCGGGCACCGGCGAGCTGCCGACGGCCCCGGTCTATGTCGACGGCAGGAAGGCGATGACGCTGCGCGGCACCAACATTGCCGGAGACTTCGAGGCGCTCCTCGCCGACTATATCGAGAAGCGCTTCGGCCGCGACCAGGCGGCGGCGGAATAGCTCAGAGCTTCGCCGTCAGCAGCTTGAAGCCGGCGAAGGCGAAGAAACCGGCCATCAGACCCTCGATCGCGCGCCGGGATTTCAGATAGGCCCGGTGAATGGGCGCGAGCGAGAAGATCAGCGCGAAGCCCAGGAACACGGCGATGCCGATCACCATGCAGCCGGCAATGAAGGCCGCCATGACGCCGCCGGGCGCCCCGGCCGGCATGCCGAGCGAGGTCAGCATGATCCAGTTGAAGATCGCCTTCGGATTGGTGATGTGGATGCCGAGCCCCTTGAGATACTGCCGCCGCAACGACAGGGCGGGCAGCGCCGCGAGCTGAGCCCGATAGGCATCCTGGCTCTTTCGTGCGGCGCGCAAGGCGTTCCAGGCGAGCCAGAGCAGGTAGCAGCCGCCGACGATCTTCAGGACGACGATCGCCTGGCCATAGGTGCGCACCAGCGCCGAAAGGCCCGACGCCGTCAGGATCGCCCAGACATAGGATCCGCTGAGGACCCCGAAGGCGAGCGCCAGGCCGGCGCGCCTCCCACGGCTGATCGAGGTGGCGATGATGGCCAGGATCGCCGGCCCCGGCGAGGCGGTCGCGATGAGATAGGCCGTCCAGGCGACGATCAGTTGCGGCAGATAGGGCGTGATATCGGTCATGGTGCGGTTCCGGTCGGGCGGCCACCATAGCCGATCATTGCCGGAACGCCACACCCGATTTGCGGCAGCCCGGCAGCGGAAGGGCGGCCGGCGTTCAGCCGTTCTCGACGATCTCCGCCACCGCTTCCAGGAGCCGGTCGCATTCCTCCGCCGTGCCGATCGTGATGCGCAGGAAGTCGGAAATCCGCGGCTTGGCGAAATGCCTGACGAGGATCGCCCGGTCCCGGAGCGCCGTGGCGAGCGCCGCGCCGGCATGGTCCGGATGGCGGGCGAAGACGAAATTCGCGCTCGACGGCAGGACGTCGAAGCCGTGCTGGCGCAGTGCGCCGACGACCCGCCCGCGGCTCTCGATCACCCGGCGGCGCGTCTCGTCGAACCAGGCGCGATCCTCGACCGCGGCCGTCGCCCCCGCCTGCGCGATCCGGTCGAGCGGATAGGAGTTGAAGCTGTCCTTGACCCGCTCGAGGGCCTCGATCAGCGGGCGCTGCCCGATGGCATAGCCGACCCGCAGGCCGGCGAGCGAACGCGACTTCGACAGCGTGTGCACGACGAGCAGGTTGTCATGCCGGCGCGTCAGCGGCACCGCGCTCTCGCCGCCGAAATCGACATAGGCCTCGTCGACGACGACCGGCTTGTCCGCATGGTCGCGCAGCAGCGCCTCGATGGCCTGGAGCGGCAGGCCGATGCCCGTCGGCGCATTCGGATTCGGCAGGATGATCGCGCCGGCCGGCCGGCGATAGTCCGCGATGTCGACGGAAAAGTCGTCGCGAAGCGGCACCTCCACCGATTCGATGCCGAACAGGCGGCAATAGGTCGGGTAGAAGCTGTAGGTGATGTCCGGATAGAGCAGCGGCCTCTCGTGTTTCAGGAGCGCCACGAAGGCGTGCGCCAGCACCTCGTCGGAACCGTTGCCGACGAACACCTCGTCGGGCTCGACGCCGTAGGCCGCGGCGATCGCGGCGCGCAGCGTCAGCGCCGTCGGGTCCGGATAGAGCTTCAGGCTGTCGCCGATCGCCGCCTGCATGGCCGCGATCGCCTTCGGCGACGGCCCGTAGGGGTTCTCGTTGGTGTTGAGCTTGACCAGGTTCGCGATGCGCGGCTGCTCGCCGGCCACATAGGGCTTCAGCGTCGAGACGATGGGAGACCAGAACGTGCTCATGCGTCAGTTCCTGCGGTTTGCGATGAAACGGGCGGCCTCCGCGAGTACGGCGCCGCGCGGCCCGAAAGGGGCAAGCAGCGCCTCCGCCTCGCCGACGAGCGCCCGAAGCCGCTGTTCGGCCCAGGCGGCCCCCTTGAGGGCGACCAGGGTGGCCTTGCCGCGGCCGGCGTCCTTGCCGGTCGCCTTGCCCATGGTCGCCGCGTCCGCCGTGAGGTCGAGAAGGTCGTCGGCAAGCTGGAAGGCGAGGCCGATCGTCTCGCCGTAGCGCCGGAGCACCAGCCGCTCGGCGGCGGAAGCCTCCGCCAGGATCGCGCCCGCCTCGCAGGCGAAGCGGATCAGCGCACCGGTCTTCATCGCCTGGAGCCGCACGACCCCCGCCTCGCCCGGCGCGACGCGCTCGGCGGCGAGATCGAGCGCCTGGCCGCCGGCCATGCCGCCGAGGCCGGCCGCGCGCGCCAGCGCCAGCACCAGCGCCACCTTCGTGCGGTCGGCAAGCGCCGTCTCCGGCGCCGCGACGACGTCGAAGGCGAAGGTCAAAAGCCCGTCGCCGGCAAGGATCGCCGTCGCCTCGTCGAAGGCGACATGCACGGTCGGCTGGCCGCGCCGCAGGTCGTCGTCGTCCATCGCCGGCAGGTCGTCATGCACCAGCGAGTAGCAGTGCACGCATTCGAGCGCGGCCCCGACCCGCAGCGCGGCCGGCCGGTGGCCGTCGCCGAAGAGCGCCGCGCTCTCGAGCACGAGGAAGGGCCGCAGCCGCTTGCCGCCGTTCAGCACGCCGTACCGCATGGCCGCAAGCAGGTGCTCCGGCCGCGCGATCTCGTCCCCGGCCGCATCGGCCGACAGGAGATCGCGCAGCGTGGCCTCGACGCTGCGGGCCGCCTCGCCGAGGCGTTCCTGGAAAAGAAGGGCCATGTCCGACATGGCCGCTCTTTGGCATGCCGCCCGTCCGCTGGCAACGTCGAAAGCGGCCGGAAACGCCAAAGTTTCGTCGGCCGGGCACTGGCCTTGCGGGCCTCCTGACGCTATGAAAGCCCGGGCAGGATGAGGACGGGCACCGGCATTTGGAGATCGTACCGGAAACACGCGCCGACACGGACGCTGGGACCAGCAAGGGTGACGGTTTGATCAGGCGGCTCCGCGGTGGATGGAAAAAACCGGCGCTGCTGGCGCTGGCCCTCCTGTTGCTGCCCTACGGGCTGATCCTCCTCTACACGGTCGATGTCATACGCCCGGTCTCGACGCTGATGCTACGGGACCTCGTGCTGCTGCACGGCTACGACCGGCAGTGGGTCGAATTCGACGACATCTCCCCCAGCCTCGTGCAATCCGTGATGATGTCGGAGGACGGCCAGTTCTGTCGCCACCGCGGCGTCGACTGGGGCGAGATGCGGGCCGTGGTCACCGACGCGCTCGACGGCAAGGAGACGCGCGGCGCGAGCACCATCCCGATGCAGACGGCGAAGAATCTCTTCCTCTGGAACGGCCGCTCCTTCCTGCGCAAGGCGATGGAACTGCCGCTGGCGATCGCGGCCGACTTCGTGTGGTCCAAGCGCCGTCTCATGGAAATCTATCTCAACATCGCCGAATGGGGCCCCGGCATCTACGGCATCGAGGCGGCGGCGCAGCATCATTTCGCGGTACCGGCCGCAAAGCTCACGCGGCGCCAGGCCGCGCTGCTCGCCGTGTCGCTGCCCAACCCGTTCGAGCGCAATGCCGGCAAGCCCGGTCGCGGCCTGCAGCGGCTCGCCCGCGTCATCGAGCGGCGGGCCAGCGGCTCGGGCGATTACATCAAGTGCCTTTATGAGTGACTTCAGGCCTTTTCATTGGCGCTGAGGCAGCCGGGCGCCTAGTCTCCCCCACAGATTCATGGAGCGCGACGATCATGCCGGACCTCATTCTCTACGTCGGAAACAAGAATTATTCGTCCTGGTCCTTCCGGCCCTGGATCGCGCTCGAGGCGGCGGGTATTCCCTTCCGCGACGAACTGATCCCCTTCGATTTTCCGGCCGGCAATCCCGAAATCCGCAAGGTCTCGCCGACGGGCCGGGTGCCGGTGCTGCAGCACGGCGACGTCCGGGTCTGGGAATCGCTTGCCATCATCGAATATGTCGCCGAGCTCTTCCCCGAAGCCGGCCTCTGGCCGGCCGATCGCGCCGCCAGGGCACGGGCCCGCGCCTATGCGATGGAGATGCTCTCGGGCTTCCGGGCGCTGCGCGGCGCCTGCCCGATGAACATCCGCCGCGACCGCAAGCCGATCGACCTGCCGGAGGGCGTCATGGCGGACGTCGCCCGCATCGGGACGATCTGGAAGGAGGCGCTCGCCGCCTCGGGCGGCCCCTTCCTGTTCGGCGCCTTTACGGCCGCCGACGCCATGTTCGCCCCGGTCGTCAACCGGCTGGAAACCTATTGCCTGACGGAGGATCCGGCGATCCTCGCCTATATGGCACGCATGAAGGCGCATCCCGCCTGGCAGAAGTGGCAGGAGGCGGCCCTTGCCGAGCCCTGGATCGTGCCCGAGGACGAGGCCTGACGCGCGCCGCGCCGCGGAATTTGAAAAATTGCCCGCGGGGACTGGTCAAGCGCCGTTTTGCCCTGTATAAGCCCGCCAAATTTCCGAGATAGAGACATGTCTTTTTCGGCCATTTTCTGGCCCGTGGACATGTTTGCCCGATAAGTGGAGTAGTTGAAATGGCTGTACCGAAAAGAAAAACGAGCCCGTCCAAGCGCGGCATGCGCCGTTCCGCAGACGCTCTGAAGGCCCCGTCCTACATCGAGGACAAGAACTCCGGCGAACTGCGCCGTCCGCATCACATCGACCTGAAGACCGGCATGTACCGCGGCCGCCAGGTCCTGACGCCGAAGGAAAGCGCATAAGCGCCGCCGCATCGGTTGTTCTGCAAGGGCCGGCTCGACCGGCCCTTTTCTTTTCGGTCCGGCGCAATCTATCCGGCCATTCGCCGTTTTCCTGCCGTCAATCTTCGTTTAAGCATAAGCGCATCCACGCCCCGTACGCGGGCCGCACAGGGAACTTCGGCTCATGCTTCTTGCGATACCGCTCCTCATCCTGCCCTTCGCGATCTACAATCTCGCGCTGACCGGCCTGCTCGGCGGTGGCGGCGTCGCGGTGCTGGAAACCGACGTGATGGCGCTCTCGATGCTGTCGGGCTCCACCTGGACGATGAGCTTCGGCGATCTGCTGATCGTCATCGCGCTCGCCCTTTTGTTCCTCGAGATCATCAAGGCGACGCGACCGGGCTCGCGCGCGCTGCTCGACCATATGCTGTCGCTGGTGCTCTTCGTGGTCTTCCTCGTGGAATTCCTTCTGGTGCCCGGCGCGGCGACGCAGATCTTCTTCATTCTGATGACGATCTGCTTCATCGACGTCGTCGCCGGCTTCGCCGTCTCGATCCGCACGGCAAGCCGCGACCTGTCGATCGGCCTGTAAGCGACGCCTGACGCCGCGGGCGTCAGGCAGGGGCCGGGGATGGCGCAGTCCGGCCGCTCAGCCGAGATTGTCGAGCTTGGTCTGCAGCGCGCGCAGCTGTTCCTTGAGCTCGTCGATGTCGCGGGCTTCCGCCTTGCGCGCCGGCTCCTTCGCCTGCGGCGTGTTCATGAAGGGCGAGAACATCTGCATCGCCTTGTGGAACATCTCGGTGTTGCGGCGGACCTGCTCCTCGACGAGCTGCATCGGCATCTGCAGGTTCTTGGTCAGCGGCGTGTCGCCGAAGGCCCTGGTGATCTGCTCGCGCATCTGCGACTGCTGCTCCGTGAAGGCCTTCATGGAATGCTCGAGATAGCTCGGCACCACCATCTGCATCTGGTCGCCGTAATAGGAAATGAGCTGCCGCAGAAACGAGATGGGCAGCAGCGTGTTTCCGGTCTTCGATTCCTGCTCGAAGATGATCTGCGTCAGCACCGAATGCGTGATATCCTCCCCCGACTTCGCATCCTGCACGGTGAAGTCCTCTCCCTTCTTCACCATGACCGCGAGGTCGTCGAGCGTCACATAGGTGCTCGTGCCGGTGTTGTAGAGCCGGCGGTTGGCATATTTCTTGATTATGATCTGACCGTCGTTCTTGGCCATCTGGGTCTCCTCATCCCCGTGTTCCAATTCATTTTTTGGTCAAGTCGAGTATCCGCAAAAAAACGGTTGTGACAATCGAATTGTGCGTTGCGGCGAAATTAGCCGTGCTGCGGCAACAGTGCATTGCAGCATAGCGGATGTGTCCCGCTGCAATGCAGAGATGCCGTTTGACTCTCAACCGGAGCTTTGCCAGTTTTGATGCGGGAGAGACGTCCCGCGACCGACAGCCACTGGCAATCGCCGCCGCGAGGCGGTCAACAAGAACCGAGGAAGCACCATGAGCACTCCGTCCATCGTCATCGCCAGCGCGGCCCGCACGGCCGTCGGCTCGTTCAACGGCGCATTCGCAAATACCCCCGCCCACGAACTCGGGGCGACGGCCATCGCCGCCGTCCTGGAGCGCGCCGGCGTCGAGGCGGCGGAAGTCGACGAGGTCATCCTCGGCCAGGTCCTGGCGGCCGGCGAAGGCCAGAACCCGGCCCGCCAGGCGGCCATGAAGGCCGGCATCCCGCAGGAAAAGACCGCCTGGGGCATGAACCAGCTCTGCGGTTCCGGCCTGCGCGCCGTCGCCCTCGGCATGCAGCAGATCGCGACCGGCGATGCCGGCATCATCGTCGCCGGCGGCATGGAATCCATGTCGATGGCACCGCACTGCGCCCACCTGCGCGCCGGCGTGAAGATGGGCGACTACAAGATGATCGACACGATGATCCGGGACGGCCTGACCGACGCCTTCTACGGGTATCACATGGGCGTCACCGCCGAGAACGTCGCCAAGCAGTGGCAGCTGTCGCGCGACGACCAGGACGCCTTCGCCGTCTCGTCGCAGAACAAGGCGGAAGCCGCCCAGAAGGACGGCCGCTTCCGGGACGAGATCGTCCCCTTCATCGTCAAGACCCGCAAGGGCGACGTGACAGTGGATGCGGACGAGTATATCCGCCACGGCGCCACCCTCGACAGCATGGCGAAGCTCCGCCCGGCCTTCGACAAGGACGGCACCGTGACGGCCGGCAACGCCTCCGGCCTCAACGACGGCGCGGCCGCAACCCTCCTCATGAGCGAGGCGGAAGCGGCGCGGCGCGGCATCCAGCCGCTGGCGCGCATCGTGTCCTGGGCGACCGCCGGCGTCGACCCGAAGATCATGGGCACGGGACCGATCCCCGCTTCGCGCAAGGCGCTGGAAAAGGCCGGCTGGAAGGTCGGCGACCTCGACCTCGTGGAGGCGAACGAGGCCTTTGCCGCCCAGGCCTGCGCCGTCAACAAGGATCTCGGCTGGGATCCGGCGATCGTCAACGTCAATGGCGGGGCGATCGCCATCGGCCACCCGATCGGCGCGTCCGGCGCCCGCGTGCTCAACACGCTGCTGTTCGAGATGAAGCGCCGCGGCGCCTCGAAGGGGCTTGCCACGCTGTGCATCGGCGGCGGCATGGGCGTCGCCCTGTGCGTCGAGCGCATGTGACGACCGACGCGACCGGCAGCGGCGGCATGTCCGCCGCGCAGCCTGCCAAAAGGGGCCGAAAGGCCGGAAAATCATAACAAACGTCTTTAGGGGAGTGAGGACATGAGCAGGGTAGCACTCGTAACGGGCGGCTCGCGCGGCATCGGCGCGGCAATTTCGGTGGCGCTGAAGGCGGCCGGATACACGGTCGCCGCCAACTATGCCGGCAATGACGACGCGGCGAACGCCTTCAGGGCGGAAACGGGAATCCCGGTCTACAAGTGGGACGTCTCCAGCTACGACGCCTGCGTCGAGGGCATTGGCAGGGTCGAGGCCGATCTCGGCCCGGTCGAGATTCTCGTCAACAATGCCGGCATCACGCGCGACGCCATGTTCCACAAGATGACGCCGGAGCAGTGGAACGCCGTCATCAACACCAACCTGACTGGCCTCTTCAACATGACGCACCCGGTGTGGGGCGGCATGCGCGACCGCGGTTTCGGCCGGATCGTCAACATCTCCTCGATCAACGGCCAGAAGGGCCAGATGGGCCAGGCGAACTATTCCGCCGCCAAGGCCGGCGACCTCGGCTTCACCAAGGCCCTCGCCCAGGAAGGGGCCGCCAAGGGCATCACCGTCAACGCCATCTGCCCCGGCTACATCGGCACGGAAATGGTACGGGCGATCCCGGAGAAGGTGCTCAGCGAGCGCATCATCCCGCTCATCCCGGTCGGCCGCCTCGGCGAGCCCGAGGAGATCGCACGCTGCGTCGTCTTCCTTGCGGCCGACGACGCCGGCTTCATCACCGGCTCGACGCTGTCGGCGAATGGCGGCCAGTTCTTCGTCTGACACGGCGCGGATCGACAGGCACGGCGGCCGTCCGGCCGCCGTGTTGTCCACAGGTTATCCCCATTGTTCCCACAGTGCCGCCACCCGTTGCGGCAGGGTTTTGAACCGTTTCACGTGTCGCAATGACACGGAGGGAACACGCGCCGGAGTCGCTATATGTAGTGGCATTCCCGCTTCGCAGCATCGAGATCCGGCGCCTGCGCGAAACGCCGCAACGCTTCACCGCACGGAACGCCGCCAATTGGAACGGACACGCCTCACCGTAGGGAAGCCGGTTTTTTTACAATCTGTTAACCATGTCGAACGAACTCGCTTTACAGCGAATCCCGCCCGCAGCAGCCGCTTGCGGCTCCGACAGCACGGAATTGACCGGCGATTCACGATGTGGTGGGCAACGCAGCCGCAAAATCAACATGTTGTGGAGAACAAACCCTGAATCCGAAGGAGTCTTCGATTCGTCGCCGATTCGTTCCCAGACTGTTCCGGCAGACGGGACGGGCACCGGCCGGGCCTGGAATCAAGGATGGGAATCACCCGTCCACCCCTTGCCATCGTGCGCGCGGATGGGCATTTGTTGCACTGTGCCGGCGCGCCGGCACCACGAGGAATTCTTCCCGGGGCACGCTTTGTCTCAAGCACCGACGATTTTGAGCGGCCGCGGCGTCACCGCGGTCCTCGGCCCGACGAACACGGGCAAGACCCACTACGCAATCGAACGCATGGTGGCCCACGAGAGCGGCGTGATCGGCCTGCCGCTCCGGCTGCTGGCGCGCGAGGTCTATACGCGGCTGGTGGAAAAGGTCGGCCACCACAATGTGGCGCTCGTCACCGGCGAGGAGAAGATCACGCCGCATATGGCGCGCTACTCCGTCTGCACGGTCGAGGCCATGCCGCGCGCGACAAAGGCGGCGTTCGTCGCGATCGACGAAGTGCAGCTCGCCGGCGATCTCGAGCGCGGCCATATCTTCACCGACCGCGTGCTGCACCTGCGCGGCCGCGACGAGACGCTGCTGCTCGGCGCCGCCACCATGAAGCCGATCCTCGAGCACCTGCTGCCCGGCATCACCGTCGTCGAGCGCCCGCGCCTGTCGCAGCTCTTCTATGCCGGTTCAAAGAAGATCACCCGGCTGCCGCAGCGTAGCGCCATCGTCGCCTTCTCGGCCGACGAGGTCTACGCGATCGCCGAGCTCATCCGCCGCCAGCGCGGCGGGGCCGCCGTCGTGCTCGGCGCGCTGTCGCCGCGGACCCGCAACGCCCAGGTCGGCCTCTATCAGGCGGGCGACGTCGAATATCTGGTCGCCACCGACGCGATCGGCATGGGCCTCAATCTCGACGTCGACCACGTCGCCTTCGCGCAGGACCGCAAGTTCGACGGCTACCAGTACCGCAATCTC
>NZ_JAKGBU010000043.1:15501-43629 GCF_021555155.1 Rhizobium alarense
TGGGCCTCAATCTCGACGTCGACCACGTCGCCTTCGCGCAGGACCGCAAGTTCGACGGCTACCAGTACCGCAATCTCAATGCCGGCGAGATCGGCCAGGTCGCCGGCCGCGCCGGCCGGCACCTGCGCGACGGCACCTTCGGCGTCACGGGGCGGGTCGATCCTTTCGATCCCGAGCTGGTCGAGCGTGTCGAGACCCACCAGTTCGACCCGGTCCGCGTCCTGCAGTGGCGCTCGAAGGCACTGGACTTCACGACGCTCGCGACGCTCAGGACCTCGCTCGACGCACCGCCGGCGATCAGCGGCCTGACGCGCGCGCTGCCGGCCGTCGATCAGCAGGCGCTGGACCACCTCGCCCGCTATCCGGACATCCGGGAGCTCGCGACCTCCAGCGAGCGCGTCGAAAAGCTCTGGGAAGCCTGTGCCCTGCCCGACTACCGGCGCATCGCCCCGGCCCAGCACGCCGACCTGATTTCCACCCTCTATGCCGACCTCGTGCGCCGCGGCGCCGTCAACGAGGACTTCATGGCCGAGCAGGTGCGCCGGGCCGATCGCACTGACGGCGAGATCGACACGCTTTCGGCACGAATCGCGCAGATAAGGACCTGGACCTATGTTTCGAATCGGCCGGACTGGTTGGCCGATCCGACACACTGGCAGGAAAAGACGCGGGAAATCGAAGACCGATTGTCCGATGCGCTGCATGAACGGTTGACGAAACGCTTTGTTGATCGCAGGACATCTGTGCTCATGAAGCGCCTGAGAGAGAATGCGATGCTGGAAGCTGAAATCAGTGTGAATGGCGATGTCTTTGTGGAAGGACATCATGTGGGACAGTTGGCGGGCTTCCGGTTCACCCTCGCATCGGGAACGGAAGGTCCGGACGCCAAGGCCGTCCAGGGTGCCGCCCAGAAGGCGCTGGCCCTGGAGTTCGAGGCCCGCGCCGCACGTCTGCATGCCGCCGGCAACAGCGATCTTGCGCTCGGTTCCGACGGCACGGTGCGCTGGCTCGGCGACCCTGTCGCGCGGCTTGCCGCCAGCGATCACGTCATGCGGCCGCGCGTCATCCTGCTCGCCGACGAGCAGCTGACCGGCATTGCCCGCGACCACGTCGCCGCCCGCGTCGAGCGCTTCGTCAACCATCATATCGCGACCGTGCTGAAGCCGCTCGACGACCTGTCGCGCGCCGAGGACCTCGAAGGCCTTGCCAAGGGCCTTGCCTTCCAGCTCGTCGAGAATCTCGGCGTGCTCTTCCGCCGCGACGTCGCCGACGACGTCAAGTCGCTCGACCAGGACGCGCGCGCCTCGATCCGCAAGCATGGCATCCGCTTCGGCGCCTATCACATCTTCATGCCGGCACTGCTCAAGCCGGCGCCGGCCGAACTCATCACGCTGCTCTGGGCGCTGAAGAACGACGGGCTGGACAAGCCCGGCTACGGCGAGCTTATTCCGATCCTCGCCGCCGGCCGCACCTCGGTCGTCACCGACCCCGCCTACGAGCGCACCTTCTACAAGCTCGCCGGCTTCCGCTTCCTCGGCAAGCGGGCCGTGCGCATCGACATCCTGGAGCGGCTTGCCGACCAGATCCGGCCGCTCCTGCAGTGGAAGCCGGGCGCCTCGCCGCGTCCGGACGGCGCCTATGACGGCCGCCGCTTCGTCGCCACGACCTCCATGCTGTCGATCCTCGGCGCGACGCCGGACGACATGGAAGAAATCCTGAAGGGCCTCGGCTACCGCGCCGACAGCGTGAAGGCGGAGGAGGCGGCCGCCTTCCTCGCCGCCCAGGACGGCCAGTCCGCGGCCGCTCCGGCCGGCGAGACGGTGACGGAGGCTGCGGCAGAGGCCGCCGCATCCGTGGAAACGGATGCCGACGCGGCCGAGCCCGCCGAGGCGGCCGCTGCCGAGAGCGAGGCCAATGCCGCCGTCACGGCGGTCGCGCCGACGGAAAGTGCCGACGGCGCCGCAGCACCCGCCGCCGAGACCGAAGCCCCGGCTGCGGAAGAAGAAGCACCTGCGGTCGAGCCGCGCCCCGTGCTGCTGTGGCGTCCCGGCGGCCGGAACGACGGCAGCCAGCGCCAGGGCCATCGCGGGCATGGCGCCCGCCACGGCGAACGCGCGCAGGGCGAGCGGGCCCAGGGGGAACGGCCGCACGGCGATCGATCCCAGGGCGACCGGCCCCAGGGCGATCGGCGCGGCGACCGCAACCGCGGCGGCGAACGCCACGGCAAGGGTCACGGCGAAGGCGGCCGGCAGGAGAACGGCCGTGGCCGCGACGGAAAGCCGCAGGGCGGCAACCGTCCGGAGCGGGGTGACCGGCAGGAGCGCGGCGGCAAACCGCAGCCGGCGAAATTCGAGGCCCGGCCGCCCCGCAAGGAGAAGCCGATCGATCCGGATTCGCCCTTCGCAAAGCTCGCGGTGCTCAAGGAGCAGATGAAGAAGTAGCCATGGCCGCAGAACAGCCCGCAGGATCGGCGCGGCAGCGCATCGACAAGTGGCTGTTCTTCGCGAGGCTGCGCAAATCCCGCTCGCTCGCCGCGAAGGCCATCGAGGCGGGCGACGTCGCGGTCAACGACCAGCCCGTGCGCCAGGCATCCCATCTGCTGAAGCCCGGCGACGTCGTCGTGCTGTCGCTCGACCGGCACGACCTCGTCGTGCGCGTGCTGCATCCGGGCACGCGGCGCGGCCCCTATGAGGAAGCGCGCCTGCTCTACGAAGACCTGACGCCGCCCCGCCCGCCCGCCGGCGGCGAAAGCCGCTTCGACCAGGCGACGCGCGCGCGCGGCGCCGGGCGCCCGACGAAGCGCGAGCGGCGCGAAACAGACCGGCTCAAAGGTATCGGCGATCCGTCGTCGGATTAGAAATCCGTACCGCTTGTGCTTGATTTTCCGCATGGTTTGTCCTTGCAAACCGCCTGCAAAGCCTTTACCTCCAAACTCCGTGAAGGGGCGGCTTGCGGCTGGAACAGGCCACCGAGCACCCGGCAGACCGGCCCGGTCGACGGCATCCAGACAGTCTGCCAGAACGAGAATTCGCTGGAGTGAATCATGACATATGTCGTGACCGACAACTGCATCCGCTGCAAGTACACCGATTGCGTCGAGGTATGCCCTGTCGACTGCTTCTACGAGGGCGAAAACTTTCTCGTCATCCACCCCGACGAATGCATCGACTGCGGCGTCTGCGAGCCGGAATGTCCCGCCGAGGCGATCAAGCCCGACACGGAGCCGGGGCTCGACAAATGGCTGAAGGTCAACGCCGAGTTCGCCCAGATCTGGCCCAATATCACCGTCAAGCGTGACGCGCTGCCGGAGGCCAAGGAAATGGACGGCGTCGAGGGCAAGTACGAGAAATTCTTCTCCGCCGAGCCGGGCGCCGGCGACTGACCGCGACGGTTTGCCTGGCGGCCGACGCGGACGGAACTGGGGAAAATGACGCCGCCTGCCCTTCGGGCGGGCGAGGCGGGTTTGCCGCGTGCGGCGAAGCAAATTATTGATTTCCGCACTTTTTTGTGATAGGGTCGAGATACTGATCCATGTCGTGGCACGTCGTCGTGCCCGAAAACCACCACGAAAGCAAACGTTCCCTGCGACGCCGCTCACCTCCCACCAGCAACGTTGCGTTGCTTAACTGTGATCGTGTCGCAAGAGTTCTGTTTGTGCCCTGATGGACGGACCAGCTAGGTGTCACCCGACGGTGTCCCCGTCTTTCCCGGGCCGCACTGACCCGGCCCCGGCTCTCCGCCGGGAGCGTACAAGGGAGTATTTGAATAGAATGACGACCCAGCAGAAGAAATCTTCAACGCGTCAGGGCTTCAAAACCGGTGAATCCATCGTCTATCCCGCTCACGGCGTCGGTCAGATCGTCGCCATCGAGGAGCAGGAAGTCGCCGGCATGAAGCTCGAACTTTTTGTCATCGACTTCGAGAAGGACAAGATGCGCCTCAAGGTGCCGGTTGCCAAGGCCGTCTCCATCGGCATGCGCAAGCTGTCCGAGACCGACTTCGTCGACCGCGCGCTGAAGGTCGTTCAGGGCAAGGCCCGCGTCAAGCGTACCATGTGGTCGCGCCGCGCGCAGGAATATGACGCGAAGATCAATTCCGGCGACCTGATCTCGATCGCCGAAGTCGTTCGCGACCTTTACCGTGCCGAGAACCAGCCGGAGCAGTCCTATTCCGAGCGCCAGCTCTACGAGGCCGCGCTCGACCGGATGGCTCGCGAAATCGCCGCCGTGAACAAGATGTCCGAGACGGAGGCCGTGCGCCTCGTCGAGACGAACCTCAACAAGGGGCCGAAGCGCGGCAAGGTGGTCGAGGAAGACGAGGCGCAGGACGAAGCCGCCTGACCGTCCCCGAGATCGCAAGACCCTTCGAAAACCCGGCTGCCTCCCAGCCGGGTTTTTTGTTTCATCGTTCCGGGAACCTTTTTTGCGCTGCAGCGTTGGATCCCGTCTTCCGTGCCGCCGGATCCGTCCGGGGCCGGTCGGGCAACAGCCGGGCGTGCGGCCGGACTGATCCGGCCGAGGGGCCGCCGCGTACAACCGGGATATGGGAGCGATCGTTCGTTCACCGCGATCGTTCCCCATCCGCTCTCGTCTCAGGGGAGATGCCGATGACCACGAGCGCAGCAGACCGACGCATGATCAAGCTTGCCATGTCCGCCCCCTATCTCGAACGCGACGAGGAACAGGCGCTGGCCCAGGCGTGGAAGCAGCACAGCGACCAGGAGGCGCGCAACCGCATCGCCATGGCGCATATGCGGCTCGTCGTTTCGATGGCCACGAAGTTCCGCAACTTCGGCCTGCCGATGAGCGATCTGGTGCAGGAAGGCTATATCGGCCTGCTCGAGGCGGCCGCGCGCTTCGACCCGGCGCGCGAGGTGCGCTTCTCGACCTATGCCACCTGGTGGATCCGGGCCTCGATCCAGGACTATGTGCTGCGCAACTGGTCCATCGTCCGCGGCGGCACGAGCTCGGCGCAGAAGGCGCTTTTCTTCAACCTGCGCCGGCTGCGCGCCCGGCTGGCCCGCGGCGACCGGTACCTCACCTCCGAGGCCGTCCATCAGGAGATCGCCGCCGCCCTCAAGGTCAGCCCCGCCGACGTGCGCACCATGGATGCCCGCCTCTCCTCCTCCGACATTTCGCTCCAGGCACCGCTGTCGGGCGACGGCGAGGAGAGCGCCAACCGCCTCGATTTCCTGGCAAGCGACGCGCCCCTGCCGGACGAGCAGGTGAGTGAGATGATCGACGGCGAGCGCCGCCGCAAATGGCTCGGCATGGCGATGGCGCGGCTGAACGAGCGTGAGATGACCATCATCAAGGCGCGCCGGCTCGCCGACAGCAGCTCCACCCTGGAGGAACTCGGCGACGTGCTCGGTATTTCCAAGGAGCGCGTGCGCCAGATCGAGAACCGCGCGCTCGAAAAGCTCCGCAGCGCCCTCGTCAGCGAGACGCCGGGTTTTTCCACCGCCTGACGCCGGATGCGGCGGGCGCAAAGTCAGGCGCGCCCTCCCGCCCACGGGACCGATCCCGTCCGCTCGCGCCGGCCGGCTGCGGCTCAGGGGGCGGCTTGCTGCGCGGCCTGCGCCTCGGCGCTCATCTTCTGCTGCAGCGCCCGTGCTGCTGCGGCAGCGTCCTTTTCCTCACCGCCCACCTGAACGGTCGGCTGGGCGAAATCGATGCCGCTGGCGGCGAAGGCCTGGGTGAGCATCGTATAGGCGCGCCGGCGGATCATGATCTGCTCGCCCGGCTTGCAGGTGAAGCCGACGCCGAGCTCGATGCCGAATTCGCCGATCTGCTCGACGCCCTTCAGTTTGAGCTGCTTGATGAAATGCGGCCCGAACTCCGGATCGTCCAGCAGCTGTTCGCCGATCTTCTTGACGATCTTGCGCACCTTGTCGAGGTCCGTCTTGAACGGCACGCGGATGCGGAACTTGTCGATCGTCCAGTCGCGGCTGCCGTTCTTGATCGCACCGAGCGATCCGAAGGGCACGGTGAAGACGGCGCCCCTGTGGTGGCGCAGGCGGACCGACCGCAGGCTGAAGGACTCCACGACGCCGGTATAGCTCCCGGCCTCGATATATTCGCCGACGCGGAACGCATCGTCCATCAGGTAGAAGATGCCGCTGACGACGTCCTTCACCAGCGTCTGCGAGCCGAAGCCGATCGCCACGCCGAAGACGCCGGCGCCGGCGATCAGCGGCCCGATCTCCACCCCCATCTGCGACAGCACCGTCAGTGCGGCAATGCAGAGGAGAACGGCGGCAAGCGCGTTGCGGAAGATCGGCAGCAGGGTCCGGATGCGGCTGCGCCGGGCGATCTCGTCCGGCGACTGCCCCTCCGTCGTGGAAACGGCGAGACTGCGGTCGATATAGGCACGCATCAGCTGCCAGCCGAGATCGAGAACAAGCAGGATGACGACGCTCTTGAACAGGCCGGCAATGATGGTCTGCACCAGCGACATCTGGCCGGTCACGAGCGCGAGATTGTGGCGCCAGACATAGGCCACCCAGGCCACCGCCGCGACGATGACGAGGGCGCGCATCCCGCGGACCAAAAGGACGGTGCGAAGGCTGGCGGTATCCTCCTCGCCCCAGCGGGACGCGGCGAAGGCGCGCGTCACGCGGTCGGTGACCGCGACGCCGCGGGGGACGACGACGAACATCACCCCCAGCCAGAACAGGGCCATGAAGCCGCTGCACCACAGCAGCCACAGCGCGACGACGCCGACGGTGCGCAGGACGCGCGAGACACGCAGCTGCATCGAGGCCGGCAGGTCCGGCCGCGGCGCCCAGATCGCCACGAGCACGATCAGCATCAGGGCGATCGAGAAGCCCATCGCCAGGACGATGCGCGCGTCCGGGTCCATGCCGAGACGCTTCACGATGGCCGAGAGCGCCAGCCCGGCGGAAAGAACCGCGAGAAACAGCCGCCCGCGCGAAAACTCGCGCGGCGAGATGGCTTCGACGACCAGGGCGAGGCGGCCGAGCGCGATCGCGGCGCGGCAGCCGATGACGGCGAGCAGCGAATAGAGCACGACGACCCGCATCAGCGGCGGCCAGCCGAACAGCAGGAAAAGCGCCGCCGCGGTGACGGAAAAGATGACCAGCGGGCTGAATTCCACATAGGCCTGCGTCAGCAGGCGGCTGGCGAAGGTCGCCGTCTTCACCGAGCGGCGGAAGAACCATTCGACGGCGATGCCGATGCCGATGATCAGCGCAAGCAGCACCGCGGCCGGAGCAAAGCCGCTCTCCTGCGCCTGCCGTCGCACCGACTGCGTCAGCCGGGAGAGCTCGTCGTCGACGCGCGGCACGGCGGCGAGCAGCGAGCCGATGCGCGTGCGCGCCTGCGATTCCCAGATCTCGACCTGCTCGACGGCCTCCTCGGTCGCCAGGGGCAGCGGCGCGGCCTGTTTCCCCTGGAGCCAGCTCTTCACCTCCGGATCCTCCAGCAGCCGGAGCAGCTCCACCACCTTCGCCGGCTCGGCCTCGGTCGCGGGCGCCGTCTGGGCCTCGACCCGGCCGGCAAGCAGAAGAGGCATCAGGAGTGCAAGCACGCAGAATCGTATGAAAGACATATCACCCCCAGAGAAAGAACCGAGCGCGCGGCGCTCCCCCAAGGCCTAGCTTATATGGGAACGGAAAGGCCTGCCAGCGCAACGTTGCCTTGTCCCGCAGGTGGCCTATTCGGTGATGATCTTGAACTTTTCGCCCGGCCGGACGGAACTCGTCGCCGACAGCGCGTTGATCAGCCGGAAGAGATCGAGCTTGCGGTCGGTCCCCATCATGCGGGCCGCGAGCGTCGCGATCGTGTCGGACGACGACGCGGTCACGACGCGGATCCTCAAGGGTTTCAGCGACGCGACCTCCGCCTCGCTCAGGCGGCGGAAGGACGATTTCAGCACGTCGGATGTCGTGATCAGCGCCGGCGATCCCTGCGGCACGGCCGTCAGGAACCGGTAGATCTGCTTGTCGATGCGGATCACCGTGACGTCGAACTCCCAGCGGTCCGCCGCCGCCTTCGCGGTCGCCGCCTCGAGCCCGTTGATCGTCATCGCCCGGATCGTATCCGGCTTGAGCCCGGTCACCCAGCCGCTGGAGATGTAGTTGACGAGGTTCTGGCCCTGGCTGTCGGCGACGCCGTCGAAGCGGATGGCGACATCGCCCGGCCCGGTCGCGAGCACCGCATCCGCCTTGTTGTCGATCTGGAATCCGGCCGGCACGTCGAAGCGGATGCCGAGCTTGCCGTGCAGGAAGGTCTGGCCGCGCACATAGCCTTCCTGCGGGCTGTCGCCATAGAGCAGCCCGTCGATGCCGGCGAGGTAATAGGCGCGCCCCGTCTCGCCGACCGATCCCTGCTGCCCGAAGGCGCGGGCATGCCGGCGCGCGAGCTCGACGCGCTGCGGTGCGTTGGGGTGGCTGGACAGGAAGTCGAGGCTCTGGTCGCTTTCCGGATCGACCGCCGTGAAGCGGGCATAGGCCGCCATCGAATCGAGGAAACGCGCAGCCGCATAAGGGTCGTAGCCCGCCTCGCCCAGCATGCGCACGCCGATCACATCGGCCTGGAGCTCCTGGTTGCGCGAGAAGGCGGCGAGCCGGAGCTTGCCGCGGGCGAGCGCCTGCTTGCCGGCGATGTTGCTCGACAGCACCTCCGCGACCACGCGGCTCGCGATCACCTCGGCCTCTTCCTTCTTCTGCCGCTCGATGCCGTGGTTGGCGGTGACATGCGCCATTTCGTGGCTGAGCACGGCGGCGACCTCGGCCGCGTCGTTGGCGAGCGCCAGCAGGCCGCGCGTCACGTAGAGATAGCCGCCCGGCAGCGCGAAGGCGTTGATCGCCGGCGAATTGAGGATGGTGATCCGGTAGGACTGGCTCGGATTCTCCGACACGGCCGTCAGGGCGCCGGTGATGCGCGCGACGAGCCGTTCGGTCCTGGCGTCGCGGTATTCGCCACCGTAGCTCGCGACGATGCGCGGATGTTCGCGCGCGCCGAGCTGGGCCCGCGGATCGTTCTTCTGCACTTCGGAAACGATTTGCGGGTTGGAAGACGGCGACACCGTCGGCTCATAGGATTGCTCCAGCGCGGACTGGCAGCCGGAAAGCAGCAGCGCGAGACCCGTCAGCAACGCCGCCCGCCCAAGGGCGGAACGCTTGCCGTCACGGTCGAGACGCTGGTCGTTCCACTGTATCAAACCCGCCAAGCCCCTTCGGCGACGCGCCGCGCTGCAGCAATATTCTGACAAGAGATAGTCGTGCCCTCGCCGCGGGGCAACTCCCGATTCGACGAACGGTTCCCTTTGTGGCTGCGTTGACACAGACGGGCGTCCAAAATGTGGCACCAGGCTTGCCACGAAATTAATATTATATTTCAAGGAGCAAGGAATCGTGCCAGGGCGGGCGGCTCGCGACGGCACAGGAAGGCTCCGACCGCCTCCAGCACGGCGATACGGCCGCCGTCGAGGAACATGGCGTGGTCGGCGACACGATCGATGTCATCCGGCTGGTGGGTAATGAGCAGCATCGTGCTCCGCGTTTCGCGACGGATCTCGCCGATGAGTTCGATCATCTCGGAGCGCATCGAGGGATCGAGCGCGGCGAAGGGCTCGTCCAGAAGCAGGATCGGGCGGCGGCGGACGAAGGCGCGCGCCAGCGCCACGCGCTGGCGTTCCCCGCCCGACAGCGTCGCGGGAAGCCGCGCCTCATAGCCCGCCAGCCCGACGCGCGCCAGCGCCGCCGCGACCGTCTCCCGGTCCGTTGCGGTGAGCCGCAGCCCCGGGTGCATGCCGAGCCCGACATTCTGACCGACCGTCAGATGCGCGAAGAGGTTGTTGTCCTGGAAGACGATCGAGACCGGCCGCTCGGCCGGGTCGCGGCGGCGCATGTCCTCGCCGAAGAGTTCCACCCGGCCGGCCGCGAGCGGCTGGAACCCGGCGATGATGTTGAACAGCGTCGACTTGCCCGCGCCCGAGGGGCCGGTCACCGCGACGGCAGCGCCGGCGGGGATGGCGCAGGAGAAGGCCAGGTGCCTTTCTGCAAAGGCCACCGTCGCCTCCGTCAGGTGGATCGCCGGCGCCGCGTGCGGCTCAGACATGGACGCTCCTTCCCTCGCCGCGCGCGGTCGCGGGCAGCGCCAGCAGCAGGCAGAGCATGCCGAGCAGCAGCGCGATGCCCGCCGCGTCGTCGGTCCGGTAGCTTCCCATGCGGCTGAAAAGCAGCCACGGCAGGGTGACGAAGCCGTCGGCGCCGAAGATCGCGACGGCGCCGAGGTCGCCGAGCGACAGCGCCATGGCGAAGGTGAAGGCGGTCAGCAGCGGCCTCTTCAGGGCCGGCAGGTCGATCCATCGCAGGCGATGCATCCCGGTCACGCCGAGGCTCGCCGCCAGCCGGCCCGTCCGCGCAACATGTGTCCTCACCGCCGGTCCAAGCACCCGGACGGCGAAGGGAAGCGCCATCAGCGCGTTGATCAGCGTCACGACGACCGGCGCATAGGCCCCGGTGTCGCCGAGCGGCCGCAAAGCCAGGAACCAGCCGGTGGCGATCACCACGGGCGGCACCAGCAGCACGAGGGAACCGGCCGCCGCCAGACCGGCGTCGAGCGCGCCGCGCAGCGGCGATGCGGCTCTGCGCTCGACGAGCGGGACGCAGACCACGGGCAGCGCCAGCGCGAGCGCGCAGGCGGCCGACGCGACGGCAATGGCGAGGCTCGTGGCGAGCGCCCGGTGCACCAGCGGATCGGCGGCGAGCCGCCCGGCATCGGCCGCAAGCCCCGCCACGGCGACGGCGGCTAGCGGCGCGGCGACGAAGAGCGTGAAGAGCGCCAGCACCAGCGCGTCGGCAATACGGCCCGCCGCGGCGTCGAAACGCCGGACCGGGCGTCCGCCCGTCGTGCCCTCGTCGACCGGCGCCGCGAAGACGGACAGCGCCATGAGCAGCGCGGCGGTGAGGGCGATCTGCAGGAAGGCGAGCAGGACGGCGCGCCCCGGATCGAAATCGAAGCGCAGCGCCTGGTAGATCGCGACCTCGATCGTCGTCGCCGCCGGCCCGCCGCCGAGCGTCAGCACGATGGTGAAGCTGGTGGCGCAGAGCATGAAGACCAGGCCGGCGATGCCGGGCACCAGCCGGCGCAGCACCGGCCATTCGATCAGCCGGAAGACGGCGGAGGGACCCATGCCGAGATTGGCGGCCGTCAGCCGGTATTCGCCGGGGATGCGCTCCAGCCCCGCGAGCATCAGCCGCGCGGCGAGCGGCAGGTTGAAGAAGACATGGGCGATCAGGATGCCGGTCAGTCCGTAGACATTGAGCCGGGCGGCGATGCCGAGCGCGCCGGCAATGTCGTTGACGACGCCCTGCCGGCCCCAGATCTCGATGACGCCGAGCGTCGCCACCAGCGCCGGCAGGCCGAGCGGCAGGGCCGAAAGGCCGATCAGCCAGCGCCGGCCGGGAAAGCGCCGCTGGCGCGCCAGCGCCCGCGCAACGGGAATGGCGAGCGCGACGGACAGAAGCGTCGAAAGCGCCGCCTGCAGCAGCGTGAACCGCACGACGCGCGCGACATAGGCGTCGAACAGCCCGCCGCGCGGCCCGCCGCCATGGGCGAGCAGCAGCGCGACGGCGATGCCGACGAACAGAACGACGAAGCCGAGGGCTGTGCCCCCGGCCGCAAGCAGGAAGCGTCGTTCCGCGCGGGCGTACATCAGGCCGTCACTTGCCGCTCATCGCGGCGAGCCACTCGTCGATCCAGGCCTTGCGGTTCGCCTCGACCTCTTCCGGCGGCATCAGGAAGGTCTTTTGCGGCTTGACCAGCCGGTCGAAGGCCGCCGGCAGAGCCTCGTGCGTCGGCCCGGCCGGCATCATCCAGTTGGTCTCCGGGATGATCGACTGGAAGTCCGCGCTTGTCATGAAGGTCAGGAACTCATTCGCCAGCGCCGGATCGTCCGCCGTCTTCGTCATGCCGGCGACCTCGATCTGGATATAGTGCCCCTCGGAAAAGGCCGCCGCCTGGTAGCGCTCGGTGCCCTCGGCGATCATGTGATAGGCGGGCGACGTCGTGTAGGAGAGCACCATCGGCGCCTCGCCCTTGGTGAAGAGCCCATAGGCCTCCGACCAGCCGGGCGTCACCGTCAGCACGCGGTCCCTGAGCTTCGCCCAGGCCGCACCCGCCTCGTCGCCATAGACCGACTTCACCCAGAGCAGCAGCCCGAGCCCCGGCGTCGAGGTGCGCGGATCCTCGATGACGATCTTCTCGTCCGCATTGCCCTCGACGAGTTCCTTCAGGCTCTTCGGCGGGTTTTTCAGCGTCTCGGTGTCGTAGATCACGGCGAAATGGCCGTAGTCGTAGGGCAGGAACGTGTCGTCGGAAAAGCCGCCCGGCACCGTCAGACCCTCAGGCGAAAGCCCGTGCGGCGCGAAGAGCCCGGTGGCCTTGGCTTCCGCGATCAGGTTGGTGTCGAGCCCGAGCACGACGTCGGCCTTGGTGCCCTCGCCCTCGAGCTTCAGCCGCGTCAGCAGCTCGACCCCGTCGGCGACGCCGACCCATTCGACCGTGCAGCCGCAGGCCGTCTCGAAGGCCTGCTTCACCTTCGGTCCCGGCCCCCATTCGGCGACGAAGCTTTCATAGGTATAGACGGTGAGCGTCTTCTCCTGCGCCGCGGCGGAAGAAGAAAGAACAGCGGCAAGCGCCGCGACGGTCGTGAAAAATCCCCTGCGCATCGGCGCCTCCTTCGATCCAAAAACGGGAATAGGGCGCCGGATGTGCCGTCTAATCCCTCCGCCGGTACAAACCGGATCAGGTTCTTCGGGTTGGCGCTGCGCCTCTCAGCCGTCGGATCGCAAGCGACCCGCGGCACCCCGTTAGAGCATCGGCAGGTGTAGTCCGCTCCGCTGCGCTTGGCAAGGGAGGGCGGAGAGACGGAGGCGGGACGCGAGAAACCGCGTCGGCGGAGGAAGCCTTGCTCCCTCCGCCCTGTCGCGCGCGCTCGCCCGGCCGGCCGTCTCAGGCGGCAGCCGGGATGCAGGCCTCGCAGATGGCCGCCACGTGCCGGTGGTCGGTGCCGCAGCAGCCGCCCAGCACGCGCATCGACGGGAACGCCCGCGTCAGCGCCCTGTAGCGGCGGCCGAGGTCGGCCATGTCGCCGACATCGAGCGTCTCGGACTCGTCGAGCTCCGCGTGGCTCTTCGCCGAGGCATTGGCGCGCACGCCGTGGATGCGCTGCACCCAGGCCTCGCCCCGCGCCAGCGCCCGGTCGAAATGGCTCGGATGCGCGCAGTTGATCATGTAATAGGCCGGCGACCCTCCGGTCGCCTCCTCGGTCGCCTCGACGGCGGCCCGGAGCGTCGTGCCGTTCACCAGCCGTCCGTCCGTCTCGACGGTGAAGGACACCACGCAGGGCATGGCCGCCGCCTTGGCGGCCCGCGCGATGCCCACGGCCTCGTTCACCGTGTTCATCGTGATCGCCGAGACCATGTCGGCCTGTGTGCCGGCGAAGGCGTCGACCTGGAACGCGTGGTAGTCCTCCGCCTCGTCCGCCTCCATGCGGCCGGCCTTGTAGCCGTCGCCGCGCGGACCGATGGCGCCGTTGAGCACGATCGGCGTCGCCGGCGTCTCCCACCTGTCGCGCAGGCCGGCGACGAGATCCACGGCGGCGACGTTGACGGCCTTCAGCCGTTCGGCGTCGAAGCCGACGAGCCTGCCCCAGTCGGGGCTTGCCCGCCATGTGGCGGTGTCGAGAACGAACCCCAGGCCGCGGCTTTTCGCGATCGGCAGGAAGTGCTCGTAATAGGTCACGAGCGCCGAACGCCCCGCCTCGTCCCCGAGCAGGACGAAGGATGCAAAATGCGGCAGGTCGACCCCCTGAAGAAAGATGAGCGCGGTTTCCATTCCACCGTCGCTCAGGAACAGGCCGCCATCGGCCTGCGGCAATGCGTGGCGATATTTCGCCATGGCTGAACCCTCCATGATTGCAGGCGGCCGAACCGCCCGGGACGGCGACGGTTTTCCCAGATCGCGCCGCGGCAAACCAGTGAACGCGTGGTGCGGCAAACGTTACTTTTCATAGTATCCAGCAATAGCAACGGGTTGCATTTTGTCTGCCGGCCTTCGGACACGATATGATAAGGTCGCAACCCGGCATTTCCGTACCGCAGGTACAGTTTTGGAGGCTCCTCTTGCGCAAGGGCGAGGCGACGCGTGAACGCATTCTCGACGTGGCCGAGGCGTCGGTGCTGGCCAAGGGTTTCGCCGCGACCTCGATCGAGGAGGTGATCGCCGAGGCGGGCATCACCAAGAGCGGCTTCTTCTACCACTTCCGCGACAAGAACGAACTCGCGCACGAGCTGCTGCGCCGCTACATCGCCGAGGACCACCGCATTCTCGACGAACTGTTCGGCCGGGCGGCCGAGCTGTCCGACGACCCGCTGCAGGCGTTCCTGATCGGCCTGAAGATGCTGGCCGAACTGATGGCGGACCTTCCCGGCGGCCATCCCGGCTGCATGATCGCCTCGATCTGCTACCAGGAGCGGCTGTTCGACCGCCGCGTCGTCGATCTCAACCGCGAGGCGATCGAGAGCGTCAACAGCCGCATCCGCAGCCATCTGGAGGCGATCGCCGCCGCCGGCCCGCCGCGCGAGCCGGTCGACATCGCCGTGATGGCCGAGATGCTGTCCTGCATCATCGACGGCGGCATCATCATGGCGAAGGTCACGGGGGATCCGCACCGGCTCGTGCGGCAGATCCTCGCCTACCGCACCTTCGTCAAGATGCAGTTCGCCGGCCCGTCGGCCGCCGGCGTGTCGCCGCGATCGCGCGGCGTCGCGGCCGAATAGGCCGGGCGGCAATGCGCGGTCGCGGGTCGCCGGAGGCAACGCTCTCCCGTCACGCCACCGCCGGGCGATGCTGCAAAACAACCGCCGCCAGCCGATCCGCCACCAGCCGCACTTCCGCCCTCCCGCGCCACGTGCAGGAAGAGCCGCAGATCGTCCCAGTTCTCGTCTTTCATCGGTGAAAGACCCCTTTCATTCGCGCGCCTACATCCGCGCCGCCCGATCGCCTATCTCCGGAAAACCACGGAAAATCAGGAGATCGAGCCATGCTTTACGAATGGATTGTCCTCTTTGAGGCGCTGAACCGCAAGCCGCCCGCAGGTCGCCGCGATCCCCTCGCCGACCCGCTGTCCCGGCCCGAATGGCAGGGCCTCGGCTGGTTCAACCGGCTCGTCGCGGCCGCCGGCCGAGGGCGCGGACCGAAACGCCCGGCGAAAGAGCCCGCCACCCCCTCGACGCGCCCGGCCTGCGCTGCCGCAGGCGCGAAGGGTGCTGCCTGACCATGCCGCCGCAACACCCGTTTCCTCTCCCCGACGAGGGGGAGAGGAAACAAGATCGAGGGCCGGAGCGCGGAGACCGAAGGCTGAACCGCGGAATTGGGTAGCGACTGCCACCAAATCTGCACATGCAGCAGAACTATCGCCGCTGTCACAGACCGAGGTCTTTTCCGGGCCTCTGGATGGCATCCCAAAGTGTGCCGGGCGTAAAGTCATAGCCCAGGCGTATCCATTGCATCACATCGAAGGGGTGTGCGACGATCAGGTTCGCACTTCCGGTCTCATATCTCAGAGCCTGCAGGGGTCTCTGGCCCGATGAGGTGGTGTCCACCACTTGAGTTTCTACCGTGGAAGCGTCCTTGGTCGTGAAATCCTTTAGGTTGTCCGTGACGAGAATGTCGGCCTTGGCGCCAACGGCCGTAGCCAACACGCCTGCATCTTCCACGTCAGACATGGCGAAACGCTCTTCTCCACCCAAAATGAGATAGGGGTCGAGCGCATCTGGGCCGTATCTTGCTATGTCAACAATGGATCCAGAGTAGGCCTTGATTCGATCCTCAGAGTATCCCAGGCGACGGAGCACCGTTTCGAGGGTATCGATCATTTCGAACGAGATGATCAGTTGCGCCCTGTTGGCGATGCCCCATTGTTGACCGCCGACCATGGACACGAGAGCCTGCGTTGCCGTTCCTTTATGACCACGATCGTGCGCCATTATGTTGCCCACGTAGATGTTGACATCCAGGAGCACTCGGACGGGACGATCCATGCGCTACTTCCGATGAGCCGCGGCCCGGCTCAACGCCGTCGCTTCTTCCAGCATGTCAATCTCGCTGCCGGCAAGCTCCGGCCCCCCGAAACGATGCTCGGATGCGAGGTCGTTGGTCGCTTTCTCAAGGCGGACCCTTGCCGCCGCAGCCATCATCTCGCGACCAAGTCTGATAATCGTCTCCTGATCGTTCTGCGCGTTCAATTCGAGCAGGAAATCCCGAACCCCCTTCGGAAGTCCGACAAATACAGTGATCGCGCTGGAAACAGCATTTGATACGGATCTGTTCTCCATCGAGGCCACCATCTTCAATTTCGTGGCGGTCTTCCCATCGACATTCGCCGAAACCGTAGACGACATCGCAGACTCCTATAGAAATGCATCATTTCTATATACACCGGAAGTCCCTGATTGACAACGCGCCTGACGCGGGCCGAACCCCCGTGAACTGAAGAGATAGGGACGGTGGTGGCAGTTGCTGCTCAATACCGCGGATTTGTCGGCGCGCACGGCGCGGCGGCCCACCGCCCCCCCCCGTTTCCTCTCCCCGACGAGGGAGAGTGTGCGGGCTTCTGCCTTGAGGAGGAAATGCTGTGCCATTTGTCATCATTTCCGTTACGTATGTAACGGAAATAGTACATTGACGTAGCGCAGTCAATGGCATATGTCATCATTTACGATACATTTCGCATCGCAGGTGATACATGGTCGAAAAAACGGACTGGGAAATGAAGGCCGCCAACCTCCTGAAGGCAGAATTGAAGCGCAAGGGTATAACCTATGCGCATCTTGTTGAACGGCTTTCCCAACTAGGAATTGACGAGAAAGAGGTGAACGTGCGGAATAAGCTCTCTAGGGGCAAATTCACGGCGGCGTTTATGCTTCAGTGCCTCGTGGCTGCGGGCGTAACACGCCTAGAGATCATCGACTGATTGAGACTTTATGCTGTTTGTCTGCGTAGATTTTAGTCGCCAAAAAAAGATGCCTAAACCGTAGCAGACAACGCAAACTATCGCAGTTGAAATTGACGCAGCCGTCATTGTGCGTCTCAAAGCTTCGCCCAGATTGTCTGTCGTCAATATGTCTTTGGCGACATCGACGGACAGACCAAGCAGAAACGAGCCAATAGAGAACATAGCAGCGCTTACTCTATTAAATGTAGCGATCTGCGATAGTTCGTCATCTGTTACTGGATAATAACAGATAGTCCGATGTTTATAGGATGCTTTGACGGAACTTCCATTCGGCTTTGATGAGCCACCCTCAACCGTCTTTACGCCGCTGCTTATGTTGACCCCTTGAAGGTCTTCAATGCTCGGCGGCTTCCTTTTGCTTTGGCGTGCTGGCTTCGATGTATCGCCCGATTCTGTCGACATAGTGCTCACGAATATGTGCGTCCTGCATCTTTATACCACGAACGCCATCTTCGTATACGCGCTTCCAAGGCGTATCTACTTCGTGCGTCATTTCTCGAAGCTGCCATGCAGAATAATCTTTATAGGACTTCCACACCGTATCCAAAACGATATTGGCTTCCCTGTCGTTATCGGGTACGCGCGGCGTGCTTACTGCCAGGGTTATTTTCCCGTTCGCGTCATCATAATCCACGGTAACCGAGTTGCCCGCTATCGGCCCTGAACCGTAGTGTTTGAATTCATGATAAATCGACGGCACTACCGGACCGTGCTGCCATGCCTCTATTGGCTCGTTAAAGAGCTTTTGGTCTTTTAGCGCCAGATACCAGCCATAAGCGATGTAAATGAGCTTCACGAGCTTGAGAGGGGACAGACGACGTCCATCGGTTGCAGCTCTGTCCAAAAAATAGTTCGCAATGTGCTGTGGTGTGTAGGTCATATTATGTACCAACGATTGTTGGCTGCACCTCCTCCCAAACGGAATAATGCAGCTAACAATCTCCTCCCATTTGTTAGGATAGTGATTCTTAGCGGTCTTGACAAACGAAAACTTTCCTGTATGGCGCCAGCCAATTGAAAAGATTCCTATATTTCTCAAAAACTTGCGCATCTACGCGCATCCGCTCTTGGTGCGTTTGCTACATAAGGCCGCAAAATCAAGATTTAGCGCCAGCTAAGTCTTAGATTTTGTTGGTGAGGGGGCAGCGACGGTGCGCCAGAACAGCCGCCCCCCCATCTGCGATTTCTAACACTTAGCTTGCGCTAAGATGTTGAAATCGCTTCTTCTCCCTCAAGGGGAGAAGAAAAACCGCATCCCCGTTTTCCCCGCCCTGCGAACCTGTGCCTACAATCGTCCCATCCCGTCCACGGATACACCGCAAGGCGTTGCGGCGAGGCGGGGTCGGCGCGGGGCGTGGGAAGAGGACGCGCAGTCCCACGCACCGGGTCCGTGGAAACTGGTCTCCCTCCGGTGCACGGGGGAAGGCGGCGGGGCGTCGGACCGGGCCTGCCGTTTCTTCCCCCACCGCGGCGCCGGGCGTGCCTGTGTGGCACACAAGGGGGCCGGGCACCGGAGGTGCGTCGGCATCGTCCGCCGGGCAACCGGAAACCGACGGCGAACACCCACCGGCCCCGGCTTTCGCAGAGCGACCGAAGTCCGGGCACAAACCGCCGAACGGGGCGCCGCAAGGGGCCATATAAAATTTACTTTACGAGGCAGCTTGCGGCGCCCCGTCCGAGACATTCGACAAACCACGGCGAACCCCGCGCGTGGGCGAAGCGGCTGCGCCGGCGCGGCGGGCGCAAGCCGACGTGCTTCCCAAACTCTTTCCCTTTCCCCGGAACATAGGCTAAGGGCATCGGCCATGACCACGGACCAGACCTTCGTCATCCTTCTCGGCGGCACGCTCGCCGCCACGCCGCGGCTCAAGGCCGCGATCGACGGCGCGCGGTTCATCGCCGCGGACGGCGGCATGCGGCATGCGGCGATGCTCGGCGTCGCGCCGGAGATCTGGGTCGGCGACTTCGATTCCACGCCGGACGATCTCCTTGCCGCCTGGCCGGACGTGCCGCGCCAGCCCTATCCGGCGGCCAAGAACGAGACGGACGGCGCCATTGCCGTCGCCGCGGCGCTGGCGCGCGGCGCCCGCCGGCTGATCCTCGCCGGCGCGCTCGGCGGCGAGCGCAGCGACCATGCGCTGATGCACCTGCTGCACGCCGTCTCGCTTCACGAGGACGGTCTCGACGTGATGCTGACCTCCGGCGAGGAGGAGGCCTGGCCGCTGCTGGCCGGCACGTCGGAGATCGACCTGCCGAACGGCGCGCTGTTTTCCGTGCTCGGCCTGTCGGGGCTCTCCGGCCTGTCGATCGGCAACGTGCGCTATCCGCTGACGGCCTTCGATCTGCCGTTCGGCGCCTCGCGCACCATTTCCAACGTGGCGCAGGGCCCCGTCCGCCTTTCGCTCGAGACCGGCCGGGCCGTCCTCATCGCCCGGCCCTATGACCGTTCAGGAGCCTGACCCGTGGCACCGCCCATCCTCAAACTCGACGACATCACCCTGAGCTTCGGCGGCGCGCCGCTGCTGGCCGGCGCCGGCCTGCAGGTCGAGCCGGGCGACCGCATCTCGCTCGTCGGCCGCAACGGCTCGGGCAAGTCGACGCTGATGAAGATCGCCGCCGGCCTCGTCGAGCCGCAGTCCGGCGAGGTCTTCCGCCATCCCTCCGCCACCGTGCGCTACCTGCACCAGGCGCCGGATTTCGACGGCTACGACACGGTCGCCGCCTATGCCGAATCGGGCCTCGGCCCGAGCGACGATCCCTACCGCGTCACCTACCTGCTGGAGCATCTCGGCCTCACCGGCGCGGAGCACCCCGCCTCGCTCTCCGGCGGCGAGGCGCGCCGCGCGGCACTCGCCCGCGTCATGGCGCCCGAGCCCGACATCCTGCTGCTCGACGAGCCGACCAACCATCTCGACCTGCCGACCATCGAATGGCTGGAAGGCGAACTCTCCGCCAGCCGCTCGGCCCTCGTCGTGATCTCGCACGACCGGCGTTTCCTCGAGAAGGTGTCGAACGCCACCGTCTGGCTCGACCGCGGCCAGTCGCGCCGCCTCAACCGCGGCTTCGCCCATTTCGAGGCGTGGCGCGACGAGGTGCTGGAGGCCGAGGAACTGGAGCAGCACAAGCTCGGCAAGGCGATCGAGCGCGAGGAGCACTGGCTGCGCTACGGCGTGACGGCGAGGCGCAAGCGCAACATGCGCCGCCTCGGCGAACTGCAGGACATGCGCTCGCGCCACCGCGGCCACAAGGGACCGCAGGGCGCCGTCCAGGCGGTCGCCTCCGACGCGCAGGATTCCGGCAAGCTCGTCGTCGAGGCCGAGACGATCGCCAAGAGCTACGGCGAGCGCCTGATCGTCGCGCCCTTCTCGCTGCGCGTCCATCGCGGCGACCGCATCGGCCTCGTCGGCCCGAACGGCGCCGGCAAGACGACGCTGCTCAAGATGCTGACCGGCCAGCTCGAGCCGGATTCCGGCACGGTGAAGCTCGGCACCAATCTGGAGATCGCCACGCTCGACCAGCGCCGCGAGGATCTGAACCTCGAGGACAGCCTCGCCCACCACCTGACCGACGGACGCGGCGAAACGCTGCTGGTCAACGGCGAGCAGCGCCACGTCACCGGCTACATGAAGGAGTTCCTCTTCCAGCCGGAACAGGCCCGCACGCCGATCCGCAGCCTGTCGGGCGGCGAGCGCGCCCGCCTGATGCTCGCCCGCATCCTGTCGCGGCCGACCAACCTCCTGATCCTCGACGAGCCGACCAACGACCTCGACATCGAGACGCTCGATCTGCTGCAGGAGATCGTCGCGGGTTTTGCCGGAACGGTCATCCTTGTCAGCCACGACCGCGACTTCCTCGACCGGACCGTCACCTCCACCATCGCGCCCGCCAATCCGTCCGCGCCCGACGGCCGCTGGATCGAATATGCCGGCGGCTACTCGGACATGATGGCGCAGCGCCGCGGCGCGGAGGAGGACCGGCGCAAGGCGGAGCGCGCCGACAAGGCGAAGGCAGCCGCGACGCCCGCCGCCGCCGCTTCGGTCAAGGCGAAGGGCAAGCTCTCCTACAAGCAGAAATTCGCGCTGGAGACCCTGCCGAAGGAGATGGCGAAGGCCGGGGCGGAGATCGCCAAGCGCGAGGCGCTTATGGCCGACCCCGCCCTGTTCACCAGGGATCCGGCGACCTTCAACCGGCTCGCCGCCGAGCTCGGGACGCTGCGCGCCGGGCTGGCGGCGATGGAGGAGGAATGGCTGGAGCTCGAGATGCTGCGCGAGGAGCTGGAGGGTTAAGCGCGTCGCGTCTATCTGGAGCCATTCTGTTGGCTCAAACGGAGTCGGATGGTCGACCGGCCGGCGCGTGTCGTAGCCATGCCTTACGGCCAAGCCGGCCGGTCGATCAGGCGGCCCGTTTCAGCCAACCCGAAGGGCCGGGCATCTTTCCGCCTGGATCAGAGGCGACACGCTTTAAAGCTCAGGCGACCAGCTCGTAGAGGTCGAGCGCCGTCGCCCGCCCCTTGGCCTGCGCCTGGCCGAGCGAACGGAAGGTGAAGAGGTCGCCGCAGCGCGCCACCACCGCGCCGCTGACAAGGATCGTCGTGCCGTAGTCCTTGTTCATGCCTTCGAGGCGGGAGGCGACGTTGATGGCATCGCCCATCGCCGTATATTGCAGCCGGTCGCGCCCGCCGACGCTGCCGACCACCACGGTTCCGGTATGGATGCCGATGCGGGTGCGGAATTCCGGCAGGCCCTTCTCGCGCTGGCGCGCGTTGAAGACCCGGATGGCATGGCGCAGCGCGAGCGCCGCCCGGCAGGCCTTCTCCGCATGCCGCGGCTCCTCCGCCGGGGCGTTCCACAGCGCGAAGATGGAATCGCCGAGGAACTGGATGATCGTGCCGTCCTCAGCCGTCACGGCGTCGTTCAGCACGTCGAAATAGTCCGACAGCATCGCCACCACCTCCTCCGGCGAGTGCTGCTCGCTGATCGTGGTGAAGTCGTAGATGTCGGTGAAGATCGCCGTCACCTCCTGCCGCCGGCCGGAGCGTCCGAGGAACTCGCCCGATTCCATGCCCTTGCGCACCAGTTCCTTCGGCACGTAGAGCGCGAAGGTGAAGATCGCGTCGCGCGCCCGGTTCATCGCGCTGCCGAGGGTGGAGATCTCGCGGATATGGGTCGGCACCTCGATCGCCGTGCGGAAGTCGAGGTCGTGCAGCCGGTTCGCGCTCGCCGTCAGGTGGTTGAGCGACTTGGTCACGAGATGCGAGAAGAGGATCGTGCAGACGACCGCGATGATGACGATCGCCGCGGCGACCAGCAGGGCCTCCACCAGCGCGCTGCGCGCCTCGACGGTCAGTTCGTCGAGCGGCGCGGCAACCACGATGCGGTCGCCCGAAAAAAGCCGCACCCCCTCGATGGGCGACGCCCGGACGAGCAAGGTCCGGCCGTCGATATGCGCGAATTGCGCCTTCGCGGTCGGCGGCGGATGATCCTGCAGGTAGGTCATCAGCGCATCGGCCCGGGCGAAATGCACCGGATCGCGCTCGCGAAGCTCGGCAAGCAGCCGGCTCATCACGGCGCCGTCCGAATGGATGATCGGCCGCCCGGCCGCATTGACGATCACGGCGACGGTTCCCTCGGTGAGCCGCTCCGCCGACAGGAACCGGATCGCCGTGTCGATCACCACGTCGGCGCCGATGACGATGTTGCGGTCCTGCACATGGGATTGCGAGACGCTCATGCCGAGCGCGCCGGTGGCGGCCATCTCGTAGGGGCCCGTGACGGCCGGCCCGGTCCGGCTGACCGCCGCGATGTACCAGGGCCGGTGCGTCGTGTCGAAATCGGTCGGCGCCATGCCGCGGCCGGCGATCCGCTGCCCCTTGGAATCGAGAAACAGCAGGCGGTGCATGAACCGCCCCTCGTCGTCCGACTCGATCAGCCGGACGGCAACCGCCGCATTTTCGGGAGCGCTCAGCACGCGCTGCCAGGAAGGGCTCGACAGGCCGATGGCATGGAAGAAGGACCCGTTCGGATAACCGACATAGATGCCGTCGAGATAGGGCGAGCGGCGGATGCCTTCGAGCAGGATGGCGATCTTGTCGTCGAGCCGCTCGGACGGCGGGGAAAGGAAGGCATTGCCGACCGAGGCGATGACGCCGACCAGCGTCTCCGCATCGCCGGAAAGAATCGACAGCCGGCCGCGCAGCCGGTCGGCGAAATCGGCCATGTCCTCTTCCGCGCCGCGGATCGCCGTGTTCCAGGCGCGGTTGTAGCCAAGCGCCATCAGCGCGCCGGAGACCGCGAGCAGCATCGCGATCATCACAATGGCAAAGAGCGACCGGAGCGATCGCCGCCACACACGCTTCGGCGCCTCCCTTTCGGGAGCCTCTTCACGCGACATGTTTACCCTCGACGGTTCGACACCCTCGCCACCCGCTTCCGCGGTACTTGAACTTGGTCAAGGGATCAAGGTGAATTGACGCGGGAAGCCGGGACAGCACGTCGCTTCAGCGGCGCGTCCGTGCGCCGTGCCGGATGCGCCTGAGCAGCATGCGCAGCGGCCTTGGCGGCCGTTCGGGATCGAGGAAGGCGTTTTCCGTGAACGGCTCGGCAAGCGCGGCCACCGTCTTCGGCCGCAGCGGCACGAGCGAACGGCCGGGGCTGCGCAGCCGCTCGACGGCCGCGACGAGCGATCCGCCGGCCTCATCGAGCGCCCGGTCCAGACGGGCCGTTTCGACCCCGAGATGCTCGGCGAGCAGGCCGTTGCGAAAGCGGGCGATCTCGCGGTGGACCGCCGCATCGGCGGTGTCCCCGGATGCTTCGATCGCCAGGTCGCATTCCGTGTCGAAGCCCATGGAGCGGTTGTTGAGATTGGAGGAACCGACCCGCAGCAGGCGGTCGTCGATGACCAGGATCTTGGCGTGCACATAGATCGGCACGCCGGCCGCCGTCACCGGGCTGAAGATGCGGAACCGCCCGTGCACATCCGCCTCGCGCATGAAGGCGACGAGCCGGGAGCGTCCGGTATCCATGGTGATCTCCTCGAGAAAGCCCTCCGAGGTCTCGGGGTTCACCACCACCACGTCCGGTCCGTCGGCCTCGCGGAGGCGCGCCGCCAGCGCCTCGGCAATGCGGCGCGAGGCGAAATACTGGCTTTCGACATAGATCGAACGGCGTGCCGCGGCGATCGCGTCGAGATAGAGCGCCTCGATTTCGCGGACTTCCGCGCAGTCGCCGTGCTCGGGAAGCGTGCGGGCGATGGCGACGGGGACGGCATGGAACATCGGCACGATCCCGTCCGGCCACAGGGCGTCGCGGGCGGGCGGCGGAACGATCGCCTCGCCGGTCGCCGCCTGCCAGCGCCGGCGCGCGAGGTCGCCGAGCGCTGCGGCGACCTCGCCGTCGACGACCACCGTCGCGTCGTGCCAGGGGTCGTATCGCCGGCCGCTCGGCCGCCGCCGGCGCGGATCCCTGTCGCGGTGCGCCCGCGTGTCCCAGCGGTCCGTCGTCATGTCGATGCCGCCGCAGAAGGCGAGGCGATCGTCGACGACGACGATCTTCTGGTGGTGCGCGGCGCTCATCGGATGCATGCCGTCGAGCTTGAAATGGATGCGTCGGCTCGTGATCCAGTCGAGCATGGCGAGCGGCGTCGTGCCGCGCCCGAGCGCGAGCAGCGCGCCGGTATCCCATTTGAGCACATAGACCTCGACCTCCGGGCGGTGGCGGTCCAGCCAGCGCAGGAAAGGGCCAAGCTTGTTCGGCCCCTCGAGCGTCGGCGCACCCGGCTCGAAGGTCATGCGCGTGTCGAAGTCCCAGCCGAGGAGGTAGATGCAGTGTTTGGCGGCCAGCATCGCCTGCTTCGCCGCCACGAAATAGTCCGCCGCGTCGACGATCACGGCCGCCCGGTCGGCCGTCTCGATGCGCCAGCAATTGCGCCCCTCCACGAGGATCGAGGCCTCGCCGGCGCTCCGCGCCATGTCCGCCCCCTCTCCGCGCCGCGGCAGATCACCCCCCATGCACTCCTCCCGAACCGGGCGGCCACCCCGGTCGCCGCGCGCGCAAACGACCGGAAGAAACGCGCAGCGGCGAAGGGCGTTCCATTGCAGCACCGTCCGGCAAAAAAATTCCCGGGCGATGGAAGCGGAAGCCGTCGGCTGACGTATACTCCATGATGACCCGGAAGACCGACAGTTTCGACGTGATCGCGCAGCTTGCAGCGCTGCGGCGCTACGCGCTCTCGCTGGTCCGCAACGCGGACGAGGCGGAGGACCTGGTGCAGGACGCGCTGACCCGCGCCTATGAGCGGCAGGCGAGCTTCCGCACCGGCTCCAATCTGCGCAACTGGCTGCTGTCGATCGTGCACAACGTGCATGTCGACCGCCTGCGCCGCCGCCGTTCCCTGGAGCGCCGGCACGAGGCGGCGGCCGAGATCGCGGACCATGCCGTTGCACCGAGCCAGGACCATTCGGTCCGTCTCGGCCAACTCCGCGGCGCCTTCTTCGCGCTGCCGGAGGACCAGCGCGAAGCGCTGCACCTCGTGGCGATCGAGGAGCTTTCCTACCGGGAGGCGGCCGACGCGCTCGCCATTCCGGTCGGCACGCTGATGTCGCGCATCGCGCGCGCCCGTGCCCGCCTGCGCGCCCTCGAACAGGACCTGCCGGCCGGCACCACTCCCCATCTCAGGCTCGTCGGAGGCAACGGCGATGACCAGCAATGACCCCATCCTCGAATCGGACCTCAACGCCTATGTCGACGACCAGCTCGGCGTCGGCCGACGCATCGAGGTCGAGGCCTTTCTCTCCGAGCGGCCGGCGATCGCCGCGCAGGTCATGGCGGATCTGAGGGTTCGCGACGAACTGCGCCTGGCGCTTGCCGACCACCGCGCGCCGGCCCCGACCCGGCCGGCAACCCGCGAGGCCGCCCGCCTGCTGGAACGCTCGCTGTCCCGCCGGCGGTTCGTCACCCTGTTCCGCAGGGTGGCGGCCATCGGCCTCTTCGTTGGCGCGGGCTGGATCGGCCATGCCCTTCTCGGCCCCTTCGGCGCGACCGAGGTGGTGGCCTCTACGCCGCCGCCCGCCTTCGTCGAGGAGGCGGTGCGGGCACACAGGACGACGCTGATCCGCGGATCGATGACGTCGCAGCCGGAAGCGACCGTCTTCGACCCGGCCGACATCCGCTCGGCGACGGCGATCGTCCTGCCGGACCTGCCGAAGGGCTGGACCGTCGTCGACACGCAGGTCTTCCCCTCCGCCTACGGACCGAGCGTCGAGATGGTGCTGGAGCCGCGGCGCGGCGAACGCCTGTCGCTCTTTGCCGTCCGGCCCGGATCCTTCGCCGTCCGGCATGTGCTGCTCTTCCGCTCGGACGGCGCGGAAGCCGCCTACTGGCAGATCGGCGACGTCGCCTATGCGCTCGTCTCCGAAAGCGGCGCGACGGGCGATCTGACGAAAACCGCGCGCGACCTTTCGCGCACGCTCTACTGACACAACCTTCCATCCAGCAAGGAGCTCACAATGGAACCCGTACAACAGCGTTTCGGCTACGGCGCGCAGGCACAGTCCGGCGCCCTCTTCGACGAGGGCCTGCGCCAGCACATGCTGCGCGTCTACAACTACATGGGCGCCGGCCTCGTCATCACCGGCCTCGTCGCCTTCATCGTCGGCTCGACGCCGGCGCTCTACGTGCCGATCTTCTCCACGCCGCTGAAGTGGGTGGTGATGCTGGCGCCGCTCGCCTTCGTCTTCTTCTTCTCGTTCCGCATCCAGTCGATGTCGGCGAGCACCGCGCAGATCACCTTCTGGGCCTTCTGCGCCGTGATGGGCCTGTCGCTCGCCTCGGTCTTCCTCGTCTTCACCGGCACGAGCATCGCCCGCACCTTCTTCATCGCGGCAACGATGTTCGGCGCGACGAGCCTCTACGGCTACGTGACGAAGCAGGATCTCTCGAAGGTCGGCTCGTTCCTCATCATGGGCCTGATCGGCGTCGTCATCGCCTCGATCGTCAACATCTTCCTCGGCTCGAGCGCGCTGCAGTTCGCGATCTCGGTGATCGGCATCGTCGTCTTCGTCGGCCTCACCGCCTGGGACACGCAGAACATCAAGCAGCAGTATGCCGAGAACTTTGACGAGGACTCGCAGCAGAAGCTGGCCGTCTTCGGCGCGCTGTCGCTCTATCTCAACTTCGTCAACATCTTCCAGCTCCTGCTGAATTTTACCGGCGAGCGGGAATAGGAAGAACCGGAAAGACCCCTGCATGACGAAGCGCCCGGCAGTTCGCCGGGCGTTTTCCATGTGGATGACCGTCCAGCCAGGTTGAGAGGCGCCGCGCTTTCCCCTGCGATTGGGCACAAGGACCGCCGGTAACCTCGGCCATCTGTTGACGGGGCGCGCGGCCGCTCCGTCCGGATTGAATAGGCCGGTCGGCCAATCCGTGACCTGTTGCGAAGATGGGATGACGAGGTTGTTTCTCCGGCCGGGTGCTTCAGCGCCGCGTCGGCGGGACGCGGTCGGGAAGACTTGCAATGGCCTGAGGCGATCGCTAGGGCTGGTGGTCTTGAGATAGAAGCCGTCACCGAGTTGTTGGCTGAGCATGCATTGGTGGCGCCTGCCAACTTTGCGTCGCGGGATGTTGCGCAGGCAATGATCGACGCTCGCGGGAAGGAAATCACACAGAAATCCACACGCTCAGTGAAGCGCGTGTTGGGATTGTCGCCGATCGATATTGCGAAAGCAATGCAAGCTAACGAGATCGCCGACGACATCCGAGGAGTCATTGAAACCCTCGTTGAAATGTGCGCCCCATTGGAATTGGCTGCGGCTTCAGGCCTGGCCGAAGCCGCCGCATGAACAAATGAGGAGAGACGCCGCTGATGGAAGATGGGGTTCGCACACTTTACCCAATCGGAAACCTTGTAACCCGACGGTAACCGCGCCTCTCTGAGCCGCTTCAGCCCAGCGCGACTTCAACCGTGCCAAAACGCACAAAAGCCCCGGCACGGACCGAGGCTTCGAAGGACTTGTGCCCTTCCCGAGAGATGGGTGACAGTTCATTCCGGATAGATGGGTTACACTTTCGGCCCTTTGCGAGGAGAGCA
>NZ_JAKGBU010000044.1:0-3546 GCF_021555155.1 Rhizobium alarense
GCGCAGGGCATCGAGATAGGCCGCGGCCGCGGCCGGATCCGTGGCCGGAGCCAGGCCGGCCATGACATGAAGGCTCGGCACGTCGAGCGCGCGGGCGTAGTCGAGCGCCGTCGCGACAGAAGCGCGAAAATCCGCCGAGCGGTCCGGCAGGGCTGCAAGTCCGCGCTCCCCCCTTGCCCAGTCACCGGGCGGGAGATTGAAGAGGACCTGGCGCAGGCCTGCGGCGCGCAGCGCCCCGGCGACAACCTCGGCCGGATGCTCGTAGGGGAACAGGAACTCGACCGCCCCGAAGCCCGCCGCCGCCGCCGCGCGGAAACGCTCCAGCAGCGGCAGCTCGTTGAACATCATCGAGAGGTTGGCGGCAAAGCGCGGCATCTCAGCGCTCCCCGCCGGCTTCGGTTCCCATGCCCGGTAGGTTGAGGCCGGAAATGCCGGCGAGCAGGCGCGCGACGGAGGAATCGTCGTCGCGCCCCATGCCGGCCGCCTCCGTCATGACGAAGAGCTGCAGCGCGGCGCTCGTCACCGGCAGCGGAAATTTTTGCTTGCGCCCGAGATCCGAGACGATGCCGAGATCCTTGGTGAAGATCGAAACCGCGCTCATCGGCGTGTAGTCGCCGGAAAGAACGTGCGGGATGCGGTTTTCGAACATCCAGCTGTTGCCCGCCGATTTCGTGATGACGTCGAAGACGCGGGAAATGTCGAGGCCGAGGCTTTTCGCGAAGGTGATCGCCTCGCAGGCGGCCGCGATATGGACACCCGCCAGAAGCTGGTTGACGATCTTGAAGGAGGAGCCGATGCCGACCGCGTCGCCGAGCCGGTAGACGGTCTCGGCCATCGCCTCGAGCGCCGGCTGCGCCGCCGCGAAGGCATCCGGCGAACCGGACCCCATGACCGTCAGACGACCGGCTTCCGCCCTGGCCGCGCCGCCGCTGATCGGGGCATCGAGATAAAGCAGGCCCGCCTCACCCGCCCGCCGCGCGAAATCCTGCGCGTCCTGCGGCGCCATGGTCGGCGAGGCGATGATGACGGCGCCTGGCTTCATTGCCGCCACGGCACCCTCCGCGCCGAACAGCACGCCGTCCGCCTGCGCCGCATTGACGACGACGAGCACGAGGATGTCCGCGCCACGCGCCGCCTCAGCGATGCTTGCCGCCGCCGTTCCGCCGGACGCTTCAAGCGCCGCACATGCATCGGGGTTGATGTCGAAACCGGAAACCGCAAGCCCGCCGCGTGCAAGCGAGCGGGCCATGCCGAGGCCCATCGCGCCAAGGCCGATCACGGCAACCGATTTTGCTGGATTCATCCCCGTCCTCCCATCCGCCGTTCTTATGACAGCGCTAACATAAGGCAGTCAAGCACATTGACGAAAGCCGCGCAAGCAAAATATGTTAGCGCTGTCATCAAGCAGCCCGCCCTGCGCGGCCGTTCCCGAAAGACCGACCATGCCGCCGATCAAACCGACGCTCACCGATGTCGCCCGCCTCGCCGGCGTGAGCGAGATCACGGTGTCGCGGGTCGTGCGCGGCAAGGGACCGATTGCGGCGGAGACGCGGGAACGGGTGCGCCGCGCGGTCGAGACGCTCGGCTACGTGCCGAACCGCGCCGCCGGCACGCTCGCCTCCGCCGCCTCGCTGTTCATCGGCGTCATCCTGCCCTCCATGCACAACATCGTCTTTCCCGAGGTGCTGCGCGGCATCTACGAGGGATTGGCCGGCAGCCCCTACCAGCCGCTCCTCGGCGTGACCGAATACAACCGCGAGAAGGAACAGGAGATCCTCGCCTCGCTGCTTGCCTGGCAGCCGATGGCGATCATCACCGCGGGTTCGGACCACACCGAGACGACCCGCCGGCTGCTTCTTGAAAGCGGCGTGCGGGTCGCCGAACTGATGGACACGGACGGCGATCCGGTCGATCTCGCCGTCGGCTTCTCCCACCGGCAGGCGGGTTACGACAGCGGAAAACATCTGATTTCCCGCGGCTACCGCCGATTCGGCTATGTCGGCCACGACTGGGACGCGGACCGGCGCGCCCGGTTCCGCTACGAGGGCCTCGTCGCGGCGCTGGCCGAGGCCGGCCTGTCGCTTGCCGGCGAAGTGCATGTGGACGGCCCGAGCTCGGCGAAGGCGGGAACGGAGATGCTGGCGAAGCTTCTCGGCGCGGCGCCGGACATCGACGTCGCCGTCTTCGTCAACGACGACATGGCGGTCGGCGGCTATTTCCACTGCCTCTCGGCCGGCATCGCCGTCAAAGACGGCCTGGCACTCTTCGGCTTCAACGGCCTCGACATCGGCCAGGCGATCCCGCTGCCGCTGTCGACCGTGCGCTCCGACCGCTTCCTGATCGGCCGCATTGCCGCCGAGCGGATCATTGCGGAGCCGAAGCGGCCGGCTGAAACGGCGATCGTCGACACGGGCTACGAGATCCTTGAAGGCGCGACGGCCTGAAAGGACGAAAAGGGAGGACGACATGCATATTGGGGCCATAGCCGACGACCTGACAGGCGCGACCGACCTCTGCCTGATGCTCGCACGCGAGGGCATGCGGGTCGTCCAGGTGATCGGCGTGCCGGGTACGGACTTTGACTTCGGCGAGGCCGACGCGGTCGTGGTCGCCCTGAAGTCCCGCACCAATCCGAAGACCGAAGCCGTCGCACAGTCGCTCGCCGCCGCGCGCCGGCTGCGCGACGCCGGGGCGGAACAGCTTTTCTTCAAGTACTGCTCGACCTTCGATTCGACCGACGGCGGCAATATCGGACCGGTCGCGGACGCGCTGCTCGACCTCACGGGTGCCGCGCTGTCGATCGCCTGCCCCGCCTTTCCGGCGAACGGCCGCACCGTCTATCGCGGTCACCTCTTCGTCGGTGACCTGCTGCTCTCCGACAGCCCGATGAAGGACCATCCGCTGACGCCGATGCGCGACGCGAACCTCGTGCGCGTGCTGCAGAAGCAGACCGCACTGCCCGTCGGCCTTGTCGGCTACGAGACCGTGGCAAAGGGCGCGGAGGCGATCCGGGCGGCGTTCGACAGGGCCGCAGACGACGGCAAGCGTATGCTGATCGTCGACGCCGTGACGGACGACCAGCTCCGGGCGATCGGCAAGGCCGCGGCAGGGCTGAGGCTCGTCACCGGCGGCTCGGGCGTGGCGATCGGCCTGCCCGCCAATTTCGGCTTCACGTCGGGCGCCGGGGCCGCACGCCCCTTCCCCGCACCGGTGGGCCGATCGGTCATCATCGCCGGTTCGTGCTCCACCGCCACCCGACGGCAGATCGCGGCCGCCCATGCGGCGGGCATTCCGGCGCTGAAGGTCGATCCGCAGGCAATCGCCGATGGGCGCACGACGGCGGAAGCGGTGGCGAAATGGGTCATCGACAGCGCCCATGCCACGCCTCTCGTCTATTCGAGCGACGACCCGATCGAGGTCGGCAGGGCGCAGGCGGCGCTCGGCCGCGAGCGGGCAGGCGAACTGGTCGAACACCTGCTCGCCACCGTCGCCGTTCGGCTCAGGGATTCAGGCTTCCGCCGCTTCGTCGTCGCCGGAGGCGAGACC
>NZ_JAKGBU010000044.1:3646-40357 GCF_021555155.1 Rhizobium alarense
CGCGATCGGACCGGAAATCGACCCCGGCGTGCCCTGGACCGCAAGCCTCGGCGGCGAGCCGGCGCTGGCGCTGAAATCCGGCAATTTCGGCGCCGACGACTTCTTCCTGAAGGCCTGGGAGCTTTTGAAATGACCGCTGTCCTTTCCGAGGAAACGAGAACCCGCGACGCCATCGTCGCCGTCGGCAAGTCGCTCTTCGAGCGCGGCCTGACCTTCGGCTCGACCGGCAATATCAGCGTGCGGCTCTCGACCGGCGAGATGCTGATGACGCCGACCAACGCCTCGCTCGGCGCGCTCGACCCGGCGCGGCTCTCGCGCTTTTCGGCCGAAGGCGTGCACACCGCCGGCGACACGCCGACCAAGGAAGCCTTCCTGCACCAGTGCATGTATTGCAAGCGGCCGGAACATGCCGCCGTCGTGCACCTGCACTCGACCCATTCGGTCGCCGTCAGCATTCTCGCCGACGTCGATCCCGAGGATGCGCTGCCGCCGCTCACCGCCTATTATGTCATGCGAGTCGGCGCGCTGCCGCTGGTTCCCTATTTCCCGCCCGGCGACACGGCGCTTGCCGAAGCCGTGGCGCTCAAGGCGGAGAAGAGCCACGCGGTGCTGCTCGCCAACCACGGCCCCGTCGTCGCCGGCAGAACGCTCGCGGACGCGCAATATGCGACCGAGGAACTGGAGGAGACGGCCAAGCTCTTTCTCCTGCTGCGCGGCTCGGCCATCCGGCCGCTGAGCGACGAGCAGCGGCGGGCCTTGCGGAGATGACCGCCGGCCGCCGTCATGCGAGGCGGTAGGCGAGCACGAACAGGCCAAGCGAGAGGATCGACGCGACCGTGCGCACGTGGTTCCACAGCGTCCAGACGGAGAGATAGCGCTGCCAGAGCGCAGCAGCGTCCGCGCTTCCCGGTGCAGCCGCCGCGAGCGCATCGTTGAGCGGCACGTTGACGGCGACCGTCACGCCGATGACGCCGACGAGGAAGACCAGCCCGGCGGCGATGAGCGGCATCGCTGCCGGTCCGCCCTGCAGGAAACCGACCGCGACAAGGACGAGCGCTGCAAGCGCCGTGCCGAAGAAGGCAAGGAAGAACAGCGGGTTCTGGATGACGACATTGATGGCGTTCATCGCCGCGATGCCGTCGGCCGCCGGCAGCCGTGCAAAGGCCGCCATGATGCAGACGGAGAAGATGAAGAAGAGCCCCGCATTGAGCCCGGCGCCGATGGCGGCGGCGAAGGTGAGCGGTCCTACAATCGTGGCCATGGTCATGCCTCCCAGATGCCGGTTGCAGCCGCCGCGCGGGCGAAGCCGAAGAAGCCGCACGGCGATTGGCCGGGCACGCGTTCGACGTCGCCGGTCACGCTCTCGTTGCGGCCGTCGAGAACGTGGGTGACGAGCCAGATATAGTCCGCCGATCTGCGCTCCGCCACGAGCAGCATATTGAAGCCGCCGATGTCCACGCGGTTGTAGCCGATGTCGCGGCTGATGGCGATCGCCGCTGCGAGCGGTCGCCTCAGCGACGGTCCGGCGCCACCTCTTGATTCGGCCTTTAGCCGCTCCATTTCACCGAGAGTTGAACCGCCGCCGGTCGGTCGTCCGCAACGGCCGTGCTACAGTCCCCTACCGATCGAGTCTCCCGGGGTGAATGTCATGCGGATTGATGCCCTTGCCATCCTGACATGCCTTGCATGGGCGGCACCCGCGCCGACAGTGGCAGCCGACGAGGAGGTGGATGTCGAACTCGTGCTGGCGGTCGATGTTTCGGGGTCCATGGACCTGGAAGAGGCGCAGATCCAGCGCGACGGATATGTCGCCGCCCTTACCCACCCGGACTTCTTGACCGCGGTCCAGAGCGGGCTGACCGGCCGCATCGCCATCACCTATTTCGAATGGGCCGGCAGGATCAACCCGGAGTCCTTCACGGCCTGGCAGATCATCTCGACCGCCGAGGAGGCCGAGACCTTTGCGGCCCGGCTCGACGAGCGGCCGATCATGACGCGGCGCGGCACGTCGATCTCCGCGGCCCTGACCTATGCCGTGCCGCTCTTCGACGGCAACGGTTTCGCCGGCATGCGGCGCGTCATCGATGTCTCCGGCGACGGGCCGAACAATTTCGGGGCGCCGGTGACGCCGGCGCGCGATGCGGCCATCCAGCTCGGCATCGTTGTCAACGGGCTTGCCATCATGGTCCGGCCGTCCGTCGCCTATGGCGCGCTCGACCGCTACTACGCCGATTGCGTCATCGGCGGCCCGGGCGCCTTCGTTCTGCCGGTGCACAAGCGCGAGGACTTCGCCCAGGCGATCCGCCGCAAGCTGATCCTCGAAGTCAGCGGCCGAGAAGCGCCGGCGCGCATCGTGCCCGCCGCCGCCGCGGACTGCATGATCGGCGAGCGGCTGCGGCCCGGCCTCTTCCTCGACCGCATCTCCCCCGAGATGCAGCGCTAGCGGCCCTGTTCCATGCGAAACAGCGCGTGGCTTTCTCCCGTGGGATAGTCGGATCACTGGATGGAACGAACCATCCGCCGACCCCAGAGGAGAACCGCAATGCGCAAGATCATGCTGTCCGCCGTCGTCGCCACCGTCGCCGCCGTTTCCTTCGCCGCACCGTCGCAGGCCGGCGGCGTCTATTTCGGCTTCGGCCACGGCCATCACCACGGCGGCTACGTCACCGTCTATGACGGCTATGGCTACGGCCACTGCCACTGGAAGAAGATCCGCCGCTACAACAAGTGGGGCGACCTCGTCATCAAGCGCGTCCGCGTCTGCCGCTGACCCCTTCTTCGGCAAACGCCTGTGAAGAACCGGCCGGCCCCGCGGCCGGTTCTTCCGCGTTTTCGCACAGGACATGCCGGCCGATCTCGGTCGCGCAAGTGCCCGGTCCGGCTGGAAAATTGGCGCCGGAGTCCCGGCAGCGGCCGGTGAATTCCACATCCATAGATCCGAAGCGTCATCACAAGCTATTCCATTTTAACGAAAAATGTGAAATGGTTGAATGAACGTTCAACAAAGACGGGGCAAAACAATGAATGAGGTGGTCCGCGACATCTCCGTTCCGAACGACTGGGACAGGAGCGGCCTGCCCGGCTGGTGTTATCATAGCCCCGCTCTTCTGGAGCTCGAGAAGCAGCATGTCTTCCGCGAGCACTGGCAGATCGCCTGCCACGTCTCGGACCTGCCCGACCCCGGCAGCTACGTCACGATGGACGTCATCGGCGAACGGGCGCTGCTCCTGCGCGGTCAGGACGGCGAGATCCGCGCCTTCCACAACATCTGCCGCCATCGCGGCTCGCGGCTGGTCGCAGACGACCGCGGCGCCTGCCGCAATGCGCTGGTCTGTCCGTTCCACGGCTGGGTCTACAATCTCGACGGCACGCTGCGCGGCGCCGCGCGGCCCCGTTCCTTCCCGCCGCTCGACAAGACCGAGTTCGCGCTGACGTCGCTCGAATGCGAGATATGGCAGGGCTTCGTCTTCATCCGCTTCGCCCCCGGGCCGCAACCTTCGGTGGCCGCGCTGATGCAGCCTTTCGAGCAGGAGCTGTCGCATTACCGCGCCGCCGAAATGGTCCCGGCGGGCGCGATCTGGACGCAGGAAACGCCGGTCAACTGGAAGTCGGTGCGCGACGTCGACAACGAGGGCTACCATGTGGCCATGGCGCATCCGGCGCTGCAGGACCTCTACGGCTCGACCTACTATGACGAGCCCTTCGTCAACGGCCTCTGCCGCTCCTTCGCCACTTACAATCCCCATGCCGGACGGCGCTGGAGCGTCGGAAAGTATGTGAAGATCGCGCCGGACAACACGCGGCTGCCGGAGCACCTGCGCAAGGCCTGGATCTATTTCGGTCTCTTCCCGAACGCCGTCATCGCGGTGACGCCCGAGACCGTTCAGTTCTACCAGGAATTCCCGGTCGACGTCGGCCGCACGATGCTGCGCGGCGCCGTCTACCGCTACCGCGAGGAGAGCCGCGAACAGCGCGCCGCGCGCTACCTCGCCCTCCGCATCGACCGCGACACGCAGGCCGAGGACGTCCAACTCACCATCTGGTCGAACGAGGCGATGACCTCGAATGCCTTCGCCGGCTTCTACCTCTCGGATCTCGAATACGGCGTCAGGACCCACCACGACCACCTGCGCCGCGTGCTGCCGGTGATGACGCTTTCCGAAGCGCCGGAGGAAAAGGACCTGGCGGCGGCGGATGCGGCGATGCGCCGCTGAGGATGCGCGCGCGGCAGCGAGCGAACCTCGCCGCTCACAGCGGGAGGAGATCATGAAGCGCCAGGTCCGGTTCGTAACCTCTCCATCGAACCCGTATTCCGAGCGCATCAGCCGGCGCGCAAAATCGGGTTCGCCATTGGCTCGTGCGGAGGATATCGGAAGGCCGTTCAGGTTTGCGAAACTCAAGTTCGAAGCAGTCGGTGTGAGGCACCAGCCTGTCGGATTCGCTAAAATTGACAAAAGTAAAAAATAGTAGACCTGACGCAAAATTCTCCCACAATACATCAACTAGAGGATGAAACTTCGATGAAAATTTCATAAAGTTGCATATATATTTTGCAATCTGCACAAAAATGGTCGGCTGCGCAGCAAATTTCATAATTCGTCAATATCTAATAAGCCTAATAACAGTATCTGAATGAGATATTCGATCGCGCCGGCATGAAGCCGGCTTCGGACCAGAACAATTCCCATACACGCGTCGACACGCACTTGCGTTCAGCCTGCTTTTGCAACGGCGGAATGCTTCCTGCGGGCGACAGTTCTCCCCAAGGACAACGGTGACTGAAATCGTTTCGTTCAGGAAGAAGGCCCGATATCTGCAGGGCAGAAGCGTGCAGGCCGCAGAACCGCTTGCGAAGACCGGTCACCTCGGAAGCCTGGAGCTTCTGAAAGCACGGGATTACCTGATCCAGGCACGTGCTGACCTTGGAATCGCAAAAATCGACTTCACAATATCCTACACCACCCCGTTCAACCGTCGACCGCGCGTCAGGCCGCATCTCGGACGGTTCTTTCCAGGAGAGATACATGAAAGCGTTCAGTTTCGGCATCGGCAGTGACGCCCGTCACGTCCTGCAGGCCATGAGCCGGTCACAGGCCATTATCGAATTCCGGCTCGACGGATCGATCCTGCATGCCAACGAGAATTTCTGCCGGGCGCTCGGCTACGAGTTGAGCGAGATCGTCGGAAAACATCACCGCATGTTCGTCGACCCGGCGGAAGCCGCAAGCCCGGACTATCGGCAGTTCTGGGAAAAGCTCGGCCGCGGCGAGTTCGATCAGCGCCAGTATCGGCGCATCGGCAAGGGCGGCAGGGAAGTCTGGATCGAGGCATCGTACAATCCGGTAAGCCGCGGCGGGAAACCTTACAAGGTCGTGAAATTCGCCACCGACATCACGGCGCAAAAACTGCGCGCCGCAGAGGATGCCGGCAAGCTCGAGGCGCTTTCCCGCGCGCAGGCCGTGATCGAGTTCACGCCGCAGGGCGAGATCCTGACCGCCAACCAGAACTTCCTCACGACGCTCGGCTACCAGTCCACGGAAATTGCGGGCCGCCACCACTCCATGTTCTGCGAGCAGGGCTACGCCCAAAGCGCGGACTACCGGCAGTTCTGGGAGCGCCTGCGGGCTGGCGAATTCTTCTCGGAAGAGTTTCTGCGAATCGGCAAGGGCGGCAAGAAAGTCTACATCCAGGCCTCTTACAATCCGATCTTCGACATGAACGGCAAGGTGTTCAAGGTCGTGAAGTTCGCCACCGACGTCACCGGGCGCGTCGAGAATGTCGAGGCGCTGGCCTACGGCATGCAGCAACTGGCGGAGGGCGACCTCACCGTCGCGATCCGCAGCCCCTTCATTCCGACGCTGGAACGCCTGCGCTCGGACTTCAACAATGCGGTAACCAAGTTGCAGAGCACGATGCGTTCGGTCGAGCAAAATGCCGAGGCGATCGCTGCCGGCTCGAACCAGATCAGATCTGCCGCCGACGACCTCTCAAAACGCACGGAGCAGCAGGCGGCATCCGTCGAAGAGACCGCTGCCGCACTGGAAGAGATCACCACGACCGTTTCCGACTCCAGCCACCGGGCCGAGGAAGCGGGCAAGCTGGTCGCAACGACGCGCGAGAACGCGGAACGGTCCGGCGAGGTGGTCCGCAAGGCGATCACCGCGATGAGCGAAATCGAGAAATCGTCCGGAGAAATCTCGAACATCATCTCCGTCATCGATGAGATTGCCTTCCAGACCAATCTCCTGGCGCTCAATGCCGGCGTCGAAGCGGCGCGGGCGGGCGAGGCAGGCAAGGGCTTTGCCGTCGTCGCCCAGGAGGTCCGCGAACTGGCGCAACGCTCGGCCAAGGCGGCCAAGGAGATCAAGGCATTGATCAATACGTCCGGCGAGCAGGTGCGCGCGGGCGTCGAGCTCGTCGGGCATACGGGTCAGGCTCTGAGCCAGATCGTCCGGCAGGTCCAGGACATCAATTCGAACGTCTCGGCGATTGTCGACGCGGCGCGCGAACAGGCGACGGGACTGAAGGAGATCAACACCGCGGTCAACACCATGGACCAGGGAACGCAGCAGAATGCCGCGATGGTCGAGGAGTCTACCGCCGCAAGCCACAGTCTCGCCAAGGAGGCGTCGGCCCTTTTCACCCTGATCGGCCAGTTCAAGCTGGGCGAAGGTTCGAGGGGGAATGTTCCGGCCGTCGCCAACGAGCGGCATCGACCGGTCCCCTCTCCGGCACGTCAGCTGGCAGGCAAGGTCGCCCGATCCTACCAGGGTGCCCAGGCCGCCAGCGTGCAGGAGTCCTGGGAGGAGTTCTGAGCAATCGGGCTCGGGTTGCGGAATTCTGCCGGCCTGCCATCGGTCCGGCGGTCATGCACGCCAAACAAAAGAGGGTCCGCGCAAGCGGACCCAATGACGTCAAGGCCGGGGAATGTGCCTGGACGACGTTGCCCGGGGGCAGAAGAGCAGGCCTGCTGACCGATGCAGCCGGCCCTTTCGTCCCGTCAGCCGTTCCACAGCCCTTCGCGGGTGAGATCGTCCATCGTGAGCTCGATGCCCCTGCGCAGGATCGCGGTCATCTCCTCGATCTGGTCTGGCGAAATCGTCAGCGGCGGTGACATCACGCACATGTTGATGAGCGGCCGGACGAGCAAGCCGAGGTCGTGGCAGTGCCGGTCGATGCGCTTGCCGACTTCGAGATCGAGTGTCAGCGGATTGTTGCTGAAGCGGTCGGCGACGCATTCGACGCAGGCCATCAGCCCCATGCCGCGCACCTCGCCGACGAGCGGCAGGTCCTCGAGCGCCTTGAGGCTCTTCTGGAAATGATCCGAGACGGAACGGGCGTGTTCCAGCAGCCCGTCTTCCAGGATGTCGAGGTTCTTCAGCGCCACGGCACAGCCGACGGGATGGCTCGAATAGGTGAGCCCGTGCGCGAACATCGCCTCCGTATGGTTGGACCGCCGCAGATCCTCGAAAAGCCGGCCGGCGATCATCACGCCGCCGAGCGGGAAGTAGCCCGATGTCACGCCCTTGGCAAAAGTGATCATGTCCGGTTCGATGTCGAAGACCGCCTTCGACGCGAAGACCTCGCCGAGCCGGCCGAAGGCCGTCACCACCTCGTCGGCGATGAACAGGATGCCGTTTTCCCGGCAGAGCGCGTGCATGCGCTTGAGATAACCATCCGGCGGAACGATGACGCCGCCGGATGCCATGATCGGCTCGGCAATGAAGGCGCCGATGCGCTCCGCCCCTGTCGTCTCGATCACCTGGCGGAACTCCGCAACGAGGAAATCCGCAAAGGCTTCAAGGCTCATGCCGGCAGGCCGGCGGAACGGATCCGGACAGGTGAGCTTCACCACCTGCTCGCCCGCGCTGTCCATCCAGTCGTGGTCGCGCGGCCGGCCGTTGAGCGAGGCCGACAGATAGGTCGAGCCGTGATAGCCGCCCTGGCGCGAGACGATCAGTTTCTTCTCCGGCCGGCCCCTTACATTGTTGTAGAACTGCATGAAGCGCAGCGCCGTCTCGACGGCCGACGAGCCGCCGGTCGTGTAGAAGACATGGTCGACACCGTCCGGCGCATGGCCGGCAAGCCGCCCGGAGAGAATCGCCGAAGGCGCGTTGGTCGTGTACCAGGGCGAATTGTAGGAAAGCTCCATCGCCTGCGACGCCATGACGTCGGCCAGCGCCCTGTTGCGGTGGCCGGCATTGACACACCACATGCCGGCCGGACCGTCGATCAGCCGCCGGCCGGCGGCGTCGGTGACATAAACGCCCTCGCCCGCCTCGATGCGCCCGCGCGCCTCCGCGCCGATCGAACCGGCGACCGGCCACGGCTGCACGAGATGCCGTTCGGCGATCCGTGTCAGATCGTCGGCGGGGAAATCGTCCGCACCCCTGCCTTCTCCCGCCGCCTTCGGTATCGCCGCCATGACATTCTCCCTCTATTCCATCAGGATCGATTTGGAACAAGAACATGAAAAGTCAGAAGTTTTCTCAACATATTGAATGTTCATTCAATCAATATTGCAGAAATAGCACTTGATTTCAATGGGCATTTGGGCGCATGCTCGCTTCCGGGAACAGCAAACAGCCGAAAAGGCAGGCACAATGGGAAAAGCAGCTCTTGCATGCCGCAGGTGTTGTCGAAGGAGACCGCGCCGATGACGGCGGCGGCGATCGGCACGCTCGCCGAAGCGCCCCCCGAGGCCGGGCGAACCCGCTGGCGGGACGGCGAGGAGGCGCGTGGCCTGGCGATGATCTCGCCCACCCTGCTCTACGCGCTCGCGCTGCTGTTTCTGCCCGTCCTCATCGTCATCGCCTACAGCTTCTGGACCCAGGACTACCTGACGATCGACCGGACCGTCACCCTCGAAAACTACCGCCAGGCGCTGACCGAGCCGATCTATCGCGACCTCTTCATCCGCTCGCTCTGGATTTCGCTCGCCGTCAGCATCGTCACCGTCGTCTTCTCCTATCCGATCGCCTGGTTCATCTCCTTCCATGGCGGCGTCCACAAGAACCTCTGGCTCTTTCTCGTCACCGTGCCCTGCTGGACGAGCTATCTGCTGCGCGTCATGTCCTGGAAGGTCATCCTCGGCTACGGCGGCGTGATGAACACGGGGCTCAAGTCGCTCGGCATCATCGAGCAACCGCTGACCTCCCTGCTCTACAATTCCAACGCCGTCGTGATCACGCTCGTCCATAGCTGGGCCGCCTTCGCCATCCTGCCGATCTACGTCTCGCTGCAGAAGATCGACCGTTCGCTGATCGAGGCGGCGCGTGACTTGGGCGACAGCCGGCTGCGTGCCTTCCTGCGCGTCACGCTGCCCCTGTCGCTGCCGGGCGTCATCTCCGCCTTCCTCATCGTCATGATCCCGACCGTCGGCGACTACGTGACGCCGCGCCTCGTCGGCGGCAAGGACGGCGTGATGATCGCGACCGCCATCCAGGCGCAGTTCGGCAAGGCGGCGAACTGGCCGCTCGGCGCCGCGCTTTCCGTAACGACGATGATCCTCGTCTCCCTTGTCGCTGCCGCCGTCGTGCTCGGCCTGCGGTCCGTCGTCCGGAGGATCCGATGACCGCACTCACCCGACGCCTTGCCGTCCTGCCCTGGCTGCCGGCCTATGTGGCCCTCTATTTCCTGTTCCTCTATCTGCCGATCCTGCTGCTGCCGATCTTTTCGTTCAACAACGCGGCGACGACCACCTTCCCGCTCGCCGGCTTCACGACGAAGTGGTACGCCTCGCTCGCCGGCAATTCGGAGATGCAGGGCGCCGCCTGGAACAGCCTGGTCGTCGGCATTTCCGTCTCGATCCTGTCAACGACGCTCGGCATCTGCGCCGCCCGCGCCGTCACGCGCTACCGCTTCCGCGGCCAGAAGGCGGCGACCGGCCTCATCATGGCGCCGCTCTTTCTGCCGGAGATCATCGTCGCCGTCTCGCTTCTGATGATCGTGCTGGCGCTCGGCGTCCAGCTCTCCCTCGTCACGGTCATCCTCGGCCAGACGGTCTTCTGCGTGCCCTATGCCATGTCGGTTCTGATCTCCGGCTTCGAGGGTTTCGACCGCAGCCTTGAGGAAGCCTCTTTCGATCTCGGCGAAACGGCGATCGGCACCTTCCGGCGCGTCACCCTGCCGGTCGTCGCCCCGGCCATCCTGTCGAGCCTGCTCGTCACCTTCACCATCTCGCTCGACGAGTTCATCCTCGCCTTCTTCCTCTCCGGCACCGAACCGACGCTGCCGGTCTATATCTGGGGCCAGTTGCGCTTCGCGGCGAAGCTGCCCGGCGTGCTGGCGCTCGGCACCATCATGATCGCCGCCACCGTCGTCCTGCTCACCGTCGCCGAAATCCTGCGCCGCCGCGCCGAAGCGCGCACCGAGGCGGCCCGCGTCGCCCCCTAGGAGAACCCGATGCCCGAACGCACCATGATCGCGATCGAGAACGTTTCGAAATACTACGGCATCTACAAGGCGCTGGACGACGTCTCGCTCGACATTGCCGAGGGCGAATTCTTCTCGCTGCTCGGCCCTTCGGGCTGCGGCAAGACCACGCTGTTGCGCGCGATCGCCGGCTTCGACGTGCCGTCGAACGGCGAGATCTATATCGACGGCGTCGCCTCCACGCATCTGCCCGCCAACCGGCGGCCGACCAACATGGTCTTCCAGAACTATGCGATCTTTCCGCATCTCGATGTCGGCGAGAACGTCGCCTACGGGCTGAAGCGGCTGAGGCTCGGCGACAGCGAGGAGCGGCGCCGCGTCGACGAGGCGCTCGGCATGGTGCGGCTGACGGGACTCGGCAAGCGCAAGGCGCACGAGCTTTCCGGCGGCCAGCGCCAGCGCGTGGCGCTCGCCCGCGCGCTCGTCATGCGGCCGAAGGTGCTGCTGCTCGACGAGCCGCTCTCGGCGCTCGACAAGAAGCTGCGCGAGGAGATGCAGGTGGAACTGCGCATGCTGCAGAAACAGGTCGGCATCACCTTCATCCTCGTAACGCATGACCAGTACGAGGCGCTCGCGCTGTCCGACCGCATCGCCGTCATGTTCGGCGGCAGGATCGCCCAGATCGCGACGCCGAAGGACATCTACCAGCGGCCGCGCACCCGCAAGGTCGCCGATTTCCTCGGCGGCATGAACTTCCTCTCCGGCCGCCTCGCCGGCGAGCAGTCCGGCAGCGTCTCCGTCGAGGCGGCGAAATTCGGCACGATCAGCCTCGCCAAGCCGCAGGGTTTCGCGGCCGCCAACGGTCGCGTGACACTCGGCATCCGCCCCGAGCGCCTGCGGCTTCTCTGGGACGACGCCCACGCGCCGAACGAACTCAAGGGACGTGTCGAGAACCGCGCCTATTTCGGCGAGGTCACACATCTGACGGTCGGCGTCGACGGCCTGGAGCAGCCGCTGTCCATGGTGGAGACCAATGACTACGGCGCCGACGACCTGCCGATCGGCGCCGAGATCCGCCTCGCCTACGACCCGGACGCGTTCGTGCTGCTGTCGGAGGATCCGCCGGTGGAGCGGGTATGAACGAGCGGTCCGGCGTTCAGGCCGACGCGCCTGCGGTCCTGGCGGCAAAGGAAGACAGCACCCGGTCCGCCGCAGCCCGGCCGGCGACAATCGCCCCCTCCACATAGCCGGGAAAGGACGGCGCGATCTCCGAGCAGGCGAAGTGGACCGGCGGCTGGCCTTCGAGGAGCCGCGCTTCCGCGGCGTAGCCGTCCATGGCAAGGATGCAGTCGCTGTAGCCGCCGCCGCTCCAGTCGTCGTCCGTCCAGTCGCGCATGACCACGTCGCGCGCGTCGCGGGCCTCAGGGCCGAGCGCGGCGGCGAGCCGGTCCAGCATGTCCGCACGCGTCGCCGCCTCGCCCGCCGGCCGCCAGAGCTCCGCCGTCGGCCCGCCGGCAAAGACGACCAGCACCGCCTCTTCGGCGCTCCGGCTCACGTCGCAGCAGAAGAGGCCGATCGGCTCGCGCCACATCACCATGCCGCTCAGACCCCGGTCGCGCCAGAACGCACGGCGATAGCGCACGAAGGCCTTGACCACCTTGCCGCTTTCCCAGGCGGAGAGCGCGCCGGCGAGCGGTTCGGGAAGCGGCGGGTCGCAGGCGATGCGCGCGGCCATCACCGGCGGCACGGCAAGGACAAAGCAACGGGCGGCATGGCGACTGCCGCCGGCCAGCACCTCGACGCCGGCCGCGCCGTGCACGATCCGCTCGACGGGCGCGTTGAGCCGCAACCGGTCGCCGAGCGTCGCCGCGAGCCGTTCCGCGAGCCCATGCATCGTCTCGCCAAGCGAATACTGCAGTTCCGGCACATCATTGGTGATGCGCCGGTCGTTGGAGGCGAGGTACCAGAGCGGCAGGCGGCGGGCCGGCTGGCACCACAGGCCCTCCACCAGTGCGCGGAACGCGCTGCGGCCCTCCGCGCTTTCGCCCTGTCCCGCGAGCCAGTCGGCGACATGCAGGCCGGCAACGGCCGGATCCGCGGGATCGAGCGCGTCGATGCGCGCCCTCAGCGCGGCGAGTTCGTCATGGATGCGCGCCGTCTCCCGCGCGTCGACGGGCGGTTGCAGCAGCGACATTCCCGTGACGGGCGTGGGCACCGGCGTCGTGCCGAGACGGCGCGCGAGCGCCATGACGTTCGGCATGTCGTCGCAGAGAAACTGGCCGCCCGTGTCGAGCCGCAGGCCATCCGGCAGCGTGACGGACTCGACCCGCCCTCCGACCCGGTCGCGGGCCTCGAGAACCAGCACATCGCAGCCGGCATCCGTCAGGCTCCGCGCAGCGGAAAGGCCGGCAAAGCCGGCCCCCACCACGATCACATCAAGCGGCTTTGCCATCAATAGCCCGATTTGATCTTCTCGAACTCGGCGATCATCTTCTGGCGAAGTTCGGTCGGCATCGGCGCCTGGAAGAGCGTGTTTGCGACAAACTGGTCGACATTGTCATAGCCCTTGTCGGCGAGGATCTTCGCATCGACGGCTGCCATGCCCTTGGCGTTCGAGTGGCCGTAGCCCCAACTCTCGACCATGTAGGCGGCGATCGCCGGATCGGTCACGGCGTTCATGTAATCGTAGGCCTTCTCTTCGCTACCCTCGGCGCCCTTGAGGCGCACATAGCCGCAGACCCAGGTGGAAAGTCCCTCGGCCGTGTCCTTCTTGATCGCCGCCGGAACGCCATCCGCCTGGAGCGTCGTCGCCGTCTCGTTCCAGGCCCAGGCGAGATCGACCTCGCCGCTCGCCATGGCCTGGCTGAGATCCGTATTGTCCGTCCAGTAGAGCCGGACGTTCTTGTGGACGTCACGCAGGAAGTCGGAGGCCTGCTTGAACTGTTCGTCGGTCAGCGTCGTCCAGTCCTTCACGCCGATGGCGAGGCTCGCCAGCGCATAGGCGTCGTCGACATTGTCGCCGATCGACACGCGATCCTTGAACTTGGGATCGGCAAAGGCCTTGAGCGAGGCGACCTCCTCAGGCTTCACCGTGTCGGTCCGATAGGTCAGCACCGTGTTGCCCCAGTCGAAGGGAATCATCCAGGCGGTACCGTCCGCGGAGGTCATCAAATCCTTCATCGCCTTCAGACCCGGCAGGGTGTCGTTCCAGGCCGTGAGCTTGGCGGTGTCGAGCGGTTCCAGCAGGCCGGCCTCGCGCCATTTGACGACGCTCTGCGAACAGGGATGGGCAAGATCCGCCTTGAAGCCGGCACGCAGCTTCTGAAAGGCTTCCTCCTCATCGCCGAAGAAGGAGAAGTCGGGCGAGCCTTCATATTTCCCGGTATAGGCCGGATGGAAGGCCGGATCCTCGTAGCCGGACCAGTCGAAGACGGTCAGGGTATCGGCGGCCGCTGCGGGGAATGCCGCCGAGAGCGCCAGCGTGGCGGCGCATGCGGCCGAGGTGAAATGTCCTGCAATCATGCGAATGGTCATTGTCTGCTCCTTCCCCGTTTTCGGGTTCCCTATTTTGGTCCCTGGTAGCTCACATGGTTCGGAAAGGCGGTAACGATGAAGACGATCGCCGCTTCGTGCGCCGTCTCGCGCGTCGTGCCGTCCCCCATCATCAGCCTCAGCCACAGCCCTTCCAGCATGGCGCACAGCGAAAGCGCCATGGGCTCCGGTGCATAGTCGTAGCCGCCTTCGGCCTTCAGCTCGGCGCAGAGCGCGATCACCGTCTCCTGGTATTTCACGTCGCGCGCGCCGCAGAGCGCCTGGTAGGTCGGGCGCGACTTGGCCTCGCCCCAGAAGGCGCACCAGGCAGCGAGCTTGCGCTTCGTGCAGATGCGGCGATCGAAATCGGCGGCGACGACCGCCCAGAGCCGGTCCGCCGGCCGCGGACCCGCCCGGTCGAGTGCCGCCTGCCAGTGCACGGCATACTCGTCGGCCATGTATTGCAGCGTCGCGACAAGCAGCTTTTCCTTGCTTTCGAAATGAAAGTTGACGATGCCGCGCGAGAGATTGGCACCATCGGCGACATCGGCGAGCGTCGTCTCCGAATAGCCGCGTTTGGCGAGCGAATCGATCGTCGCCTCGATCAGTTGCTGACGCCTGGTTTCCTTGGACGCCTTGCGCCCCTTCCGCTCACCCTCGGCCGCATCCTGCTCGGCCGCATTCACCCGCATCTTCATGGTCACCTTGCCCTTGGGATTGCGCAGCGTCACGGTCACGGAGCCCTCCCGTTCGGCTTGCTGCCGCGCAGATGAGTGGGGCAATGTTCGCCCGAGTCAAGAACCTTCTGCATGGCGGCCCAGGTGCGGATATTCTTCTCGACATAGGCCTCGCCGACGGCCGCGGCGGCCTCCGCATAGAGCGACCCCCTGAGCCGCTCCAACTCGCCGCGCGCCACCTCCCGGTACCAGGCGTTGCGGTTTTCCGCCGATGCGTCGACGAAGCCGGCGGCGGTCATCGCGGCCAGATAGCGGCGCGGTGACGCCATGCCGAAGCTCAGGCCCTCGGCCGCGACATAGGCCTTCATGTCGTCGGACGGCTCGCCGTCATGCGCGATCAGCCAGTCGGAGGCGGCAAGGCGGCCGCCCGGCTTCAGCACGCGATAGAGTTCGCCGAACAGCCATTCCTTGTCGGCCACGTGGATCATCGCATCCTTGGAGAACACGAGGTCGAAACTGTCGTCGTTAAACGGAAGCCGCCCCGGCGGGCTCGCGACGAACTGGACGACGGAAGCCAGCCCCGCCGCCGCGGCCGCCGCGCGGGCGCGGTCCACGACAGGCTGCTCGACATCGTAGCCCACAACGCCGGCGGGATCGTAGGTCCGCGCGATGTGCAGCGAGATGCCGCCGGCGCCGCAGCCGAAATCGAGCACCGTCCGCCCCTTGAGAGCAAGCCCCATCAGCACGCGATCGACCTCCGCGGAGCCGCCCGGCGAGAGATAACCCTCCCCCCAGAGCGCCTCGAGAAAACGGATCGCCGCCTCGTCGTATTCCGGCTCGCGTTCACCCATGCCCGACCCCGCAGACCCCATGCCGACCCCTATCCCCCTGCATTCGCCAACATCGCTTCGTATCGAAATTCTAGCGCATAATCAGATGATTGCAATATACTTGCTGAATATTCATTCAAAATCTCTGGACAGGATTTTGCTTTTGATGCAGCCTTTAAGCAGAGGGAGAACATGCGATGCGCAAATTCGATGTGCTGATCGTGGGCGGCGGCCACAACGGCCTGGTGACGGCCTGTTACCTGCAGCGCGCCGGCCTTCAGGTGATGGTTCTGGAAAAGAACGGCTGGGTCGGCGGCGCGGCGACAAGCCGCGAGCTGACGCCCGGCTTCCTCTATTCCAACTGTTCCTATGTCTGCTCGCTCTTCCGCCCCGAAATCATGCGCGACCTCGAACTGCCGAAACACGGGCTGCAGGTCATCTCCTATGAGGGCGGCGCCGTCTTCACCCGCGACGGCGACTATCTCGCCTCCTACCGCGACCACGACAGCCACCGCCGCGAATTCGCCCGCTACTCGAAGCGCGATGCCGAGGCCTACGAGCGCTATGCCCGCGACGTGACGCGCCAGTGCCGTTTCATCCAGCCGCTTTTGATGCGCACCGCCCCCGACTCCTTCGGCTTCCGCCCGCGCGACATGTCCGAACTGCTCTATCTCGCGAAGAAGTTCGGCGAGTTCAGCCCGCACGAAATGGCCGAGACGCTGCGCTTCTGGACCATGTCGATCTCCGACTTTCTCGACGAATATTTCGAGACGGATGTCATCAAGGCCTACCTGGCGCTGTCGGGCATCATCGGCACGGCGCTCGGGCCGATGTCTCCGGGCACCGCCTATGTGCTGCTGCATCACTATATGGGCGAGGTGGACGGCTCGGTCGGCGCCTGGGGCTATGCCCGCGGCGGCATGGGGGCGATCACCCAGGCGCTCGCCCGCTCCTTCGAGGCATCCGGCGGCACGATCCGCACCGATGCCGAAGTCGACAAGATTCTTACCCGCGGCGGACGCACCACCGGCGTGGTACTCGCAAACGGCGAGGAGGTGAAGGCGAACCGCGTCGTCTCCAATGCCGACGTCAAACGCACATTCCTGAAGCTCGTCGACGAGGATGCGCTGCCCGGCGACTTCGTCCACCGCGTCAAGCACTTCAAGATGCGCGGCTCGTCGGGCAAGGTGAACATCGCGCTCGACAGCCTGCCGGAATTCCCGGCGCTGCCTGGCGGATCGACCTGCATCCGCGGCGACATGCATTTCACGGACTCGGTGGAGCGCATGGAACGCGCCTATGACGACTGGAAGGCCGGGCGCTGGTCGGCCGATCCCTTCCTCGACATGATGATCCCCACCCTGCTCGACCCGACCATGACCTCGCCCGGCAAGCATTTCATGAGCTGCTTCGTGCAATATTGCCCGCCGAAGGTGGAAGGCCGCGACTGGACGGATGCGGACAAGGCGGCCTTTGCCGACACCGTCGTCAATCAGATCGCGCAATATTCGCCCGGCTTCCGCGACCGCATCGTGCATATGGAAGTGCGCACGCCGCGCGAGATCGAAAACGAGGTCGGCCTGACGGAGGGCAATATCTTCCAGGGCGAACTGACCTTCGACCAGTTGCTGTTCAACCGGCCGGTGCCGGGCTATGCGCAATATCGAAGCCCGATCGCCGGGCTCTATATGTGCGGCTCCTCCACGCACCCGGGCGGCGGCGTCATGGGGGCGCCCGGACGCAACGCCGCCGCCGAGATCCTGCGCGACCTCAAGCGCTCCCCCGATGAGATGAGCAAGGCCCATGACGTCCTATGATGCGATCGTGATCGGCGCCGGCCACAACGGCCTCGCCGCCGCCGCCAAGCTCGGCGGCGCGGGCCGCCGGGTGCTGGTTCTCGAGGCCGCCAACGAACCGGGCGGCGCCATGCGCGGGCGCGAATTTTCGCCGGGCTTCCGCTCGGCGGGGCTCGCCCACCTCGTCAACCGCCTCGATGCCGAAGTCGCGCGCGACCTCGGTCTCGGCCTCACCGCCGGAACCGGCACGATGATGCCGACCGCCGTGCTCGGCGGCGGCGAACCGGCCGTGCTGCGCGGCGCCTATGGCGAGATGATCGACGGCGTCTCGGCGGCGGAAGCAAAAGCCTTCGCGGCGCTGCGCGACAAGCTGACCTTCCAGGCCGGCATCCTCAAGCGCTTCCTGCGCCGCGCGCCGCCGCAGATCGGCGCGATCTCCATGGGCGACATCCGGACGCTCGCCGGGGCCGGGCTCGGCGTGCTGCGCAAGGGCCGTGCCGAAGGCCGCGACTTCCTGCGCATGCTCCTGATGAATGTCGCCGACGTCGCCGACGAATATCTGGCGGACGACCGCTTGAAGGGCCTGCTCGCCTTCGACGCGACGCTCGGCATCCATCTCGGCCCCCGCTCGCCGACCTCACTGCTCGGCCTCTACTACCGCCTGACCGGCGATGTTGCCGGACGCACCGGCGGCCAGTTCATCCCCGAGGGCGGCATGGCGGCGATTGCGCCCGCCTTCGTCCGGGCCGCCGAAAAGGCCGGCGTCACCATCCGCTGCGGCACGCCGGTCGGCCGCATCCTTGCCGATCGCGGCAAGGCGGGCGGCGTGGTGCTGGCAACCGGCGAGGAGATTTCGGCGCCGGTCGTCGTCTCGGCGATCCATCCGCAGGCGACCTTCCTGACGCTCGTCGACCCCGCCGAAAGCGGCACCGGCTTCGTGCGCTCCGTCAGGAACATCCGCTCCTTCGGCAATGTGGCAAAGCTCGACCTGGCCCTTGACCGTAGGCCGGCCTTCACGGGACTGCCCGAGGCGGACCATGGCGGGCGCATTGTCGTCAGCCGGTCGATGGTGCATGTCGAAAATGCCTTCAACCCGGCGAAATATGGCGAGTTCTCGCCCGATCCGGTGATGGAGATCGTGCTGCCGAGCCTCGCCGATCCGACGCTCGCACCCTCCGGAGCCTGCACGCTCTCCGCACTCGTGCAATACGCACCCTATCGGCTGAAGATGGGCTGGGAGGCCGGCAAGCCCGCCTTCCTGAAGATCGTTCTCGACGTGCTGGAGCGGCATGCGCCCGGCATCGGCAAGACCATCGTCGCCGCCGAGCTCTCCACGCCTGTCGACATCGAGGCGGAGTACAATCTGCCGGGCGGCCACTGGCATCACGGCGAATTGCAGCCCGACCAGCTTCTGATCAACCGTCCGACGGGTGCGGCCTCCGGCTATGCGACGCCGATCGAGGGACTTTATCTCGCAAGCGCCGGCGCGCATCCGGGCGGCGGTATTTCCGGCCTGCCCGGCTGGAACGCCGCGCGCCACATCATTTCTTCGGGAGGCAGGCGATGAACGCCATGAGCAAGGGAGCCGCCGAGCTTCGCCGCGCGGCCCGCAACCACATCCTGACGCCGCGCCTCGAAACGCCGTTCCATCCGCGGCTCGAGGCGCTGAGCGAGGTCAACGACTGGTACAACTGGGCCGGCTACAAGGCGCCGCATTCGCTTTTCGACCCGGAACTCGAATATTTCGCGATCCGCTCGACCGCCGCGCTCTTCGACATCTCGCCGATGGTGAAATACCGGATCGCAGGCCCGGACGCGGAACGTTACCTCAACCGGCTGACCTTGCGCGACGTGCGCAAGCTCGCCGTCAACCGGGTGCACTACACCGCCTGGTGCGACGACCACGGCCATGTGCTCGACGACGGCACGCTGTTCCGCCTGGGCGACGAGGAATTCCGCCTCTGCTGCCAGGAGCGCCATCTGCCCTGGCTGCTCGACAGCGCCATCGGCTTTGCGGTCGACATCCGCGAGGAAACCGAGGAAGTGGCCGGCGTGGCCTTGCAGGGACCGACGAGCTTTGCCGTTCTGGCCGCCGCCGGCTTTGCGGAAGCCGCGCGGCTGAAACCGTTCGACATCGCCACCTTCCCGCACGAGGGCGGCACCGTGACGATCTCCCGGACGGGTTTTACCGGCGATCTCGGCTACGAACTCTTCGTGCCGCGGGCGCTTGCGCTCTCGCTCTGGGACCGGCTCTGGCAGGCGGGCGAACTGCACGGCATCCGCGCCATCGGCTACGGCGCCCTGAACCAGACCCGTATAGAGGCGGGCTTCATCGTCGCCAATGCGGATTTCGTCACCGCCGAGGGCGCGCTTCGCGCCAACCGGGTGCGCATGCCGGACGAAATCGGCCTCGACTGGCTGGTCGATCCGGACAAGCCGAACTTCAACGGCCGAAAGGCGGTCCTGGAAGCGCGGCGCAGGCAGACGTTGAAGCGCATCCTCGTCGGTCTCGAAATCGAAGGCAATGTGCCGGCCGAGCACGCGATCGTCTATCACCGCAAGAAGCGCGAGGTCGGGCTCGTCACCGCCGGCATCTGGTCGCCGACCGCCAAGCGCAACATCGCCATCGCCACGCTCGACCGGCCCTACGGCTCGAAGATCGTGGACGACCTCTGGGTGGAAATCTATGCGCTCCGCGAACTGCGTTATCAAAAGCTGATGAAGCGCGCCAAGATCGTGCCCCGCCCCTTCGTCAAGCTCGCACGACGAACGGCGACCCCGCCCGCCCTGAAATGACCGGATGATGGACGACGAGACCCGAGAGAACTGGACGCTGGTCCGCACACCGCCCGGCACCGAATGGTCCGGCCGCACCCGCTATGCGGCGGCGATGTTCTTCTTCCAGAAGGGCGAGATGAACGTGGAGGTGCTGGAGGTCTACCGCATCTGTTCACGGCTCGACGGCGAGGACCCGCTCGACGTGCTGCGGCGATGGAAGATCGGGGCGGAGTGGGTGGAACGGGTCCGGCGGTCGGGGACGTGACCTGCCTTCGAAAGCATCCGGTAAGCACCGGCACGCTGAGCCAGCCGATCAGCCCGGCCATTTCCCGGCGGGCCAGTCGCGGGCCGTATGGATCACCCGCAGGATGACGATGGTTTCGCGGCCGGCAAGATGCCGCAACTGATAGGATATGACATAGGGAAGCCGGCTTATGGACTTCTCGTAGGTGCCCGTCACGCGACCCGGCCGCCCCGTCGCCTTTTCGCCGAGAGCAATGCCGGCATCCCGTATCTGGTCGGCGACGCGAAGCGCTGCGGCCGGATCGTCCCGCACAATGAAAGCCACCTGCTGCTTGAGATCGTCCAGCGCCGCACGCGACCACTGGACCGGGCTCGTCATGCCTTGTCTTTCGCAGGATTTGCGGCATCGATGACGGCATAGACCTCGGCCATCGCCAAGTCGTGCGATACCGTCCGGCCGGCTTCGGCATCCGCAATGCCCGCATGGATGCCCTCGATGATCTCAAGCTCGCGCTCGACATAGGCGGCAACCGCCTCGCCGGCCAGAAACGACTTGCTGCGCTGCGTGCCGGCGGCAAGCCGATCGAGCTTGTCCTTGACATCGGGGCGAACCCGTATGGTCATTGTGGTGCTGGCCGGCATCGCGACAGTCCTTGTGCTGAGATGTGTACACCTTAACACAGGATGTTCCAATCATCCAGTAGGACCGGAACTCCAGCGCTTTCATGGCAGTTGACGACATTGCCGCCTCACGCCACCTTCGGCGCAAAGACGCTCATCTGCCCGGCATAGGCCTTCGCCAGTGGCGCGGCATAGGACCCGCGTTTGCTCGTCGTCAGCCGCTGCGCCACCAGCGCCTCCGCTTGCTTGACCGCCGCAGACACCCCGTCGATGACGGGCACGCCATAAAACTCCTGAAGCTCGTAGGCGAGGTCGGCCATGCCGGCGCAGCCGAGCACGATGGCTTCGGCGCCGTCCTCGTCGAGCGCCCGCTCGATCTCGCCCCTGAGCCTGCCGAGCGCGCCGGATGCCTTTTCCTCCAGTTCGAGAACGGGAATGTCGGCCGCCCGGACCTTTGCCCGGTGACCGGATCCATAACGGCGCGACAGGTCCTCGATCAGCACGCGGGAGCGTTCCAGCGTCGTGACCACCGTAAACCGCTGTGCCAGAAAACCCGCCGTCGCCAGGGCGCTTTCGCAGAGGCCCAGAACCGGGATCGACGCCATGGCACGCGCCGCATCGAGCCCCGTGTCGTCGAAGCAGCAGATCACCACGGCGTCGGCGCCGGCCGCCTCGCCGCGGCGGATCTGCTCGATCAGGCCCGGCAGCGCCAGTGCACCGTCATAGTGGCCCTCGATGGAGGCCGGTCCCATCTGCGAGGTCGCCGCCACGATCTCGGTCATGGGACCGGCGACCGCGCGCGCTGCCGCGGCGGCCTTGTCGGTCATGGATTGGGTCGTATTCGGATTGACGAGCAGGATGCGCATGGAATGCCTAAAGCGCCCGATCCTGCCGCCGGCGCAGATAGTAGATCGTGCCGAGCGTGCCGAGGATCACGGTGAAGGAGAAGAGGGTCGTGACGGTGCCGAGCGCGTAGAGCACCGGCGTCGTGACATTGGTCGTCATGCCGTAGATTTCGAGCGGCAGCGTGTTGTAGGTGCCTGATGTCATCAGCGTGCGGGCGAACTCGTCATAGGAGAGCGTGAAGCCGAAGAGCCCGACGCCGACGAGGCTCGGCGCGATCATCGGCAGGACGACATGGCGGAAGGTCTGCCAGGACGAGGCGCCGAGATCGCGCGCCGCCTCCTCATAGGCCGGCGAGAAACGGTTGAAGACGGCGAACATGATGAGCACGCCGAAGGGCAGCGTCCAGGTGAGATGCGCGCCGAAGCCGGAGGAATACCAGGCGGGACGCAGGCCGAGTTGCTGGAAGACGACGCCGATGCCGAGCGAGACGATGATCGACGGCACGACGAGGCTGGCGACCGCAAGATAGAAGACCGGTGTCGCGCCGACGAACTTCCGCCGGAAGGCAAGGCCCGCCAGCAGCGAGACGACGACGGTGACGGCCATCACCATCAGGCCGAGCGCGAAGGACCGGCGGAAGGACGCACCGAAGTCTCCGACCGCCTGCTGCTCGAAGAGATTGCCGAACCAGTGCAGCGACACGCCGTTCAGCGGAAAGGTCAGCCCCCCGTCCGGTCCCTGGAAGGAGAGGATCAGGATCGCCGACAGCGGGCCGTAGAGGAAAAGTACGAAGAGCGCGAAAAAGGCGGCGAGCAGGTAGAAGCCGAGGGTGCGTTTCTCGTGGTTCATCTCAAAGCTCCTTGCGGATGTCGACGACGCGCAGGATGCCGGCGACCATGATGAGGACGAGGACGAGCAGCACCACGGCATTGGCGGCGGCCGCCGGATATTGCAGCAGCGACATCTGGTTCTTCATCATCAGCGCGACGGACGCGCTCTGCCCGCCGGACATCACTTGAACGGTCGAGAAGTCGGCCATCACCAGCGTGACGACGAAGATCGAGCCGATCGCCATGCCGGGCTTGGCGAGCGGGATGATGACGTTCCAGAGGATCTGCCAGTCGGTGGCGCCGGCGTCGCGCGCCGCTTCGACCAGCGACTTGTCGATGCGCATCAGCGTGTTGAAGATCGGCGTCACCATGAAGAGCGTGTAGAGATGCACCATGGCGAGCACGACGGCGAAATCGGAATAGAGCAGCCATTCGATCGGCGCCGGGATGATGCCGAGTTCGACCAGCGTCGTGTTGACGAGGCCGTTCCTCCCGAGCACCGGGATCCACGAGATCATGCGGATGATGTTCGAGGTCAGGAACGGCACGGTGCAGACGAGGAAGAGCACCATCTGCATCGTCGTCGTGCGGATGTGGAAGGCAAGGAAATAGGCCGCCCAGAAGCCGATGAGGAGCGTCAGCGCCCACACGATGACGGTGAATTTCAGCGTGTTGAGATAGGTCTTCCACGTCACCCAGGAGCCCAGCACCTCCTCGTAGTTGAGCGTCATGAAATCCGGATAGAGCCCGGCGAAGTCGTAGTCCCAGAAGCTGACGACGATGATGGTCAGGATCGGCAGGACGAAGAAGAAGCCGAGGATGAGGAGCAGCGGCAGGGCCTGCAGATAGGAGGCGATACGGGCGGCAAGCCGCGCCAGGCCGTCATAGGCCGAGGCGCCGCTTCGGTTCTCCGCGACGGGCGCCTTCTCTTCCGGCGATGCAAGTGCAGTCATGGCAGCGTCTCCGTAAGGGGCGAACGACCGTCGGGGCAGATCATCGCAGTTCTCACTGTCGGCGAACGGTGTTGCCCCTCACCAACAAAATCAGAGGTTTAGCCTCCGGCTAAGCCCTCGATTTTGTATCCTCTCTCGCAAGGGGAGAGGAAACGCCGTGTATGTATCGGCCCCCTGCCACAGCAGCCTCGGACCCAAGGTCGCGGCATGGGCTCCTTCTCCCCTGGAGGGAGAAGGTGCCGGCAGGCGGATGAGGGGCCACCACTTCCGCCTGCCCTGCTCTTCCTTTAGGCTGCGATGAACTCGTTCCAGCGGCGGACCATGTAGCGGTCCTCGTCCATCACCGAGTTCCAGCAGGCGACCTTGCCCATGCGCTCCTCGAAGGAACCGCCGTCGCGCACCGCACCGGCCTTCTCCATCACCTTGCCTTCCGGCGACAGGATGTCGCCAGCGGCCGGCTTGCCCTCGATCCAGTAGCCCCATTCGTCGGCGGACATGAAGCCCTTTGCGGTCTCCATGCAGGCCGAGTAGTAGCCTTGGCGGTTGAGGTAGCCGCCGACCCAGCCGGACGTGTACCAGTTGATATATTCATAGGCCGCGTCGAGCTGCGCACCCGAAAGGTGCGCAGCCAGCCCGAGACCGCCGCCCCAGGAGCGGTAGCCTTCCTTCAACGGCTGATACTTGCAGGCGATGCCCTTGGAGCGCACGGCCGCGACGGCCGGCGACCACATGGACTGGATGACGACTTCGCCGGAGGCCATCAGGTTGACGGACTCGTCGAAGGACTTCCAGAAGGCGCGGAACTGGCCGTCCTGCTTGGCCTTGATGAGGAAGTCGATCGTCGCGTCGATCTCTTCCGTCGTCATGTTGCCCTTGTCGGCATACTTGATGTTGCCCATGGCCTCCATGATCATCGCCGCATCCATGATGCCGATCGACGGGATGTTGAGGATCGAGGTCTTGCCCTTGAAGGCCGGGTCCATGATGTCGGCCCAGGTGGTGATCTCGCGACCGACGAGGTCGGGGCGGATGCCGAGCGTGTCGGCGTTGTAGATCGTCGGCATCATGGTGAAAAATTCGGTTTCGCCTGCCGCGAAAGTCTTGGCATCCGCAGCCTCGACGAAGCCCACCGTGTGCGGCGCCGTGCCCTGCGCGATCACGCTGTCGGGCGTCAGCTTGCCGGTCTTGAAGAGCGGAACGACCTTGTCGTAGTAGGTCAGCTTCTTGGTATCCATCGGCTGGATCACGCCGGTCGGGAAGACTTTCTTGAGGATCCAGTATTCGATGTCGGCGATGTCGTAGCTGTCCGGCTGGGTGACGGCGCGCTGGGCGGCGGCGTCGGAGTCCGTCGCCGTCATCTCCAGCGTGACGCCGAGGTCTTCCTTGCACTTCTCGGCGATGGCGTTGATGTTCGACACGCCCGTGCCGAACTGGCGCAGCGTGATCGGGTTCTGCGCCCAGATCGTCGGGAATCCCGTGATGGCGCCGGAGCCGGCGATGGCGCCGGCGGCCGCAGCCCCGCTCTTCAGCAGCGAACGGCGGGTGATGCCGCCCTTCTTGGTCTCGATCTCTTTCGTCATTGTCGTTCCCCTTTTGGTGGTTGGTCGAAAGTCAGGCGGCTACGCGGCCGAGGAGAACGACGTCCTCCAGGGCCCAGCTCAGCGCGACGACGTCGCCGACGGCGACAGGCTTCGCGAAATAGTCGGCATCCGACAGGATGGCGGTGAAGTCGTCGCTGCCGGCGCCGACCGCGGTCACCTTCACCGAGGAGCCGCGATATTCGACATTGGAGACGACTCCGTTGAAGCCGAGCGGCCTCTCCGTCGGTTCCTCGATCCGCACGCGGTCGGTGCGCACGCCGATATCGACCGGCGCACCGACGTCGAGCCCCTCGCCGGCCACGGCGAAAACCTGGCCCTCCGGCGCCTCGAAGACGATCCGGCCGCCCTGGTTGTTGATGACGCGGCCGGAGAGCACATTGTGATCGCCCATGAAGCGCGCGACGAAGGCGGTCGCCGGCCGCTCGAAGACCTCGCGCGGCGTCGCTGCCTGTTCGATCCGGCCGTCGTTCATGATGACGATGATGTCGGCGAGCGCCATCGCCTCTTCCTGGCTGTGGGTGACGTGGACAAAGGAAATGCCGAGGCTCTTCTGGAGCTTCTTGAGCTCGGCGCGCATCCTGATCTTGAGGAACGGATCGAGGGCGGAGAGCGGCTCGTCGAGAAGCAGGGCATCCGGGCCGGTGATCAGCGCACGGGCGAGCGCCACGCGCTGCTGCTGGCCGCCGGAGAGCTGCTGCGGCCGGCGGCCGGCATAGGCCTCCATCTGCATCAGCGTCAGCATGTCGAGCGCCTTGGCGCGGCGCTCTTCCTTGTCGACACCCTTCATCTTGAGGCTGAAGGCGACATTGTCGACGAGATCGAGATGCGGAAAGAGCGCATAGGACTGGAACATCATCGAGGTGCCGCGCTTGGCCGGCGGCAGGTCGGTGATGACGGCATTGCCGAGGCGGATGTCGCCGGATGAAATGCTCTCGTGTCCGGCGATCATGCGCAGCGTCGACGACTTGCCGCAGCCGGATGGTCCGAGCAGGCAGCAATAGCTGCCGCCCGGGATCTTCAGGCTGATGGAGTGAACCGCCGTCGTGCCGCCATAGACCTTGGAGACGGAGACGATATCGATCTCGGATGCCTTGGACATGCAGAGTTCCCCATTTTTGGGTTCCTCCCATGCAGCCACCGTGCCAGTTCCGGGGACGTCGTTTAACCGTATGAAAACAAGTGAAATTTTCCAGAAGCGTCAAAAACAGCCATCTTTTGCACTGCCCATAAAATGGGCTATCGTCACCAATTTCGTGCAAATATTGTATACAATAGCCTGCAAAAATTGCAGACAAAAAAGCGATTTTCTTCCTCCGGATTCCACTGTAACGTGGCGGCAAATCGGACCACCGAACCATGGCAGCAGAACTCTCCCTTCCCGCCGAAGAAGCCGCAGACGGCGGCAGCCAGCAGATTCGCGACGCACTGCGCGAGGCGATCGTCGAGCGGCGGCTCGCCCCCGGCACGAAGCTTTCGGAGGCCGATGTCGGCAAGCTCTTCAAGGTCAGCCGCACGCTGGTGCGCGGCGCCCTGCAGGCGCTCTCCTACGAGGGGCTCGTCAAGGTGGAGCGCAACCGCGGCGCCTTCGTCGCCTATCCCTCGCCGGAGGAGGCCCGCGAGATCTTCGCGGCGCGCCGGCAGATCGAACCCGGCATCGTGACGGCGGCGGCCCGGAACGCCGCGCCATCGGACATCGTGCGCCTCAGGCACCTGCTCGCCGAGGAGCAGCGGCTGACCGGCCAGCGCGGTCGCGACGCGCGCCGCGCCGAGATCAAGGCGTCAGGCGACTTCCACCTGACGCTGGCGGCGATTGCCGGCAACAGCATCATGGAACGCTTCATGGACGAACTCGTGGCCCGCTCCTCGCTCGTCATCGCGCTCTACGGCCAGTCGACGGCCTCGAGCTGCGGCCACCGGGAACACGAGGAGATCGCCGCCGCGCTGGAGACGGGCGACGCGGAGAAGGCCTGCCGGCTGATGCTGCACCACATCGACCATATCGAGACCGACCTCGACCTCCGGCCGAAGAACGGCATCGACCTCAGGGAAGCTCTGGCGATCTGACGTCGGCCACCGCGCCGCGCTGCGGGGTGAAGCTGCTGAAGAGCCGCTTCAGGCCCTCCTTGCCCTGCGCCGCGAGATCGAAGCGACGCCCGAACAGCAGCCATTCCGTACAGAGGCCCTTCATCATCCAGCGGAGCGCCGAGGCCGCGGAACTCGGCGTCCAGCAGGGGGTCAGCTGGCCTTCCGACGCCGCGCGTGCAAAGGCGAGCTCCAGCGCGCGCATGTGCTGGTCGTCCATCCGCTGCTGCTCGTCGAGCATGCCGGAGAGCTCGCCGCTATAGTCGCAGCGCAGGAGGATCGTCAGGATGCGCTGGCGCTGCTCGTCCCTGGAAAAATGATCGAGCCAGTCACCCGCCATGCTCTCGACCAGCGCAAGCGCGTCGCTTCCCGGTGCCTCGAGCCCGCGGTCGATCATGTCCTCCTGCGGCAGCGGCACCGACTTGTAGAGGGCGAGGAAGAGATCGGTCTTGTTCTGGAAGTGCCAGTAGATGGCACCGCGGGTAACGCCCGCCACATGCGCCACGTCCTCCATGGTCGCGGTCGAGACCCCCTTCTCGTAGAACACGCGCTCCGCCGCAGACAGGATCTGCTGGCGGGTCGCCTCGGCATCGGCTTTCGTCCTGCGCATGGCTCCCTCACACTGCAGGATGGCTCGCCACATGGCGGACCGCGTTGTCGATCATTCTGCCGGCGCGGCCTGGGCGGCCGCCTCCTTCTTCCTGCCGCCATAACCGAAGAGCCTCATCACGAAGACGAAGAACACCGGCACGAAGAAGATGGCAAGAACGGTGGCGGTGATCATGCCGCCCATCACGCCCGTGCCGATCGCCCGCTGGCTGCCCGAGCTCGCCCCGGTCGCGATCGCGAGCGGCAGCACGCCGAGCGTGAAGGCGAGCGACGTCATCAGGATCGGCCGGAAGCGCAGGTGGCAGGCTTCGACCGTCGCCTCCAGCAGCGACTTGCCATCGGCCATCAGCTCCTTCGCAAACTCGATGATCAGGATCGCGTTCTTCGCCGAAAGGCCGATGATCGCAATCAGGCCGACCTTGAAGTAGACGTCGTTCGACATGTCGCGCAGCGTAACCGCGATGACGGCGCCGATGACGCCGAGCGGCACGACGAGGATGACGGCGATCGGAATCGACCAGCTTTCGTAGAGCGCGGCGAGGCACAGGAAGACGAGCAGGCAGGAGAGCGCGATGAGGATCGGCGCCTGCGAGCCCGACTGGATCTCCTGCAGCGACTGGCCCGTCCACTCGTAGCCGAAGCCGGGCGGCAGTTGCGCGGCAAGCCGCTCCATCTCGGCAATCGCATCGCCCGACGAGAAGCCGGGCTTCGTATCCCCGCTGAAGCGGACCGACGGGTAGCCGTTGTAGCCGACCGTCTGCGTCGGCGCCTTGACCCATTCGACGGACGCGAAGGCGGATAGCGGAACCATGCCGCCATCCGCGTTGCGGACATTGAGGTTCAGCAGGTCGGCGACCTGCATGCGCTTTTCCTCGTCCGCCTGAACCGTCACGCGCTGCATGCGGCCGGCATTCGGAAAGTCGTTGACATAGGTCGAGCCGAGATTGGTCGAGATCGCCGAGTTGATCTCGGCGAAGGTCACGCCGAACGTGTTGGCCTTCTCCCGGTCGATCACCACGTCGACCTGCGCCGCATCCGGCATGCCCTCGAAGCGAACGCCGGCAACGACCGGGCTCTGGGCCGCAAGGCCGAGAAGCTGGTCGCGCGCCTGGGCGAGCGCCGCCTCGCCGAGACCGCCGCGATCCTGCAGGCGGAAGGAGAAGCCGCCCGTCGTGCCGAGACCCTGGATCGGCGGCGGCGACAGCGCGAAGCTGATCGCGTCCTTGATCTGGCTCATCGCGCCCGTCGCGCGGCCGGCGATCGCCTGCGCGGCATTCTCAGGCCCGCGTTCGCTCCAATCCTTGAGCGTCACGAAGGCGAGGCCCGCATTCTGGCCGGCACCGAAGAAAGAGAAGCCGTTGATCGCGACGATCGTGTCGACGGCGGGCTCCTGGCCGAATATCTGCTCGGCCTGGGCGATCACCTCGTCGGTGCGGTGCCCCGTCGCCTCGGACGGAAGCTGCATCATGACGATGACGAAGCCCTGGTCCTCGTCCGGAAGAAAGGAGGATGGCAGTTTCAGGAACATGTAGCCGAGACCCGCAAGGATCGCGACGTAGATGACCATCACCCGTCCGGCGCGGCGGATCAGCCAGCCGATCGAGCCGCTATAGCCGTGCGAGGTCCGGTCGAAGGACCGGTTGAACCAGCCGAAGAAGCCCCGCTTGGCGTGATGATGGCCCTTCGGCACCTGTTTCAGGAAGCTGCCGCAAAGCGCCGGCGTCAACGACAGCGCAAGGAAGGCAGAGAACAGGATCGACACGACCATGGTCAGCGAGAACTGCTGGTAGATCACGCCGACGGCGCCGGGGAAAAAGCCCATCGGGATGAACACCGAGGCCAGCACCAGCGTGATGCCGATGACGGCGCCGGTGATCTGCTTCATCGCCTTTCGGGTCGCCTCCTTGGGCGGCAGCCCCTCCTCCGACATGATGCGCTCGACGTTTTCCACGACGATGATCGCATCGTCGACGAGAATGCCGATCGCCAGCACCATGGCGAACATGGTGAGCACGTTGATCGAGAAGCCCATGGCGAACATGACGGCGCAGGTGCCGAGCAGCGCCACGGGCACGACGAGTGTCGGGATGATCGTGTAGCGGATGTTCTGCAGGAACAGGAACATCACGAGGAAGACGAGGCCGACGGCCTCGAGCAGGGTGTGCAGCACCTTCTCGATCGACACCCTCACGAAGGGCGAGGTGTCGTAGGGGATCGAATATTCCAGCCCCGGCGGGAAGAACTCGGACAGCTCGTCCATGCGCGCCTTGATCGCCTCCGACGTCGCCATGGCGTTGCCGGTCGGTGACAGCTGCACGCCGATCGCCGCGGAAGGCTGGCCGTTGAGGCGGGTCGAGAAGGAGTAGCTTTCGCCGCCGACCTCGATGCGCGCGACGTCCCGCAGCCGCACCGCCGAGCCGTCCGCATTGCCGCGCAGCACGATCGCGCCGAATTCCTCCGGCGTCGTGAGCTGGCCCTTGATGTTGACGGGGGCGGTGATCTGCTGGGCGATCGGATTCGGCTGCGCGCCGATCGAGCCTGCGGCGATCTGGGCGTTCTGCGCCTCCACGGCGGCCGTGACGTCGGTCGCCGTCAGGTTGAGGCCGAGCATCTTGTCCGGATCGAGCCAGATGCGCATCGAGCGCTGCGTGGCGAAGAGCTGCGCACGGCCGACGCCGGGAACGCGCTGGACCTCGCTCAGGATGTTGCGGTTCAGATAGTCGCCGAGGCCGATCGCGTCCATCGAGCCGTCGGTGGAGGTGAGCGAGATGATGAGCAGGAAGCCGGAGCCCGCCTCCTCGACGGTCACGCCCTGGCGGCGCACGGAATCGGGCAGGCGCGGCTCGACGCGGCTGATGCGGTTCTGCACATCGACCGACGCCTGGCTCGGGTCGGTGCCGGGCGCGAAGGTGATGTTGATCTCGGCGGAGCCCGCCGCACTCGAGGTGGACTCGAAATAGAGCATGCCCTCGACGCCGTTCAATTCGTCCTCGATGAGCTTCGTGACGCTCTGGTAGGTGTCCTGCGACGAGGCGCCCTGGTAGGTCGTGCTCACCGAGATCTGCGGCGGCGCGACCTCCGGATATTGCGCGATCGGCAGGAGCGGGATGGCGATGGCGCCGGCGATCATGATCATGATCGCCACGACCCAGGCGAAGATCGGCCTGTCGATGAAGAAACTCGGCATGGATCAGGCCCTCACTTTGCCTGCTCGTTCGGCTCGGCCTTGGCCGCACCCTCGGTCGATCCGGTCTCCGCGGCGGCATCCGTCTGCTGTTCGCCGGCCGGCACATCGGCGGCGGCATCCGGCTTCCAATCGGCCGGAACGACCTCGCCGCCCGGCTGGACCTTCTGGAAACCCTCGACGATGATCTTCTCGCCGGCCGTCAGCCCGTCGGTCACCACCCAGCGCGTGTCGATGGCACGGCCGACCCGGACCGGGCGCACGCCCGCCTTGTTGTCCGCGCTCACCACGAAGACCTGCGCACTGCCGGAGGCGTCGCGTTGCACGGCCTGCTGCGGCACGAGCACCGCGTTCCTCTCTACGCCCTGCTCGATCTGCACCCGGACGTACATGCCGGGAAGGAGGTCGCCGTCCGGATTCGGAAACTCGCCGCGCAGCGTTACCTGGCCGGTGGTCGCATCGACCGCCGCTTCGGAGAACAGCAGCCTGCCGCGATGCGGATATTCCGTGCCGTCGTCGAGCAGGAGCTTGACATCGGCCGAGTTGTTTTCGGCCATCAGGTCGCCGTCCTCGAGCGCCTTGCGCAGGCGGATAAGGTCCGTCGCCGACTGGGTGAAGTCGGCATAGACGGGATTGAGCTGCTGGATCGTCGCGAGGTTCTCGGTGCCGCTTGCGCTGACAAGTGCCCCCTCGGTGATCAGGGCGCGGCCGATGCGGCCGCTGATCGGCGCCGTCACATCGGCATATTCGAGATTGAGCTGCGCCGTCGCAAGGCCAGCCTCGGCGATCGCGACATCGGCATCGGCCTGCGCGAGCTGGGCGACCGCGTCGTCGTACTGCTGCGCCGAAGCCACATTCGACTTGTGGAGCTGCTCCTGGCGATCGGCGGCCGTCTGCGCCTGCATGCGCACGGCCTTGGCGCGTCGCAGCGTTGCTTCCGCACTGTCGACCTGGACCTGGAAAGGTGCCGGATCGATGCGATAGAGCACGTCACCCTGTTCGACGCGGGATCCCTGCTCAAAGACGCGCTCAACGACGATGCCGCTCACGCGCGGCCGCACTTCGGCAACGCGCGTCGCGGCGATGCGGCCGGGCAGCTCGTTGGTGATCGGCACGTCTTCGGTGGCGGTCGTGATGACGGCGACCTGCGGTGGCGGAAAGCCGCCGCCCGCAGCCGCCTGCTCTTCCTGCTGGCAGCCGGCGAGCAGCAGAAGGCTCGTCATCGACACAATGGTGAAAGGTCTCGGCAAACGCATGGGCTTTTCCAGTCAAAGGTGCCGGCCGCCCGCGCGACGGCCCGACAGGTCGGAAAGTAATGAAATGATGGGATGCGGGAGGCCGCCGGCCGCCCGCATCCATTTATACAAACATGTCTGTATGTTAATTTTTGACGTTGCGCAATATTTTGTCGCAACGCGAAAAGCGCCATCTGCAGCGGCATCACACGATCGTGATGCGTGCCTCAGCGCATCGCGCTGCCCGCGTCGTCAAAACGGTGAAGCTGTCCGGCGTTCGGCGTCGCATAGACGAGGTCGTCCGGCGCGTAGTGGTGCTCGCCGAACAGCCGCGCGGTCAGAAGGCCGGCCTTTTCCGATTCCAGATAGACGATCGTATCGGCACCGAGATGCTCGACATGCACGACCTTGCCCTGCCACTCGCCGCTGTCGCGCGAAAGCGTCATATGCTCGGGACGGATGCCGATGGTCTTCGCCCCGTCGATGCCGAGGCGTGCGGCATCGACGAAATTCATCGCCGGCGAGCCGATGAAGCCGGCGACGAACAGATTGGCCGGCCGGTTGTAGAGCTCCATCGGCGAACCGACCTGCTGGATGACGCCGCCGTCCAGCACGACGATCTTGTCGGCGAGCGTCATCGCCTCGACCTGGTCGTGCGTCACGTAGATCATCGTCGCCTTCAATTCGCGGTGCAGCCGGGCGATCTCCAGCCGTGTGTTGACGCGCAGCGCCGCATCGAGGTTCGACAGCGGTTCGTCGAACAGGAAGAGCTTCGGCTCGCGCACGATGGCCCGCCCGATCGCCACGCGCTGGCGCTGGCCGCCGGAAAGCTCGGCCGGGCGGCGCGCGAGATAGCTGTCGAGCGAGAGCATGCCCGACGCCTTCGTCACCCGCTGATCGATCTCCGCCTTCGGGGTCCCCGCCTGCTTGAGGCCGAGTCCCATATTGTCCTTGACGCTCAGGTGCGGGTAGAGCGCATAGGACTGGAAGACCATCGCGATGCCGCGCCTGGCGGGCGGCACGACGCCGACCTCCGCCCCGTCGATCAGGATATTGCCGGTCGTCGCGTCCTCGAGGCCGGCGATGATCCTCAGCAGCGTCGATTTCCCGCAGCCGGACGGGCCGACGAAGATGACGAATTCACCGTCCTTCACGTCGAGGTCGATGCCCTTGAGCACGTCGACCGGACCGAAGGACTTGCGCACGGATTTCAGTTGAAGAGAGCCCACCAATCGTCCCCTTGTTATAATTTGACCGGTCTGCCGGTTCTCACACTCTCGTCGGCCGCCAGGCAGATGCGCAGCGACTGCACCGCATCGTCCATGTGGCGCGAAAGGTCGATATCCTCGCGGATCGCCTTCAGCACATAGGCCTGCTCGCGGTCGCAGAGCTCCTGGTGGCCGGGCTCGCCCGCCATCGTCAGGTCCTCGTCGACCTTGAGGAATTTGCCATCCGGCCCTGTCTCGGCACGGTGCAGGCGGAGGACGGCCGTCTTGGTATGCGTGTCGATGTCGTCGGACTTGGCGTTCGGGTCCATGACGATCGAGACCGATCCCTTCGGCGACATCACGTCCTTCACGAAGAAGGCGGTTTCCGAGATCATCGGCCCCCAGGCCGCCTCGTACCAGCCGACCGAGCCGTCCTCGAACATCACCTGCAGATGACCGTAGTTGTACATCTCCGGCGCGATCTCGTCGGAAAGGCGAAGTCCCATGCCGCGCACCTCCACGGGTTTCGCGTCGGTGATCTGGCACATCACGTCGACATAGTGCACGCCGCAATCGACGATCGGCGGCGTCGTCTGCATCAGCGCCTTGTGCGTCTCCCAGGTCGGGCCGCTCGACTGCTGGTTCAGGTTCATGCGGAAGACGTAAGGACCGCCCAGCTTGCGCGCCTCGCCGATCAGCCGCACCCACGACGGATGATGCCGCAGGATATAGCCGACGACGAGCTTGCGGCCGTTGGCCCTGGCGCAGGCGACGACACGCTCCGCGTCGGCCACCGTCGTCGCCAGCGGCTTCTCGACGAAGACATGGGCGCCCGCCTCCATCGCCATGACCGCGAAATCGGCATGGCTGTCGGAATAGGTGTTGATCGAGCAGAGCTCCGGCTTCAGCGCCTTCAGCGCCTCCGGGAAGGACGGCAGGATGTCGTAGCCCTTCAGCGACTCCGGCAGGTCAACCTTCGACCGGTTGACGAGGCCGGCGATCGCAAAGCCCGGGTTCTCGTGATAGGCGAGCGCGTGGCTGCGGCCCATATTGCCGAGACCGGCCGACAGGACGCGGATCGCAGATGTCGAAGTCATTGATTGTTCCCTTCAGAGACGTCGGCGCGGGACACCCCCTCACCCGGCCTCCGCTTCGCTTGGCCACCCTCTCCCCAAGGGGGGAGGAAGTACGCAGATGTCACGGCATGGTCCCCTTCTCCCCTCGGGGAGAAGGTGGCCCACAGGGCCGGATGAGGGGGCGAACCGCGGTCGCAAACCGTCACTTCACTGCTCCCGACGTGATGCCGCGGATGAGCTGCCGCGAAAAGACGAGGTAGAGGACGAGGACCGGGAAGATCGCGAGCGACAGTGCGGCGAGAACCGCGTTCCAGTTCGTCACGAACTGCCCGATGAATATCTGGGAGCCGAGCGTCACCGTCTTGGTGGCCTCGCTCGGGGCCAGGATCAGCGGGAACCAGAGGTCGTTCCAGATCGGGATCATGGTGAAGACGGCGACCGTCGCCATGGCGGGCCGGACGAGCGGCAGCACGAGGCGGAAGAAGATCGCATATTCCGAAAGCCCGTCGATCCGGCCGGCATTCTTGAGGTCGTCCGAGACGGTCTTCATGAATTCGGACAGGATGAAGACGGCAAGCGGCAGGCCTTGCGCCGTATAGACGAGGATCAGCGCCGTCAGCGTGTTGACGAGCCCGGTCGCGACCATGCCCTGCAGGATCGCCACCGTGCCGAGCCGGATCGGGATCATGATGCCGAGCGCCAGATAAAGCCCCATCAGCGTGTTGCCGCGGAAGCGGTATTCGGAAAGCGCGAAGGCGGCCATGGCGCCGAAGAGCAGCACGAAGAAGATCGAGACGACGGTGACGACCAGGCTGTTCTGGAAATAGTTGGCGAAATCCCCCTGCCCGAGCACCGTGACGTAGCCGACGAGATCGAAGGTCTCGGGCGTCGGCAACTGCATCGGGTTGCGGAAGATGGCGTTGCGGCTCTTGAACGAGTTGATGATCGTCAGGAACACCGGAAAGAGCGCGATGAGCGTATAGGCGATCAGCGCCAGATGGACGAGCGAGGTTCGGGTCAGCGATGTACGAGCCTTGGACATGGGGCGGCCTCCGGTCAGAACTGGTAGCGGCGCATGCGCCGCTGGATGACGAAGAGATAGAAGGACACGCCGGCAAGGATGATCAGGAACATCACCGTGGCGATCGTCGCCCCCATCGAACGGTCGCCGAGCTGGAGCTGGAAGCCGAAGAATGTGCGGTAGAGCAGCGTGCCGAGAATGTCCGTCGAACCGTCGGGCCCGGCGAGCGCGCCCTGCACGGTGTAGACCAGGTCGAAGGCGTTGAAATTGCCGACGAAGGTGAGGATCGAGATGATGCCGATCGCCGGCAGGATCAGCGGCAGCTTGATCTTCCAGAACTGGCTCCAGCCGGTGACGCCATCGCATTCCGCCGCCTCGATCACCTCGTCCGGGATGCTGAGAAGCGCTGCGTAGATCAGCATCATCGGAATGCCGACATATTGCCAGACGGAGATCAGCGAGACGGCGATCAGCGCCGAACCCGGCTTGCCGAGCCAGGGGCCGAACATCCATTTCAGGCCGACGAGATCGAGCAGGTAGGGCGACACGCCCCAGATCGGCGACAGGATCAGCTTCCAGATGAAGCCGACGATGACGAAAGAGAGCAGCGTCGGCAGGAAGATCGCGGTGCGGTAGAAGGCCGCGAAGCGGAGCTTCGGCAGCGACAGCATCGCGGCAAGCGCCACGCCGATCGGATTCTGCACCAGCATGTGGATCACGAAGAAGACGAAGTTGTTCTTGAGCGCGTTCCAGAAATCCGCCGCCCAGCGCTCGTTGCCGAAGAGCACGCCGAAATTGGCCAGGCCCACGAAGGCCGGCCGGCCGTCCACCGTGTTGTAGAAGGAGAGCCTGAGCGTCTCGAAGAGCGGCAGGATCATCACGGCGGTGTAGACGACGACGGCTGGCAGCAGGAACACGGCGATGTGCCAGCGGCGCGGGCGCCGCGCGGCCTCGATCGTCGCTTGCCCGATCGTCGCTTGAGGGACTGCTTCGCTCATGATCCCGCTCCGCCTCTTTGGTTTTCTTGTTTTCTCGACATGCGCCATGCGACCGCGCCGGCGGCTCTGCCGCGCGTCTTGCCGATCGCCCTGCACAATCTCAGCTTACACTTGCCCCGCGCCCATGGCGCAGACTTTTCGCCGGCCCGCGCCGATCCGCTTTCGGAGCGGCTCACGGGTGCTTAATGTCGGCAGTCTCGGTTTCCGGTCTGCCCGAC
>NZ_JAKGBU010000044.1:40457-43437 GCF_021555155.1 Rhizobium alarense
TGGCGGCGAGCCGCCTTCCGCAATCCTCCGACGTCATTCTCGCCTTGTGCCGAGAATCTGCGTTGTCCGGCAACTGCTTTTTGCCTCGGCCCCCAACAGCTGGCCTACCAGATGCTCGGGACAAGCCCGAGCATGACGGAAGGAGACCCCAGACCGACAGGCTCCGGGAGGCGGTGTGAACCGCCTCCCGGAAATGCCCTTACTTCATCGGCTTGTACCAGCTGTCGAGGCCCTTCTGCAGCTTTTCGGCCGCGACTTCCGGCGTATCCGTGCCGTTGATCACGTTGGCCGATTCCAGCCAGGTCTCGTTTTCCAGGTTCGGCGTGCCGCGCGACAGGATCTGGTAGGTCGAGCGGATCGTCGGCTTGCACTTTTCACGCCAGGAGACGAATTCCTGGGCCAGCGGATCGGCCATCTTCACGGCCGTCGAGTTGAGGCTGAAGAAGCCCGGCAGCGAGTTGGCATACATGTCGGCGAACTCCGGCGACGCGACGAAGGACAGGAATTTCTTCGCTGCTTCGGCATTGCCGCTCTTGGCGTTGAGGCCGATGCCGATGTCGTTGTGGTCCGAGATGTAGCAGGTGTCGCCGGCGGCCTTCACCGGCGGCGGGAAGGCCCCCATCTTGAACTGGGCCTGCGTGTTGAACAGCCCGATTTCCCAGGAGCCTGCCGGATAGATGGCGGCGCGGCCGAGCGTGAAGAGGTTCTGGCTGTCCGGATAGGTCTGCGCCTCGAAACCGTCGCCGAGATAGTCCTTCCACTTGGCAAGGACCGCGTAGGGTTCGACCCACGGCGCGTCGGTCAGCTTCTGCTCGCCCTTGATCAGCGCCTGACGGCCTTCCTCGCCCTTCCAGTAGGTCGGACCGATGTTCTGGTAGCCCATGGTCGCGGCTTCCCAGAGATCCTTGGTGCCCATGGCCATCGGGATGTAGGTGCCGTTTTCCTTGATCTTGTCGAGGGCTGCGAAGAATTCGGCTTCCGTGGCCGGCGGCGTGATGCCGAGTTCGGCGAAGGCGTCGGCATTGTAGATGAAACCATGGATGACGGACGCCATCGGCACGCAGAAGGTCGTCGAGCCGTCGTCCGTCGTCCAGGCGGACTTGGCGACGTCGGAGAAGTTCTCCATGCCGGGCAGGTCGTTCAGCGAGGCGAGATGGCCCTTGTTGAAGAGCTCGAGCGAGGCGTCGAACGGACGGCAGGTGATGAGGTCGCCGGCCGAACCCGCATCGAGCTTGGCGTTGAGCGCCGCATTGTACTCGGTCGGCGCGGTCGGCGAGAAGACCACCTTGATGCCCGGATTCGCGGCCTCGAAGGCCGGGATGATCTTTTCCTGCCAGATGGACAGATCGTCGTTGCGCCAGCTTTCGATCGTCAGCGACACGTCCTGCGCGCTGGCGATCCCGGCAGAGCCCAGGATGCTGGTCGCGAGCAGCAACCCGGTGAGTTTGGTGCGAGTCATGTCATTCTCCCCTTTTATGCGCCGACTGCCGGCGCGTTCTGGAACTCGTATTATTGGACCGCTTTGAGGGCGCGCCTGAGGCTCTGCCCGGATTTTTCGAGTAGGCGTTCCGCCTCGTCTGCATCAGCGGCGCCGGCCGCGAGCAGCACGGCGGTCTTCACCGATCCGTCGGCACGGACCAGCAGCCGCTCGGCCTCCGGCAGCGCCACGCCGGAAATGCCCGAAACGATACGGCATGCCCTGCCCCTGAGCTTGATATTGTCGGCCTTGAGATTGACCATGTAGCCGTCATGCACATGGCCGAGATGGATTCCGACCATCGTCGACAGCATGTTGAAGGCGATCTTCTGCGCGGTGCCGGCCCCCATGCGCGTCGACCCCGCCACGACTTCCGGCGGCGTTGCAAGCAGGATCGCCACATCGGCGCCCTCGAAGAGCATCGCACCGGCATTGTTGGCAAGGGCGATGACCCGCGCGCCCCTTTGCCGCGCGTGATCGGCGACGGCGAGCGCATAGGGCGTCGATCCGCTGGCGGAGACGCAGATGACGCAGTCCTTCGCGCCGATGCCGGCATCCGCCGCATCGGACTTTGCGAGCGCGCAATCGTCTTCATAACCGCCGGCAAGGTCGACGAGGCTCCCGGCGCCGCCAGCGAGAAGCAGGACGATCCGGTCGCGGGCGATTCCGTAGGTGCCCGGCAGTTCGAGCGCATCGGCCATGGCCATGAGGCCCGAACTTCCCGCGCCGGCATAGACCAACCGCCCTCCGGCCTGCAGCGTATCCGCGGCAAGCCGCGCCGCCGCCGCGATCTCCGTGACCGCCGCATCGACCACGGCGGCTGCCGACTGCTGTGCAGCCGCAAGCACCTTCAGCGCGGCGACGGGATCGAGCTCGTCGAATCCCTGCGCGGCGGCGTGTCTGGCTTCGGTTGCGCCTTTGGCCATGTCGAAAATCTCCCTCGCCGCAATTTAATGCCAAAAAAATACCAATTGTCCATAGGAAATTAACTTTTGGCGACAGAAAAATGATCGTTTTCAAAATTATTGTTATTTTACAGCTAATTAATAGAACATTGCCGCTCTCTTGCTAATTTCCGCTTGGTTAATGGTATTTTTTTGGTATTGTTGTCGCCGGAGGGCTTCATGATGCGCTATATCATCGGCATTGACGGCGGCGGCACGAGTTGCCGGGCAGCGGTGGCGACACCGGACGGGACCGTTCTCGGCCGCGGCAAGGGCGGCGCCGCCAACATCCTGACCGACCCGAACAATGCGATCGTCAGCATCACCGACGCCGCCTTGGCCGCCTTTCGGGATGCCGGCTTGTCCGAGGCGGAGCTGCCGGCGGCCTCGGCCTTTCTCGGCCTTGCCGGCACCAATGTCGGCGACCTGACGCGCTATGTGCACGACCGCCTTCCCTTTCGCGACACCGTCATCGATTCCGACGGCCTGATCGCGCTGCAGGGTGCGCTCGGCGACGCGGACGGCTCGGTCGCGATCCTCGGCACCGGCACGATCTACA
>NZ_JAKGBU010000045.1 GCF_021555155.1 Rhizobium alarense
CACATTCAGAGAACTCGTATGCCCGAAATACCCTGCTCAGCATCAGCCGCGCCAGATGGGGTCTCCTTGCCGCTTACTGCTATTCACGGATTGCGAGTTTTGCTTCGTTTTCATTTGTAGCGCATCGAAGCGAGATCTTTCGAAGCTCCGAAACTGGCGACCGCGAAATCTATGAAGCTTCGGAGTTTCGGTGTCAGGCGACGGTCCGGCGCATACAGGACGTGCAGGGGGCGGGCTGGCACAGAGTAATCGGGCAGCAATGGAACAAGTCTGCCGTCAGCCAGGTAGTCTTTCACGACTTCTGTGGGTTGCAGCATGATGCCCAGGCCTTCAAGGGCGGCGCAAAGCAGTGGCTCACCATGATCGGCCATGAACCGCCCCGTCACGGGCACGACTTCCCTCCCTTCAGCTCCATCGAACGTCCAGTGCGTCCTCAACTCCGTATGCGAGAAGCCAAGGCACTCATGCATCTGCAGGTCCTTTGGGGTTGCCAAGGGACCGTGCTGTTCCAGGTATGCAGGCGCCGCGCACAATACGAGGCGATAGGGCGCGAGCTGTCGGGCGATCAGCCCGCTGTCCGACAGTTCTCCTACACGGAAGACGGCATCGTAGCCTTCATCAATGAGATCGACGGCACGATTGGCGAGGGTGAGTTCGACCGACACCTCCGGATACATCTGCATGTATTCAGGCAATTGCGGAGAAAGGGTCCGCATGCCGAAACTGACAGGGGCATTGATGCGCAGACGCCCGCTTGGAACGGCGCGTGTTTCTGCCGCCAAACCTTCCGCCGTCTCAACCTCTGACAAAATGATCTTCGCTCTCTCGTAAAAGATGCGCCCGAAATCCGTCAGGCTGTGGCGGCGGGTCGAGCGATGAAGCAGTTGAACGCCGAGGTGCTGTTCAAGCCTCTGCACGTGTTTCCCGACAAGCTGGGACGACATCTGCAGGGCTTCACCGGCGGCGCTGAAGGAGCCGCTTTCGACCGCCTTGACGAACACTTCCATGCCGGTCAGCCGGTCCATTTGAAATACTCCGTTTCAGGTAAAGCGATTTTTTCGAAATTTATCTCGTTTCATTTCATCGTCAATATCCGCGTCAGCTCCAACAGAGGACAAGACAATGAAAATTGCAGTTATCGGAACCGGAAACATGGGCTCGGGATTCGCCCGGGCATTTGCTTCGTCAGGCGTTGATGTGGTGATCGGCCATCGCGATCCGGCCAAGGCCGCATCGCTGGCTGCTGAAGTCGGCGCCACCGTCGAAGGCGGTGGCACTGCAGCGGCTGTGAAGCTCGCCGATATCGTGCTGCTTGCCGTGCCATATCAGAGCGTGGCTTCTGTCCTCGGCGAAGCCGGAGATTTGACGGGCAAGATCCTGATCGACATCAGCAATCCGATCACCGCCGACTACAAGGAGCTTCTGCTGGGCCACACGACCTCCGCGGCCGAAGAAATCCAGAAGGCGGCAAGCGGGGCTCATGTCGTCAAAGCGTTCAACACGATCTTTGCCGGCCTGCTCTCGCCCGAGGCGCGTGCTGGCAAGACCTTGCAGGTGTTCGTAGCTGGCGACGATGCCGACGCGACTGCCAAGGTGCGCGAACTCGCGGAAAAGCTCTCCTTTGAGGCGATCAACGCCGGTCCGCTGAGCAACAGCCGTTTCCTTGAACCGATCGGAGAGATGAACATCCACTTCGGTTTCTTCCTCGGCATGGGCCCGACAGTGGCGCCCGCCTGGATTCGCGTTTGAACACAATCTGATCAATGGACGGCGGCCCTCGCCGTCCACCTTTGAATGGAGAAACGCCGATGACCAGTCTCGGACTCAAGACAATTTATGCGGCATTGATGATGTCAGTCGCAAGTCAGGCACTCGCCGCGCCCGCAATCGATGTACTCGGCCGTGACTTCACGTTTCCGAACCAGATCAAGGGCGTTCCCGGTAAGCTTTCCGACTTCAACGGTCTGCAGATCAACAGCTTCGAGACGAATGACGGCGTGACGCTGTCCTACTGGGAAGCTGGCGAAGGTCGACCAATCATCTTCGTTCCCGGGTGGGGTGCCAACGGTGCGGAATATTTCAATGTCATGGCCCTGCTAAGCAAGAAGTACCGCGTTCTTGTGCTCGATCCGCGCAATCAGGGCCTGTCCGAGAATGTCGACTATGGCACTCGGATCGCGCGCTACGGCATGGATTTGAAAGAGTTCGTCGATCATCTTGGCCTTGAACAAGCCGATTTCTGCGGCTGGTCTATGGGAGCATCCGTGATCTGGAGCTACGTCGATCTGTTCGGAACGAAGTCCATCCGCAAGGCGGCCTTTATCGACGAGCCGATCTCGATCTACACCCATGCCGACTGGACGGAGGAAGAACGCCTGAACGCCGGCGGCATGACAACATCGCCGGAGCGGATGATCGCAGCCTTCGCCGGCGCGCCGACGAACGATCAGGTCGTCGACATGAACGTTGTACGACGTTCCATGGAAAAAGGCTCTCCCTATTCCCAGAACTCTGAAGCCTTTGCCCGCGAATTCATCAAGAGCGATCCAGCTTATATGGCCCGGGTTCTTTTCGACCATGCGACCAATGACTGGCGCGATGTCGTCAGCCGGAAGATCGACGTGCCGACGGCGATCTTCACCGGCGACAATAGCAACAATGTTCCGAGCCAAAAGTGGATGCAGTCGCAGATCAGGGGATCGGAATTGTTTGTCTATTCCGCTGGCGAGGAGGGGGACCATTTCCTGGCCTTCAAGAACCCGGTGAAGTTCACCGACGATCTCAGCTCGTTCCTGGAACGCTAGCGTTGTCAGAATTCCTGGGCAGAAAGCCCGACCCATCGGATAGCGGAATACAGCCGCTCAACACAGAAGGAGATTCAACATGCCTGTTGTACGCGTTAGCTGGTTCAGCGGTAAGGACGCGAAAGCCAAAGCTGCGGTTGCAGCCGAGATCACCGAAAGCATCGTCAGGAACACCGGCACTGACGCGAGCTATATCTATGTGCTGTTCGAGGATATCGAGCCGTCGGATTGGGCAGGCGCTGGCAAGCTCTTCGGCGAAGCGGCCGAGACATCCTAACCATCCGAAACCGGGCGTGTTGTCTTGAAGGTTCGGCAGCACGCCCGCAGAGGAGCGCATCAGGCGTGGGGGCGCGACTTTCCCGCCACACGAAACCGGAGGAACACGATGAATTTGCTGCGTACGGCGCCACTCGCCGCCGGAATGCTTTTTGCTGCCGAAGGCCATTCAGCCGGATCCTCGGCTCCCCCCTCTGCCGCAGATTTCATCCTTTCCGGTGTTTCGCTCGAACAGTCCAGCTACAAGGGCGAACCGGCGTTCAGGATGACCATGCCATCGGAGGCTATCCAGGACCCGCAGAAGGAAAAGCTTGCGGACCGGGACTTCATGGCTTGGTTGCCGTTGGATTTTGGCAACGGCGTCATCGAGGTCGAGGTGGCAAGTGAACTGGTCGAGAACGCTCCCGCCTACGCCCGTGGCTTTATCGGCCTCACATTCCGGATCGACAGGGACGGCCGCTTTGAAAGCATCTACCTGCGCCCGACGAACAGCACGGCGAACGATCAGATACGGCGCAACCACAGTATCCAGTATGTGGCGTATCCTGACCATCGTTTCGACAGGCTGAGGCAAGAATCTCCTGAAAAATACGAGAGCTATGCCGAACTGGACCTTGGGCGTTGGATCCAAATGAAGATCGTTGTATCCGGGGACAGGGCAGAGCTCTATCTCGACGACAATCCACGAGCGGCTTTAATCGTCAGCGATCTGAAACTGGGAGCCGAGCAACAAGGCGGTGTGGGCGTCTGGCTCGAATCCGGCACTGTTGCCTATTTCCGGAACCTGAAGGTGACCCCTGCGCCTTGAAAAAGTAAACGAGCCGTAGGCACGTCATGATCGACGCCTTTCGCATGCCTTTCGGCCTTCATGTTGCTTGCGGCGGGTTAGGAGGTAGCCGTGCCCGGCTGCTGTCCGCGATAACCGTCTTGTGTCCCGGCGTGCGGCGTTTGATCGCCATGATCGTCCGGCGCCTTCGGCATGAAGCGGGCCAGACGCCGCGTGATGCTGTCGATGTAAGACAGGATCATCGGTACCACGATCAGGGTCAGGACGGTGGAACTGATCAACCCGCCGATCACGGCATGTGCCATCGGCGCGCGTTGCGCACCACCGCCGGTCACCGCTATTGCAAGCGGGATCATGCCGAAGATCATCGCCAGCGTGGTCATGACGATCGGCCGGAAGCGGATGGCGCCGGCGCTGATCAGCGCCTCGTCGAGCGAAAGACCGCGGCGACGCTCCTGGTTGGCGAAGTCGACCAGCAGGATGCCGTTCTTGGTGACGAGGCCCATCAGCATGATGAAGCCGATCAGCGAGAACATGTTGAACGTGCTGCCGGCGACCATGAGGCCGAGAAGCACACCGACGAGCGACAGGGGCAGGGCCGCCATGATGGCGATCGGCTGCAAGAAGCTGCCGAACTGCGAGGCCAGCACGAGGTAGATGAAGATCACGGCCATCGCCAGCGCGGTCACCATATGCCCCATCGTTTCCTGCATGTTCTCGGATTCGCCACCAAAACGGATGCGGTAGCCGTCGGGCAGATCTCGGTTGTCAATCAGCGCCTGCAGCTCGCTGGTCACGTCACCGAGCGTGCGGCCCGATACATCGGCGGACACCAGCACCTCACGGCGATTGTCCAGATGGCGGATTTCGGAAGCCGCCGGGACGGCCTTTATAACGGCGACCTGATCGACCTGAACCAGAATTGGTGTTCCGTTCGCACCCGTTTTTCCGGTCGTCAGCATCAGCTCGCCGATCGTCGCGGGATCGGAGCGTCGTTCATTCGGTAGACGTACCACGATATTGTAGGTTTCGCCGGTGGCATCGGTCCAGTTCGAAACCTCCTCGCCGCCGACCAGCGGAGAGAGCGAGGCGGCAAGATCGGATATGGTCAGGCCGAGATCACTTGCCGCTTCGCGCTTCACCCGCACCGAAAGGATGGAGGTCACTTCCTTGGCGCTCGAATTGACGTCGACCATGCCGGGTATCCTGTGCATACTGTCGGCCAGATCCGAGGCGATTTTCTCGATGACCGCGCGGTCGTCTCCCAGCACGCTCAGCTGGATCGGGCTGTCGCCGCCGCCCAGCCCTTCCTGCACGATGGCGATCTCGATGCCCGGGATGGCGGACAGCCGCTCGCGGATCGGGTTTGCCAGCATGAGTGGAGTTCGTTCACGCTGCTCAAGGGGCACGAGGCGCACCAGCACTGCGGCGCGATGCTTGCCGACCGTCCCGCCCGTGTTGATCGTCGAATAGATCGTCTCGATCTCGGGGAATTCCCTGAGCGCATTTTCGACCTGCCGCACTTTCGTCGCGGTGTAGTCGAGGGAGGAGCCGGCCGGCGCCGTCACGTTGATCTGGAACCGGCCTTCGTCGGCGCCCGGCACGAACTCCGCGCCGACCAGAGGCAGCATGAACAGGCTGCCGATAAAGATGCCGACGGTTGCCAGAAGCGTCACGAGGCGATGGCGCAAGATCCAGCCGATCACATGGCGATATTGATCAGCCAGCCATTCGAAGCCATGATCGAAGCGCGCGATCAGCCGTCCAATGGGGCCGCGTTTCGCATCCGGATGCGCATCGGGATCATACCAGACGCTGGACAGCATCGGATCGACTGTGAAGGCGACGAACAGCGAGATGAGCACGGCGGCAGAAACGGTCACGCCGAATTCGTAGAAGAAGCGCCCGACGATACCGTCCATGAAGGCGACCGGCAGGAACACCGCAACGATCGTCAATGTCGTCGCAATCACCGCAAGCCCGATTTCATTGGTGCCGTCCAGTGCCGCCCGGATATGCGACTTGCCCATGTGAAGGTGCCGCGTGATGTTCTCGCGCACGACGATGGCATCGTCCACGAGGATGCCGATCGACAGCGTCAACGCCAGCAGGCTCAACGTGTTGAGCGTGAAGCCGAGGAGGCTGATCACCGCCAGCGTTCCGAGCATGGCGATCGGGAGCGTCAGGCCGGTGATGACGGTGCTGCGCCAGGAATTGAGGAAGAGGAAGACGATCGCTACGGCGAGCGCTGCGCCCTCGATCAGGGTTGCCTGCACCTGGCTCACGGATTCTTCGATCGCCGTCGAGGCATCCGTCACAACGCGGAGCTGGACGTTCTGGGCGGCGAGTTCCGTGTTGAGCTGATCGAGACGTGCCCGCACGTCTGCCACGACCTGAACCGTATTGGCGTCCTGTACCTTGACGATATCGATGGCGAGCGCCGTTTCACCGTTGTAGAGGGCGCGGCTTTCGGCGTCGGCTGCGCCGTTCGAGACGGTCGCGACGTCACGCAGGTAGACGGGGCCGCCGCCATGACGGGCGACGATCATGTCGAGCAGGTCTTCGGGCTGCTCGATCCGGCCCTGAACCTGTATCGTGCGTTCGGAGAAGGTGCTGATGACGCTTCCGGCCGGGCTGTTCTGGTTTCCCGATTTCAGAACATTGATCACGTCGTTGATGCCAACTCCAAGTGCCCGCATCCGCGTGTCGTCGATCCTCACGTCGATCTGCCGTTTCTGTCCGCCCACCAGCGTTGCCTGACCGACGCCCGAAATGGTCGTCACCTGCCGAACGACGCGCTGATCGGCGATCGTCGTCAGGGCAGGGACGTCCAGCGACGTTGAACTGATGGCAATGGAGAGGATGGGTTGATCGGACGGATTGAACCGCGAGACGATCGGCTTGTCGGCATCGTCGGGCAAGTCGGCTTCGATGGCGGCGAGCTTGTCGCGCACATCCTGCACCGCGACCGCACCCTGAACCTCGAGCTTGAATTTGGCGGTTACCACGGAACGCCCCTCGTAGGACGTCGAGGTGATCTCATCGAGCCCGCTAATCGCGTTCAGTGCGTCTTCGACCGGGCGCGTGACTTCAGTCTCCACGGTTTCCGGCGTGGCGCCGGGATAGGTCGTCATGACAACGACGATCGGAACATCGACATTGGGATACTGATCGAGCCCCAGCCGCTGGAAGGAGAAGGCGCCCATCACCAGCAGGGCGACCATCATCATGGTGGTGAAGACGGGACGGGTGACGGAGATGCCGGTCAGGAGCATGTCAGCCGGCCTTGATGATGGTCACGGCGACATCGGGCCGCAGTTCGGACAGCGGCGCGGTGATAATCGTGTCGCCCTCGACGAGGCCATCGGCAATCTCGATCATGCTGCCGCTGCTCCAGGCCGGCCCAACCGTCACAGACTGGCGCTGAAGATGACCATTGTGCAGTTTGAGCACATAGTCGCCGGTTTCGTCCTTGCGCAGCGATATGGCTGGGACAACGAGCGCATCTGCCTTTTCCCGAACGAGGATCGAGCCGGTGGCGAACATGCCGCCCCAGAGCCGTCCGTCGCGATTGGCTAGTCGCAGATAGACCGGCACGAAGCGCGTGCCGCTCTCGGCGACCGGATTGATCCGCGCGACAGTACCCTCAATCGCTTGTCCTTCCATGCCATCGATCGTCAATGTGGCGGCCTGGCCTGCCGCGACACGTGTAATGTCGCGGGTGGAAACCAGGACTTTCGCTTCCAGAGCGCTGGTGTCGACGATGGTCAGCAGCTCGGCATCCGCGCTGACCCGCGAGCCCGCCTCGACCACACGGCCCGCCACGACGCCGTCGAAGGGGGCCGTGACGTCCGCATCGCGGAGGGCGGCGCGGGCGATATCGACCTGTGCCGAAAGGCTCTGGACCTTCGATGTGGTCGCGGCGACATCCCTTCTGACCTTTTCCAGTTGCTCTTTCGATGCCACATTTTTGGTGGCCAGCTGTTCGACGCGGCTTAGTGCCTGTATGGCCAGCTTCAGTTCGGCCTCGGCCGCGCCTCGATCGCTTTCGCGCAGCAGCAGCGTCGATTGCAGGTCATCCGTTTCAAAGCGAAGAATGACCTCGCCTGCCTTCACCCGCTCGCCTTCGCGGGCGCTGACGTCGATGACCTTTCCTCCGGCCTCGGCGCGGATAACCACACGGTTGACTGGCTTAAGCTCGCCGCTAACGCGCAGTCGTTCTTCCATGGGAACCAATGCGATTTTGACCACTTCCGTCTGCGTAAGCTCGAATGGTCTGACTGTCTGTGACGTGGATACGGACGCCACGACATTCTTGAGCCGATCGTTCGCGTCGACTGTTCCGCCTGCAGAAGCGAGATACATGACGGCGAGAGTGCAGCCGCCGACTAGAAAGCCCGCCTTGACGATACGCGTCGCCCATCTGAATGCCATAGCTCTTATCCTTTCGACCGGACGCAAAATGACCGTCGGAACAGTTGCCTCGCTTCGTGTGAGTTTACGGCTCTAGGCTCCAACAATTGCAGCAGCATTACCGCTCAGGATCCGGGTTCCGTAATCCTGCCGCAACGTTCAGGATAGAAAAGAGGACGCGGAAAGGGCGGTGAACAGAATGAGACTGCTATTGGTCGAGGACGAGAACGAACTGGCTGACGCCTTGACGACGGCGCTTGAGAAACAGGGGGTGGTCATCGACCATGCAATATTGCTTGCCGACGCTCACGAACTCGCGCGTCAGACCACCTACGATGCGATCCTTCTCGACCGACGTCTGCCCGATGGCGAGGGATTGACATTCATTCCCCAACTCCGGCGGGAAGGTATCGTCACACCGGTGATCGTCCTGACCGCCCGAAACGATCCGAAGGAGCGGATCGAAGGTCTTGACGGGGGAGCGGATGATTATCTCGGCAAACCCTTTCTCGTCGACGAACTGATGGCGCGTGTACGCGCCGTGCTTCGCCGTCCGGCGTCCGTGGTGGAACAGCAAATCAAAGTCGGCCGCATGACGATCGATCCCCTCAATCTCACGGTGACGATGGACAACAGTCCGTTTGATCTGCCGCGCCGGGAGCTTCTGGTGCTGATTGCGCTCGCCAAACGACAGGGCAAGACCGTCGTGCGATCCGTCCTTGAAGCGGCCGTTTACAATTACGAGGAAGAGATCCAGTCGAACGCGCTCGACGCGCATATCTCGCGGCTGCGCAAGCGCCTGGCGGATTGCTCTGCAGGCGTGTCCGTCCATAATATCCGGGGTGTCGGTTATCTGCTCAAGGATGACGGCTGATGGACACGCAACCGAACTCCTCGCTTTGGTGGAAGCTGAGCTGGCAGTTGAGCCTCGTATTTGTCGCTGTCGTGGCCGCCGTCATTGTAGGGCTATGCGTATACGGCGCCATGATCCTCTCGCCCAATGTCGGGCTGAAGGACAGGCTGACACACGCGCTTGAAGATTCACTTGTGCGCGATCAACAGGGAAGGCTCGTCATCGAAGAGAGCGCCCAACTTCGATCGTTCAAGGCCGAGAACGACCGGCTATGGTTTGTCGCCGCCACTCAAGACGGGCAATTGGCGAGCTACGGCACAACCCCCGACTACTATACCGGTCTCGCGCCCTATGTTCGTTTGATAAGAGATGGAGACATTCGCGGAGCAAGCGGAACCGCTGAAAAAGCGTCAATCGACGCGATCGAAACACCTCTCGGTGAAGTCCGGGTCATGTACGGTGGCAATACCAGCACGACCGACAATATCCTGACGATGCTGACCAGCCTTGCACCAATCTACGTCCCGCTTCTGGCGATCGCTCTGCCGGCATTGTTCCTCACCATCCCACGTATCGTCAGCCGGGGGCTCGCCGGCTTGAAAGACGTCGCGAAAATGGCGCCGGAGATCGACCCCCGCCGTCCCGGGACACGACTTCCCGTCCGCAAGGTGCCGAAAGAAGTCGCTCCCTTGATCGTCGCCTTCAACAGTGTGCTTGAGCGGCTTGAGGAGCAATTCCTGGCCAGGCAGCGATTTTTGATCGACGCGGCCCATGAACTGAGAACGCCGATCGCCATTATGCAGACCCGCATCGAAGGCATGGATGAGGGCAGGGAGCGTCGGCGCCTCCTCGACGATGTCGCGCGGCTGGCGGACACGGCAGAGCAGTTGCTGGCCTTCGAGCGCAACGATCAGACCGATGACCTGCAGGAGGCTGTCGATCTCGTCGACATCGCGCGGACAGTGGTGGCGGATCTCGCCCCCGTCGCCATCGCGGCCGGCTATGACATTTCGTTCGAGAGTGGGAAGGAAACCCTGCAGCGGCGGGGCAGCCCTTCCGCACTTACCCGGGCGATCACCAACCTTGTCCGCAACGCGATCGATCACGGAGGAAACACCGGGGCGATCGTCGTCTCCGTCTCCCCTGATGCTGTGATTGCTGTTTCCGACCAGGGGCTGGGCATCCCCGCCGACCAGCGGGAGCTGATATTCGAGCCCTTCTACCGGGTGACCCCGAAGAGCAAGGGAGCGGGTCTCGGGCTGGCGCTTGTCAGGCAGATCGTCGCTCGCCATGGCGGCGCGGTGACGATCGACAGTTCATCCGCAGGGACCACGTTCGCAATTCGCTTGTAGGATACCCTTGGCTGAACTGCCGCACCCTCATCGAGACTGAAGGTGTCGGTACGTGAAACTCTGTAATGTTGCCGCAATTCTTGTCGCGCATCTTCCGCCCATTGCGACCGGCAAGAGGACAGCATTGTGAACAACAGACATCATCCGGAAGCGACGTTTTCCGGAGCAGACAACATGAGCAGGCATCGCCGCGGACTGGCGTGGCTTGTCTTGCCCACGCTAGCCCTGCTCGCTGGCTGTACGTCCGTTCCGCTGAAAGAGGGAGGAACGCTGACGTCTTATAGTCAACTCAGCCCTTCCAAGGGAAAGTTCACCAAATCCCGCACCTTTGTCGATGCGCAGGGGCTGGCTGGCGTCAGAACGGTTTCGATCGTGCCGACGACATTCTCATTCGACGCGGCATCGCGGATCAAGACGCCACAAGACAGGGCACTCGTCTCCAACGCTCTCGACCGTGCAGTTTGCGTCTCCCTTAGCGACAAGTACCAGATCGTTCCAACCGGACAGCCTGCGGATATGATCGTCCGAACTGTCGTGACCGACATTGTCGCGACCAACAAGACCATGGCGGGTGTTTCAACCGCCGTTTCGCTTGGAAGCAGCCTCGCCCTCCCGGTCGGGATTCCACGACTGCCTGTCGGGCTCGGTGGGCTTGCGGTCGAGGCGGAGGCGGTCGACGTCGGCGGCACGCAGCGCGCGGCGGTCGTCTGGTCGAAGGGCGCCAACTCGATCACCAACAATGCGCGCGTGTCGGAGGTCGGCGACGCCTACAGTCTCGCCGCGAATTTCGGGAAATACTTCTCCCGCATGCTTGTCAGCGGCAAGGAGCCGAAGGGTCTCGATCTCTCGTTGCCGTCTGGCCAACGATTGAATTCCGCGCTCGGCGGCAAGCCGAAATATGCGGCCTGCGATGCATTCGGTCGGTCGCCGGGTCTCGCCGGTATCGTCGCGGACAAGGTCGGTGCACCGCCTCAGTGGACCGACAAGCAGCCGAAGATCCCGACACAACAAGCTTCGACGCTCTAAAATCGGCCGGCTTTGCCGGGCGGGTAGGACGGACGGAGCACGGGCCAAACCCCAGGCCTTCCGTCCGTCTTAAAATCTCGGCTGCATTGCCCCTTGTAATGTTGCCGCAATTCTTCCTCGCCAGAGTAGCGCCAACTCGGAAACAGGGCAGGGGCTACTCTCGTAGGGGAAACAGCAATGGAGACCGGGAAACTGCAGCGACATTGCGTGGAGACGGCGGCGCTTATGCCTGCCGCCGCCAACCCGAAGCGTCCAGTCCAGCACTTCGCCAGCCGTAGCGAAGCTTTTGTCAACACTTGAGGGAATTTTCCCCGCTTTCGCCGGCGCTACAGCGCGACCTGACGCGGGTCGCATCTGATCCCATGTTCAACCCCCGTTCCCGGCTTCTCTGGCTGGGCCTTCCAAAATCCGATACCAGGAGTTTTTCGTGACCAGACATCAATCCCGCCCTTGTCGAGCAAAGGCCAGCCGTTCTGCTCGCAGCACGGTTCATACCATCATGTTTGCGTGCGCCTTGACTGCTCTGCCGATGGCAGTGCTCGCAGCGGACCTCGATACGAGTGATGCCGGGATGCCCCAGCCGCAGCAGTTCGACACCGAACGTTACGGCGACTTCCGCGACAGACTTGCAAACTGGAAAGTCACGATTGGAACCGGCGCAATCTACATGCCGGAATACGAGGGTTCGGATAAGTTCGACGTCAATCCGTTCCCGATCTTCTCGGCGGAGTTTGGCGAGCGTGTCAGCGTCGACATCACCGGTGTCACCGTTGATCTCTACGAGGCCAACGGCTTCCGCGTCGGCGTCAAGGGTGGTTATGAGATGGGGTGCAAGGCAGACGATTCCGATTATTTGCGCGGACTCGGCGATATCGACGCGGGCGGTGTGATCGGCGGCATCGTCAGTTACGAAGCCGGCCCCTTCGAGGCCTATGCGACGTTGGACAAGACCATCGGCGGTAGCGATGGATTGACGGGTACCGTCGGCGCCAAGGCCTCCTATAAATACGAACGCTTCATCTTCTCTGCCGATGTGTTGGGTACCTGGGCCGACGACAAGCATATGGAATCGTATTTCGGGATCACTTCGGCCCAGTCGGCGCGCTCCGGCCTGGCTCAGTACGATGCCAAGGCCGGTGTCAAGCGTGTCGATGTGAAGGCATCGATCACCTACATGGCTACCGAAAACTGGCTGGTTACCGGAGCGGCTGGCGCCGGCTTCTTGATGGGAGATGCCAAGGACAGCCCGATCGTCAAGGATGATGTCCAGCCGTTCGCGATGCTGGGAGTCGCGTATAGGTTTTAGGGTGCGGCCCCATTCAATCGATCCGCGCGCCGGCTATTCGAGGCGGAGGCCTGTCGCGTCGTCAAACAGGTGGAGGGTTTCCGCCCTGCCGCGCACGTGAATTTCGTCCCCCACCCTTATTCCGGCATCCTGCGGGAACTCGACGGTCAGCATTCGGCTCTCGCCGATCTCGACATAGCCGAAGGTCTGGCTGCCAAGCCGCTCGACGACGGCGAGCTGACCGCTGAACCAGGCCTCCTCCGGCGCACAGCCTTCAAGGTCCTCGGGGCGGACGCCGAGCGTCGCCGCGCCGGTTGCCGGCGTGGACAAGGTGCAGCCCGCCCCCGGCAACGCCCGACCGTTGCGGCTGAGGGTCACGCGTCCCGCGTCGCCGCCGGCCAGCACGACCTCCATCGTGTTCATGGTCGGGCTGCCGATGAAGCGCGCGACGAAAAGGCTCGCCGGGTGATGGTAGAGTTCGAGGGGAGGGCCGATCTGCTCGATCCGGCCGGCATTCAGCACGACGATGCGGTCCGCAAGCGTCATGGCCTCGACCTGGTCATGGGTCACGTAGACGGTCGTGGCTTTCATGCGGTTGTGCAGCTTGGCGATCTCGAGCCGCATTTCGACACGCAGCGCCGCATCGAGGTTTGAGAGCGGCTCGTCGAAAAGGAAGGCCGATGGTTCCCGCACGATAGCCCGGCCCATGGCGACGCGCTGGCGCTGGCCGCCGGAAAGCTGTGCCGGCCGGCGTTCGAGGAAAGACTGTATCTTGAGGATTTCGGCAGCCTTCGTCACGCGCCGCTCGATCGTCGCTCCGTCCGTGCCGCGCATCTTCAGCCCGAAGGCCATGTTTTCCCTCACGCTCATATGCGGATAGAGCGCATAATCCTGGAAGACCATCGCGATGTCCCGGTCTGATGGCGGAAGCGCGTTGACGACCCTTCCGCCGATATCGAGCACACCGCCGGAAATCTCCTCCAGCCCGGCGATCATGCGCAGGAGGGTCGACTTGCCGCACCCCGACGGACCGACCAGGACCAGGAACTCTCCGCTTGCGATGTCGATATCGAGGTCGTGGATGACCTGCAGAGAGCCATAGGTTTTCCGGATCTGCCTCAACGCGATTGCGGTCACGGTTTCCTCCTCCATCGGGCAATCTGCCCTTGACCTTCATTATCGATATCAATATCAATAATGACAGAGGCAACGATTGGCAACTCCACAGGTCCGGCGATGGCTTATTTTTCTGCAACCTCGAGCAGCCGTGCCCCCGCAAGGCCCGCGAAGTCTGCCACCGCGTTCAATGCCTTGAAGCGCGACATCATGCTGGGGAACCTGCCCGCCGGCACCGCGCTCACCGAGCTCGAACTCGCCGCTTATTTCTCCTGCAGCCAGGGCACCGTGCGCGAGGCACTGCTGCAATTGCAGGAGGAGGGTCTCGTGCGCCGCCAGGGCCATCGGGGCACGCAGGTCTCCGAGTGCACCGAGGCGGAAGCGATCGAGATGTTCCGGGTCCGCCAGCAGATCGAGTGCAACGGCATCGTGCGCGTTCTTCAGGCGCCCAGCCGCACGCTCATGCCGGACCTGAAGGTGCTCCTCGCCGAAATGCTGGACGCGGCGGCGGCCGGGGATGAACTCGGGCTTGCCTCCTGCGACCGCGACTTTCACCGGCGCATCTTTCAGGATGCGCAGCTTCCGGCACTCGATCCGATCCTTCACCGCTGCCTCGTGCACAATCACCGGTTCAAGATCTCGCGCAGCACGACGCCGCGCGACCTGGTTGCGACGGCGCAGCGCCACGGCTTCATCATCGAGGCCATCGAGAGCGGCGATGTCGCGGGAACCAGCGCCGCCTTGCGGCACCATATCGCGACGATCGTTGATCTTGGGCCGGATGTCTTTTCGGATACGACGCAATGAACGACATCGGCAACAAGACCCGGCTATCGCCGCAAATGGCTGCCCTGCTCGCACGCGTCGCGACGGAGGTGGGCCTTCAGCCGGATCCGACCACCCTGCCGCCGGCCGAAGGACGGGCGCTGTCGGAGGCGGGCAACCGGCGGTGGAATGTCGATCTCCCGCAGATGGCGCATGTCGACGACCTGTGGCTCGCGCCGGATGAGGCGCTCGGGTCGGTGGGAATTCGCCTCAAGGTGCTGGTGCCGCCGGCTCACGACCGGGGCGCTCTGATCTTCGTGCATGGTGGCGGGTTTGCCTTCTGCAGCCCCGAAAGCCACGAGCGGTGCGCGCGTGTCCTGGCGGCCGAATGCGGCATGCCGGTCCTTCTGCCGGATTACCGCCTTGCCCCGGAAAATCCCTACCCGGCCGGATTGGTGGACGTCGTCGCGACGGTGCGGCAGGCGCTGACCGTGTCCGCCGAGGCCGGTGTCCGGCAGGGGCCGCTGATCCTTGCCGGCGATTCCGCCGGCGCCAATCTGGCGCTCGCGGCGATGCTCCACGAGCAGGACCATGGCGATGGGCAGGTCGCCGGTGCGCTGCTCTTCTACGGCACCTATGCCGGCGATTTCCGCACCGAGTCCTACCGCGACTACGCCGACGGTCCCGGACTGACCACGGGGAAGATGCAGCGCTACTGGCGGTGGTATATCGGTGATCGGGACGTTTCGGCCGATCCGCTTGCCTGTCCGCTCGCGGCAGGCGATGCGGCGCTTGCCGCGCTGCCACCGCTGCATCTGATGGCGGCCGGGGTCGATCCGCTCCTGTCCGACACGCTCGAACTGCACCGTCGCCTCGTTTCGCTCGGCCGCAACGAGGAGATGACCGTCGTGCCCGGCGTCACGCATGGTTTTCTGCAGAATACCCTCGACCTCGATGCGGCCCGGGAGGCGCTCGCGGCTGCCGGCAAGGCGGCGCGACGCATGGCCGTTTCCGGCTGAACAGATTTTCAAAGGAGGAGACAATGAAAATCTTGAAGACTTTCGCTATCGGCGCTGCACTCGCGGCGTCGCTCGTCGCCGGTGCGGCTTCGGCCGAAACCGTGCGGTTCTGGTATCACTTCGACAATCCTGAAAACCCGATGGACGACCTGGTCGCGAAGTTCGAGGCCGCCAATCCCGGCATCGAAATCGAGGCGGAGAACGTTCCCTGGAACAGCTACTACGACAACCTCTACACCTCGCTCGTCGGCGGCAATGCGCCGGATGCGGCGATGGTGAAGCTCTTCGCCCAGCCCCGGCTGATCGAGATGGGCGCGCTTGAGCCGCTCGGCGCGCGCATCGACGCATGGGCCGGCAAGGCCGATCTCCTCGACAACCTTCTCGATCTCAACAAGGGGCCGGACGGCCAGCAATACTACCTGCCGATCCAGTATGTGGTCCTCTATCTCTACTACCGTGCCGATATGTTCGAGGCTGCCGGCCTGAAGCCGCCGGCGACCTGCGACGACTTCCGCGACGCGGCGATGAAGCTGACCAAGGCTCCGGACACCTACGGTTTCGGCCTGCGCGGCGGCAAGGGTGGCTGGGACCAGTGGGGCGCCTTCGTGCTGTCGCAGGGCGCAAAGCTCGAGCCCGGCGGTCTGACGACGCCGGAAGCGATCGCCGCCAACCAGTGGCTGATCGATCTCTTCCAGAAAGACAAGGCGATCCCGCCGTCGGCGCCGAATGACGGTTTCCAGGAAATCATCGGCGCCTTTAAGAATGGTACGACGGCCATGACGATCCACCACGTCGGTTCGTCGAACGACATGGTGAAGGCGCTTGGGGACAAGGTGTCCGCGGTTCCGGTGCCGGAATGCGGCGGCGGCCGGTGGACGTCCTACGGCGACGAGTCGCTGGCCATCTTCTCGGCGTCCGAGGCGAAGGACGCCGCATGGAAATGGATTTCGTTCCTCGCCGAAGCGGAAAACAATGTCGAGTTCAACAAGGCGACAGGCCAGCTGACGGTAACGAAGAGCGGCTCGCAAGGTTGGAACCTGCACGAGCAACGGTTCGTCGAGGCGACAGTGCGGTCCCTGCCGTTCGCCCATGTCCTGCCGCAGAACACCGCGACATCGGAATTCGTCAACACGGCCTGGCAGACCGCCATGCAGCAGGCCCTGACGGGGCAGATCACCTCGGAGCAGATGATGCAGCAGCTCGAGGCGCTTTTCGCCCAATGAACCCTCCCATGGACCGGCCGATGAGCAGGCCGGTCCTGCCTTCCCATCCGTCCTGCCCGAACACTGGACGGATGGGACCTTTCATTTGCCGTGAACGGCCGGGAACCACCGCATGACTGCCACCACCGCTCCGACAACCGCTGCCTTCGCCACCCGGCCCCCCTGGAGCGTCCGGATGATGCCTTACATGCTGCTGGCGCCGGCGGTGCTCGTCACGCTCTTCATCGTGTTCTTCCCGATGCTGCAGGCCGTGGTCACGAGTCTTTACGACCTCATCCTCTGGAAGCCGAATGCCAGTCGTTTCGTCGGCTTCGGCAACTACGTGAAGCTTTTCGGGGATCCGGTCTTCTGGACGGCGCTCCGGAATACGACGGTCTGGATCGGTCTCACCGTGCCGCTGCAGATGGGTCTTGGCCTCGTCACCGCCCTTCTGCTGAACCGGGAGTTCCCCTGGCGCGGCCTTGCGCGCGCGCTCATCATAATTCCCTGGGCGCTGCCGAGCGTGGTGATTGCGCTGATGTGGCGCTGGATCTACGACCCGAATACCGGCGTGCTGAACGACATCCTCATCCATCTGTCGATCGTGCGCTCCGCGGTGCCGTGGCTCGCCGATCCGGACCTCGCGCTCTACGCGATCATCGCCACGCTCACCTGGCAGGGCTTTCCCTTCTTTGCGGTGATGATCCTCGCCGGTCTCCAGGGCATACCGAAAAGCCACTACGAGGCAGCCTCGATCGACGGCGCCTCGCCCTGGCGCCAGTTCGTCCATATCACGCTCCCCGGCATCGCGCCGGTGCTTGCGACGGCCGGATTGCTGCGCGTGATCTGGGTGGCCAATTCGATGGACGTGATCTTCGTCATGACCGGCGGCGGCCCCGGCTATGCGACCCACACGCTGCCGCTCTACGCCTTCATCCGGGCCCGCCAGAACCTCGACTTCGGCTACGGCACGGCAATCGCGGTGACCTTCACGATCCTGCTTGGCGCGGTCGTCGCCGTGTATCTGGCGCGAACCATGCGGGAGGTGGAGCGATGAACAGGCCGTCGACCCTGCGCCGGATCCTCACGACGGACCTGCCGGTTCTCCTGATCGTGCTCTTTGCCATGGGGCCTTTCGCCTGGATGGTGCTGACGTCGTTGACGCCGACGGAAGCCTTGAACGCCGGCGGCGTCGCGCTGTCGCCGGCCGGCTGGAGCTTCGACAACTATCTGCGGCTGTTTCGCCAGACGTCCTTTCTCGACAACATGCTGGACAGCCTGATCATCGCCTCGGGCACCGTCGTGCTCGGGCTCGCCGTCGCCGTCACCGCAGCCTATTCCTTCTCGCGCTTTCGCTTCGCCGGACGCAAGGTGGTGATGCTGCAGTTTCTTCTCATAAACATGTTTCCCGTGGTGTTGCTCATCCTGCCGCTCTTCGTGCTGATGCGGCAGGTCGGCATTCTCGACACGCATTTCGGCCTCGTACTGGCAAATGCGACGGTGGCCATCCCCTTTGCCGTCTGGATGCTGACGAGCTATGTCGGGGCCATCCCCAAAAGTCTCGACGAGGCAGCGATGATCGACGGTTGCTCGCGACTGGCGGCGCTCCGTCGCGTCGTGCTGCCGCTGACCATGCCGGGCATCATTTCCACCGGCATCTATATCTTCATTACGGCCTGGAACGAATATCTCTATGCGCTGACGCTCGGTGGACGAAACGTCCGTCCCGTCACCGTGGCGATCCAGACCCTGATCGGCGAATACCAGATCGAATGGGGCCTGCTGGCGGCCGGCGCGGTCGTCGGCGCAATGCCGGCAACACTTCTCTTCCTGCTCGTCCAGCGCCGCCTGATCGGCGGGCTGACGCAGGGCGCGGTGAAGGGCTGAACCGAACGAAGAAAGAGGACAGACAATGAACCCTGTCGGGTTGATCTCCATGCAATATGCAAGGCCCTTCACGGCCGAACATTTTCCCCTTTTCGCGGAGATGAAAAGGCTTGGCTACGACTTCGTCGAACTGCTGGTGCCGGAGCCGGGCGAGGTCGATCTGGCGGACATGCGCCGGGCGCTGGACGCGGCGAAGCTTGCCGTCGTGCTGGCCGCGCGCGTCAACCTGCAGCGCAATCTCTGCTCGGACGATCCGGCTGCGCACCGGGCGGGCATCGACTACCTGAACTATGCCGCCGACTGTGCCGTCGCACTCGGAGCGACGATCGTCGGCGGCCCATTGACGGGCAATCCGCTTGTCTTTGCCGGCCGCTCGCCGCACCCCGTCGCCGAGGAGGAGCGGCTGGCGCGCAAGGCGCGCTCCGTCGCAGGCCTCAGCGAGGCGGGTGATCATGCCGCCGGTCGCGGCGTCATGCTCGCGGTCGAGCCGCTCAACCGCTTCGAGAGCGATGTGCTCTGCACGACGCAGCAGGCGATCGAACTGCTCGACGCCGTCGACCATCCGGCGGTGCAGCTCATGCTCGACACCTTCCACATGCATATGGAGGAGGCCTCGATCGCCGAGGCGATCCGTCTTGGCGGCGGGCGCCTCGTCCATTTCCAGGCCAACGAAAACCACCGCGGCTTCCCGGGAACCGGCGCCACCGATTGGGTCGCGGTGTTCCGTGCGCTGCACGAGATCGGCTATGAGGGGCCGGTGTCGCTGGAACCCTTCCGGCGCAACGACGACCGCTTCGGTGTACCCTTCGCCCAGTGGCGGCCGCCGCACGAAGACGAAAGCGCCCGCCTTTCCGCGAGCGCGGAATTCATCAAGTCCCATATCCTGCTCACGGAATTTCGTCGATGACCCTGAAGATCGGTTGGATCGGGTGCGGTACCCACGCAACCCAGATGCTGCTTCCGCAGTTCGTTCGCCATGACGTGCAACTCGCAGCACTTTGCGACATCGACGGCAGGCGGCTCGCCGCGGCTGGACGGCAATTCGGCGTTTCGACGCTGACGAGCGATGCCGAGGAGCTCATCCGCACGCCGGGAATCGACGCCGTGGGCATGGCGGTCGGCCCCGACCAGCATCTCCTCTTCGGCAAGGCGGCCCTCCGGCGCGGCCTGCCGGTCTTCATGGAGAAACCCCCGTCGGGAAGCGCCGCAGGCGCCCGCGAGCTCATGAGCGCATCGGAGAAGGCGGGCAAGCCCCTGCTGCTCGGATTCATGAAGCGCTATTCGGCCGGCAACAAGGTCGCCGCCAACATCCTACGCTCCGGCCGGTTTGGCGATATCTACGGCCTGACCGGCTACTACATGACGGCGCCGGGCTACTTCGCCGGCAATGTCGACTATACCGGCTTCTTTCTGCACCACTGTGTCCACTACATGGATCTCGTGTCCTTCCTCGTGTCGCCCGTTTCGAAACTGACGGCGCGCAAGGTGGAGAAGGATCGGGGTAAGATCCTGTTTCACGTTCACTTCGACTTCGAGTGCGGCGCGATCGGCACGATCGCGATGGGAACGGCGCAATCGCGGGGCGCGCCCGTCGAACGCATCGAAATCATGGGCGATCACCAGCGCCTCGAGGTCGACAACGTGATCGAGGTGCGATGGAACCGAAATCCGCCCTTCAAGGTGGACGATCCGGCTGCGTCCCTGTCGGATACCACCGACAGCCTCACCTGGAAGCCCAACTTCACGGCGGCGGCGAACGAGGATCCGAAGGGATACTATTCGCTGCTCGCCGACGTCCTTCCGGCGCTTGCCGGCGCCGAAACGCCGGCGCCGTCCATCCGCGACGGCGTCGTGGCGATGGAGCGGCTGGAAGCGCTGCGGCGCGAACTTTCGCTTTGACCGGTTACAGATTACACCTGCAACGGCGAGGGAGGAAATCCATGAAGACGTCCGTGATCCAGTTCGGAACCAGCCGGTTCCTGCAGGCGCATGCCGACCTGTTCTTCTCCGAAGGCGCCCCCGCCCGCACGGTCACGGTCGTGCAGACGTCGGGCGATACCGGCCGATCCAGGCGACTGCAGGCCCTTGCCGCACCGGAAGGCTATCCGGTGCGCATCCGGGGTCTGTTGGACGGCAGGACCGTCGACGAAACGAAACGCGTGACATCGGTGAAGCGCTGCCTCTCGACCGCTACCGACTGGCCGGACGTGGTCCGTGCGTTTGAAGAGGCGGAACTGGCGATCTCCAACACCGGCGACGCCGGCTACCAGGAGCGGCCGGAGGATACGCAGGAAGAATTCGATCCGGCGATGAGCTTTCCCGCGAAACTCTATCGCCTGTTGGCGGCCCGCCATGCGGCCGGTTCCGGCCCGCTTGTCGTGATGCCGATGGAACTCGTCGTCGACAACGGCAAGGTGTTGAAAGCGGCTGTCCTGGCGCAGGCGAGGAGAAGCGGCGCATCGCGCGCCCTTGTGTCCTATCTCGAGGGCGACGTCACCTGGGCATGCAGTCTGGTGGACCGTATCGTCTCGGAGCCGATCGAACCGGCCGGCGCGGTTGCCGAACCCTATGCGCTCTGGGCGATCGAGAAGGCGGCCGGCGTCGTGGAGCCGTGCCGCCACGATGCCGTCCGGCTGGTCGATGACCTGAAGGAAATCGAGCGGCTGAAACTCCATATCCTGAATCTCGGCCATACGGTTCTCGTGCATATCTGGAAACGGGAGGGCATGACCGGCGATCCCGTGGTGCGCGATTTCCTGGGGCGTGCGGCGGTGACGGGCGAATTGGCCGGGATCTATGACGACGAAGTCCTGCCGGTCTTCGCGCATCTCGGCTGCGGCGAGGCGGCCCGGCGCTATCGCGACACGACGCTGGAGCGGTTCGCCAATCCTTTCCTGGACCACAAGCTCGCGGACATCGCCCAGAATCATGCGCAGAAGGTTCAGCGCCGCATCGTCGCTTTTCTCGATCTCGCGCGGCAGTCCGGCTGCAATGCCCGGTTTCCCGGGCTGACCGAGGTGGCAGGGCATCTCGGCTAGGGCAGCGGCAAGGCCGCACCAGGCGCCACGACGGGCGCACCGAGCAATCCAGTCTCGCAGCAGAGCCCGCGTTGCCAGCTTCCAGGCGCCTGTTAGGCTCCGGATTCGCTGGCACCCAGCGTCGAGCGGAAGCGGATCTTCGAGCGCTCGACATGGCGGAAGAAGGCTTCCTGGGCCCGTTCGCGGTTGCCGGAGGCGAGTGCGTCGACCATCTCGCGGTGCTCGCGGTTGGAGACCGAGAGCCCGCGGCCTGAACCAGGCCGCGGGCGCGGGCGAGATGCAGCTTGTTGACGAAGCCCTTATATTCCTTGACGAGTGTCCCGTTTCCCGTCGCCGTGACGAGATAGTCGTGGAAGGCGAGATTGACTGGATAGTAGTCGTCGAAGTTCTTGCTCGCGGCGATTTCGTCCATCTGGTCGAGGAAGGCATTGAGCCGCGCCAGCATCTGGTCGGTGACGAGATCGGCGAGCAGGCGTCCCGCAAGGCCGAAGATCGCGGCGCGCACGTCGTAGATTTCAAGCGCCTCCGTCGGCGAAACCGAGCGCACGAAGACGCCGCGGTTGCGGATGCTCTCGACGAGACCCTTGGCCTGCAGGCTCCGCGTCGCCTCGCGCAGCGGTCCGCGACTGGTACCGAACCGTGTCGAAAGCTGGATTTCGTTGAGGCGCTCGCCGGGTTTCAACTCGCCTGCCAGGATGAGGTGTTCGAGCTCGCGCTCGATCACCCCCTTCAGCGACGACGTTCTCAACACCATGAGGTCGTTCTGCTGCACCTTCGGTTCCTGATACAGGGCGCCTTCCATTGAATTCGATTGCTATTGTAGGCAATAAACAATGGGAATGTAAGCTGCAACTCCTATTGGGCGCCCCGTCCTATCGCACCCAGAACGTTTTCGGTGACGGCCTTCGTGTCCGCCTGTCCGCCGAGATCCGGCGTATGCGGTCCCGACCGGCTGACTGTCTCGATGGCCGCCATGAGTTTTTCGGCGGCCGCCGCCTCGCCGAGCCGGTCCAGCATCATCGCCGCGGTCCAGAAGGCGCCGATCGGGTTGGCGATGCCCTTGCCCATGATGTCGAAGGCCGAGCCGTGGATCGGCTCGTACATCGACGGATGCTTTCCGGACGGATCGACATTGCCGGTCGCACCGTTGCCGAGGCTTCCCGTCAGCGCCGAGGCGAGGTCGGAGAGAATGTCGGCGTGCAGGTTGCTGGCAAGGATGGTGTCGAAATTGCCGGGTTTCGTCACCATCAGCGCCGCCATCGCATCGACCAGCTTCCAGTCGACATCAAGTTCCGGAAACTCCTTCAGCACGTCGCGGCAGGCCTCGTCCCACAGCACCATGCCGTGGCGCTGGGCGTTCGACTTGGTGACGACGGTCAGCCGCTTGCGCGGCCGTTGAGGGACCCGCAGATCTCGCGGACCATCGGTATCGTCCGTCGCCGCGCCGCCACGCTCTCGCCGGCGGCCGAGCGCTTCCGGCGCATGCTTCTCGGCGTCTGGAAGGCAGACTGACGCCGTCAAGGCGCCGGCCCCGCATATTGCTGTCTGCGGGGAGGGAAAACGGTTCCGGCGCGGCGTCAAGTCGAGGCGTTCCGCGGCAGGCTGCCGCCGCGTCCGGAACAGCGGACTGGTCCGGCGGACGTCCGGCGCCACGCCCGATTTTCGCGCCAAGCTTGTTACTCTCACACCTGCGCCGTTGCCCCTATTGTCTGTTTTGAGAGACGGCTGCCGGACAGCCCGAAACGACGATCGACCTCGATGGAGAAGGCAATGACGAGACACTATAGAGGCGGATGCGCATGCGGCTTCGTCCGCTACGAGACGACCGACGAACCCATCTTCCAGAGCCATTGCCAATGCCGGCATTGCCAGCAGCGAAGCGGCACCGGCCATTCGTCCTATCTGGTTTTTCCCCGGCGGACGGACGTGGCGATTTCGGGTGAGGCGAGGGAGTGGCGGATCGCCGGCGACAGTGGCGACGAAAAGCTCCACGCCTTCTGCCCGACCTGCGGCACGCCGGTCTACCTGACCTTCGTCGCGATGCCGGAGCTGATCGCGGTCCATGCCGCGAGCCTCGACGATCCGGCCCAGTTCGATCCGCAGGCGGTCACCTACACCGTGCGCGGCCATGCCTGGGATACGCTCGACCCTTCCCTTCAGAAATTCGAGCGCATGCCCGGATGACACGGCCCGGCGGCGCCGTCGTACCGGTCGCCGCAATCCACGTCGACAAACGAGTGCAATGCAATCTCCGGAGCGGCGTCCGCGCCCTCCGGCAGGAGCCTTGCGTCCTGCCTATGCCCGGAAGTCCGTCGGGCGCAAAAGACACGGACCCGACCGCGCCGCTCGGCAGACAATCCGACACCGGCGCCAACCCGAGAAGGAGTACAATCATGGTGGACATCCTGCACCGCGTCGGCATCGACGCCCCGCCGCGTGACGTCTACAATGCCCTCGCCACGCTCGACGGTCTCGCCGCGTGGTGGACGAACGACACGACGGGGGAGACCGGCATCGGCAGCGTCATCCATTTCCAGTTCGGTGACCGGGGCTTCTTCGACATGAAGGTGCTCGAACTCGATCCGGGCAAGCGCGTCGTCTGGGAAGTGGTGAAGGGGCCGGGCGACTGGATCGGCACCCGCGTCATCTGGGATCTCAGGCCCTACGAGAAGGGCACGACCATTCTCTTCAAGCACCAGGGCTGGCGCGAGCCGGTGGAGTTCATGCACCACTGCAGCACCAAATGGGCCACCTTCCTGATGAGCCTGAAAGCGATGCTGGAGACCGGCAGGGGCTCGACCTTCCCGAATGACGTCCGCATCAGCATCGACGCGGACTGAGGAGGGACTGCGGCACGCGCTTCGGCCGGCCGGGCCCCCCGATGCCGGCCGGACGCGCGCGGGTCCTCAGCTGCGGGGCTTCACGTTTTCCGGGTCGTAGAGCGGCTTGTAGCCGATGCCGACCACCTCGACCGGATAGGTCTCGGCGAAATATTCGACGTTCAGCTTGCGGCCTTCCTGGCAATAGACCCATGGCAGGTAGGCGAGCGCGATGTTCTTGCCGATCGTCGGGCCGAAGGCGATCGAGGTCGTGTAGGAGCGGCGGCCGAGCTCGTCGATCAGCACCTCGCCGGTTTCCGGGTCCATGACCGGCAGGTTGCCGACCGGATAGCGCTTCACGCCGGTCTTGTCGGTGTTTTCCGTCATCACCAGCGTGCAGAGCATGGCGGGCTGGTGCTCGCGCGCCTTGTATTCCAGATGCTTCGCCTTGCCGCGGAAGTCGGCTTCCTTGACCTTCGGACGGGCAAGGTCGGCTTCGATGAGGTTGTACTGGGTGAGCAGGTCCGCGTTCTGCAGGCGCAGGCTCTTTTCCATGCGGCGCGAATTGGCATAGGTCTCGACGCCGAAGGCCATGACGCCGGTGGCGCGCAGCGCGTCCCAGACGGCAAGCCCGTCCTCGTATTTCATGTGCAGTTCCCAGCCCTGCTCGCCGACATAGGAGATGCGGAAGGCGGTGACCGGCTTGCCGGCGATCCCGATCTGCTTGATTGCGGCAAAGGGGAAGTTCTCGATGTCGAGGCCGGCCGGATCCGCCACGACCTTCTTCAGCGTCTCGCGGGCGTTCGGACCCCAGATGCCGATCGTGATGAACTGTTCCGAGACGTCGGTGATGGTGACGTCAAGACCGCGGTCCTGGGCCACGCGGCGCATGTAGTGGAAGTCGCGCGGGCCGGCATCGGCACCGTTCACCAGACGGCAGCGGTCGGCCATGCGGAAGACCGTGAAGTCGGCGCGCACCATGCCCTCGTCGTCGAGGAAGTGGGTGTAGATGCCCTTGCCGATATTGCCGTCCCCACCGATCTTGGCAGCGCAGAGCCATTCGAGCAGCTCGACATGGTCCGGCCCTTCGATATCCACCATATGGAAGTGCGACAGGTTGACGATGCCGCAATCCTCGCTCATCGCCAGATGCTCGGCGTTGGAGACGCGCCAGAAGTGGCGGCTGTCCCACTCGTTCTCGCGCACCGGCACGCGGTTGCCGTATTTTTCCAAAAGGTGTTCGTTGGCCGCATAGCCGTGCGCGCGCTCCCAGCCGCCGAGCTCCATGAAATAGCCGCCAAGCTCGACCTCGCGCTCGTAGAAGGGCGAACGCTTGATGTTGCGGCCGGTGGCATAGGGCTCGCGGGTATGAACGGCCGGGAAGTAGATCTTCTGTGCCGCCTCGAAGGTGCGGCCCTCGATGAACTTTTCCTCGAGCTGGTGCGGGTAGAAGCGGGCGTAGTCGATCGAGTTGTGGTCGATTTCGGTGCGCCCGTCGGTCATCCAGTCGGCGATGAGCTTGCCATAGCCGGGGCCGTCCTTCACCCAGATGGCGACGCAGTACCAGAGGCCGCGCACCTTCTGGCTCTCGCCGCAGGACGGGCCGCCGGCGGCCGACACCTGCAGCAGGCCGTTGAAGGAATGGCCCTCGTTATAGCCGAGCTCGCCGAGGATCGGCGTCAGTTCCATGGCCTTTTCGAGCGGCTCGAGGATCTGCTCCATGTCGAGGTCGCGCTGCGACGGCGACAGCCGCGCCTCGTGCTTTTCGAGAATGTCGCGCGGGTGGCAGAGGCGCGGATTGGTCTGCTCGTAGTAACCCCACTCGATCTGGCCGCCTTCGGTGGTCTTCGGGTCGCCGGTGTCGCGCATATAGGCGGAGTTGCCCTGGTCGCGCAAAAGCGGGAAGCCGATCTCCTTGCCGGTGCCCTCGAACTCGTTGTACGGGCCGAAGAAGGTCAGCGGATGGTCGACCGGCATGACGGGAAGATCCTCGCCGACCATTTCGGCGATCAGGCGCCCCCAGATGCCGGCACAGACGATGACGTGGTCGGCATGAATAGTGCCGCGATGCGTGACGACGCCCTTGATGCGGCCGCCCTCGACGATCAGCGACTGGGCCGGGGTGTTGCCGAAGACCTGGAGCTTGCCGGATTTTTCGGCCGCGTCGACCAGCTTGCCGGCAACCGTCTGCGAGCGCGGGACGACGAGGCCGGCGTCGGGATCGAACAGGCCGCCCATCACCTGGTCTTCCTCGATCAGCGGGAACATTTCCTTGATTTGCGATGGCGAGACATAGTGCGCGCGCGTGCCAAAAGCCTTGGCGGAGGAGAGCTTGCGCTTGATCTCCTCCATCCAGGTCTCGTCACCGCTGCGGGCGACTTCGAGGCCGCCGATGCGGGCGTAGTGGCCCATCTTCTCGTAGAAATCGATGGAATACTGCGTCGTCCAGACAGAGAGATAGTCGTGGCTCGTCGTGTAGCAGAAGTCCGAGGCATGCGCCGTCGAGCCGATGTCGGTCGGGATGCCCGACTTGTCGATGCCGACGATGTCGTCCCAGCCGCGCTCGATGAGATGATGCGCGATCGACGCGCCCACGATGCCACCCAAACCGATGATGACGACCTTCGCCCTTTGCGGAAACTCTGCCATTGCCTGCGACCCTGGTTTCAATATGGAGCGGGATATTAGTGCCTGCCGCGCCGGGACCAAAGCCTGTCTACGACATAATCATCCTGCTCCACGACCCACGGGCGCGGCCGGAAACCGGGCGGTCGCGGGCGGCGGCGGGCCGCTGCTGTCCCGAATGCGCCGTGCCCGCCGGGACGGGTGCTATTTCGCCGGTTCGGCGGCGGCTGCGACCATGTCCACATGCAGCCGTCCGAAGACGAGCGCGGCGAGCAAGGCCGACAGGCCGAGCGGCAGCATGTAGATCCAGCCGAAACCGGACGGGCCGACGGCGGTCAGGATCGGGCCGGCGGCCGCAGTCCCGACCGCGGCGCCGAAGAGCGCGACGACGAGGATGCGCGACAGCAGGGCACCGTCCGGATCGGTCTCCGTCAGAAGCCCGGTCACGAAGGGCGTCGCCATGTAGAAGCCGATATTGAGCGTGATCTGGGCGACGAGAAAGACGCCGCCGCCCGGCACGTTGAAGAACAGGTAAAGCGAGACGGCCATGACGAGCAGCCCGGCGAGCACGAGCGGCAGCCGGAGGTTCCGCCTGCGCGTGACTGCCGGCACGACGGCGCCGAGGAAGCCGGCGACGGACGACAGCGCGAGGAAGAGACCCACCGTGCCGGTCGATAGCCCCGCGCGTTCGCCGACATAGCCGCAGATCGCCCATTGTCCCGCCTGGACGGCATAGACGAGGAAGACGACGATCATCGTCCGCAGGATCGCGCCGCGGCCGAGTGCGATAGGCTTGCCGCCGCCTGCGGGGATCGGCGGACGGCCTCCCATCAGCAGGAAGAACGGCAGCATGAGCAGGACGAAGCCCGTCAGCAACCCGAAGACCGGCTGCTGCGTCGGCGCGGCCGGCACGACGGAGATGATGAGCAGCAGCAGGCCCATGGTCGTGCCGCCGATCAGGTTCAGCGCGCCCCACAGCCGCTCGGCATTGGGCCTCGAGGCGACCCGCACCGCGATCAGGCTGAAGACCGCGCCTTCGCCAAGGCCAGCGACGAGGCGGGCCAGGGCCAGAAGCAGCGGCGTCGTCAGCGCGTAGCTCGACGCCTGACCCGCCAGCACGGCGAGGATGCCGGCGACGGCGACGGTGCGCGGCAGGCGGTTCGCCAGTCGCGGCAGGAAGATGCCGTAGAGCGCGATGCCGGCGAGTTCGGCGCTTGCGACGATCGTTGCCGTCGCCTCGTCGAAGCCGGGAATGCGGCTCATCGCCAGGACGACGATCGGCATCACCATCGTGCCGCTCAGTGCCACCGCGAAAGCGGAGCTCAATCCCAGAATCCAGAGCGGCATCGGCAATCGTCCTGTGGCGGGCCGGCGCTTGTGCCGCCGGGTTCGGTTGCGCGGAACGGGCTGCCGGAACGGCTGCCCGGGTCTCACGATAGGTGCGGCGAAAGGCCGGGCAAGGGGATGGCGGGCCAGAATGGTATCCGATTCGGCCAAAGAGACGTCCGGTGCGGCGGCGGTGATCGCAATTGCGGCCTGTGCCGGCGCCGGTGTTCTGCTATGTATCGTGAGCGCCGTCGGCGGCGTCACGCTTCGTCAGCAGGCCCGTTCCATGACTTCACACGAGACGACCTATCTCACCGCCAACATTCCGGTCTTCCTGCTGCGCTGCCTGACCTCGACGCTCGCCGATCTCGGTTTCGAGCCGGGGCGCCTGACGCGTGGCCTCGGCCTGTCGCTGGACGACCTGACGGATCCCTCCTGCCGTGTCTCGTTCCGGCAGGGACGGGAGCTCATCCGCCGCGCGCTCGACATGGCGAGGGGCCACGCGCTTGGCCTCGAGACAGGCATCCGCGAGCGCATCACGTCGATCGGCCTCGTCGGTTATGCGATGATCACCTGCCCCACTGTCGGCGACGCGATCGCGCTCGGTCTCACGCTGCAGAAGGACACCGGCAGCATGCTCGAATTCGACATGCGGAGCGAAGCGGGCGAGGTGGTGATCGTCGCGAGCAGCCGCTTTCCCGACCCGGAGATCCACGCCTTCCTTGTCGAGGAAGCCTTCGCGAGTTTCATGCAGGTGGCGCGCGACCTCGTCGGCGACAGTTTCCGGCCGCGCCGCGTCGACCTCGCCTATCCGGCGCCGGCCTATGTTGCGACCTACCGGCGCATTTTCGGCTGCGAGGTGTCTTTCGGTCAGCCCGCAAGTGCCTTCATCTATGACCAGGCGTGGTCGTCCCGGCCGCTCAACACCGCCGATCTGCTCAGCCACCGGCAGATCCTCGAATTCCTCGACCATCACCGCGCCAGGAACCGCCAGGCGGCGGAGGTGATCTCCTCGGTCGAGCGCATCCTGCGCCAGAACCTGCGCGGTCATCCACAGATCGCCGCCATCGCGCGCGAACTCTGCATGAGTGAAAGGACGCTGCGCCGCCGCCTGTCGGATTACGGCGTCTCCTTCCAGTCGCTGCTCGACGGCCAGCGCAAGACGCGGGCGCTGGAACTGCTCGGCAATCCGCAGCTTTCGATCGAGCAGATCGCCTTTGCCGTCGGCTTCACCGACCCGCACAATTTCCGGCGTGCCTTCCGCCGCTGGACGGGCAGCACGCCCGGCAGCCTGCGCCGCGACATGCATGCGATCTGGCCGGAATAGACCCCTTTTCGGTCTGCTCGCCCCTTAGCCCCGCCGGCCGGTCGCGGTAGCGTGCGGCGAGAAGGTTGCAACAGGAGCCCGTCCGCTTGGCAGTCCCCGTTTCCCCCCTTGCGGAGCCCGCCATCCTTGCCGTCGATCTCGGCACGAGCGGCTGCAAGGTCGCGGTCGTCACCGCGACCGGCCGGGTTGCCGGCTGGGCCTTCCGGCCGGTGTCGCTTGTCCTCGTGGAGGGCGCCGGCGCCGAGCAGCGGCCGGACGACTGGTGGCGCGCCTTCGTCGAGGCAGGCCGGCAGGCGCTCCGCGACGCCGACATTCCGCGCGCCCGCGTCGTCGCGGTCTGCGCCTCGACCCAGGGCGAGGGAACGGTGGCCGTCGACCGCGACGGGCGCGCCCTGATGAACGGCGTCATCTGGATGGACATGCGCGGCGCGCCGTCCGTCCGCCGGCGGATGCGCGGTCTTCTGAAGGTCGCCGGCTACGATGCGCTCAAGCTGCAGCGATGGCTCCGGCTCTGCGGCGGGGCGCCGGCGCTGTCCGGCAAGGATCCGTTCGGTCACATGCTCTTCATCCGCGACCATCGGCCGGCGGTCTACGAGAAGACCCACAAGTTCCTCAACGTGCTCGACTATCTCGTGCTGCGGCTCACCGGCCGCTTCGTCGCGACGCAGGATTCGATCCTCACCTCCTGGGTGACGGACAACCGCGACGTGAACGCCATCCGCTACGACGCGGGCCTGCTGCGCCTGAGCGGCATCGACCGGGAGAAGTTCCCCGATCTCGTGCGCTGCACCGACGTCGTCGGCCCGCTGCTGCCGGCGGTTGCGGAGGACCTCGGCCTTTTGCCGGAAACCCGGGTGATCGCCGGCGCCATCGACAATTCGGCCGCCGCTGTCGGGGCGGGAACCGTCGCGGACTACGACGCCCATCTCTATGTCGGCTCGTCCTCGTGGGTCGCGGCGCACGTACCCTTCAAGAAGACGAGCGTTGTCGACCAGATCGCCTCCGTCCCCTGCGCCCTGCCGTCGAAATATCTGATGATGGCCCTGCAGACGAGCGGCGCCAACAGCATCGCCTTTCTCAAGGACCGCATCATCTTCCACGACGACGGGCTGGTCGACAGCGAGCCGTCGCCGGACATCTACGCGGTGCTCGACGCCATTGCCGCGCGCACGTCGCCCGGCAGTGACGGTCTCGTCTACCTGCCGTGGCTGTTCGGCGAGCGCTGTCCCGTGGACGACCGGTCGCTCAGGGCCGGGCTCTTCAACCTCAGCATCGAGCACAGCCGGGAGACGCTGGTGCGCGCCGTCTTCGAGGGCACCGCGCTCAACACGCGCTGGATGATGAAGCCGGTCGAACGCTTCCTCGGCCGTCGGCCGCCGCATCTCACCATCATCGGCGGTGGCGGATTGTCGGCCGCCTGGTGCCAGATATACGCCGACGTGCTTGACATGCCGATCCGCCAGCCGCGCGAACCGCTGAAGGCCAATGCGCTCGGTGCCGCGATGATCGCCGCGGTCGGCCTCGGCCTGACGTCCTTTGCCGCGGCATCGGCCTGGGCCGGGATCGGCCGCACCTATGAGCCGGATCCACGCCTGCGCCGGCTCTACGACGATCGTTTCGGCCTGTTCCGCGACCTGCACCGGCGGCTCACTCCCGTCTACCGGCGCCTGAACGGCGGGGAGGGGGCGGGCCGTGGCTAGTTTCCTCGACGAACGCGGGCAGGTCGCCGACGCCTGCCGGTCTCTTGCCGGCAGGGGCTATCTCGCCGGCACCGGCGGCAATGTCGCTCTGAGGCTCGACGAAAACCGCTTCGCGGTCACGCCGTCGGCGACCGAATACGACACCGTGACGGCAGCCGACGTCGCAGTCGTCCGGCTCGACACGCTCGAACAGCTCGAGGGCACGAAGCCGGCCTCGATCGAAACGGGGCTGCATGCGCGGATGTTGCGGGCCTTTCCGTCACGCGCTGCGTCGGTGCACACCCATCAGCCGGTCGCAAGTGCCGTGGCGCTCCTGCACGAGGCGCTCACCTGGCCGCCCGGCGCCGACCGGGAGCGGCTCGGCGACCATGTCGGCCTGGTGCCTTACCGGCCGTCGGGCACGGCGATGCTGGCGCGCGCGCTGGCGAAGCGTCTTCGGCCGGACGTCTACGCCTATCTGCTGGCAAGCCACGGCGTCATCTGCAGCGCCCCGACGCTCGATGCGGCGGCGGCGATGATCGCCGCCGTCGAAGCTGCAGCCGCCTGCCATATCAAGAACCTGATGCAGGCCCGCTCGCGCGTCGGCGGCGAGGTTCGCCGCATCGTGCTCGCCTGCCTGGATGAAATCCTGACGGAGGAACCATGGACATGACCACAAGCACCGCGCCCGCCGCGGCGTCCTATGCCATCAGCGCCTGGCCGGACAATGCCGCGGTGATGGACCGGCTGAACGCCCTTTTGAAGCTCCCCGTTCGCGGCATCCGCAAGGACGCCCTGCCGACGGTGCTCGACTATTTCGAGAAGAAGTGCAGGACCTCGAAGGCGCTCGCGGCACGCACGGCGGAGGTCATTCCCGGCGGCGTGCAGCACAATCTCGCCTTCAACTATCCGTTTCCGCTCGCCGCGACGCGCTGCGAGGGTGCCTATCTGTGGGACGCCGACGGCAACCGCTACATCGATTTCCTGCAGGCGGGCGGCCCGACGCTGCTTGGTTCCAACTATCCGCCGGTGCGCGAGAAGGTCCATGCGCTGCTCGACGAATGCGGCCCGGTCACCGGCCTCTTCCACGAATACGAACTGAAGCTCGCCGAGCTCATCCGCTCGCACATGCCCAATGTCGAGATGTTCCGCATGCTGGGCTCGGGCACCGAGGCGGTGATGGGTGCGATCCGGCTTGCCCGCGCCTATACGGGCCGCAGGCGCGTCATCAAGGTCGGCGGCGCCTATCACGGCTGGAGCGACCAGGTGGTCTACGGCATGCGCGTGCCCGGCACCGGCCGGCGCGAGGCGGTCGGCATCCCGCGCGGCTCGACCGCGTCTACGCAGGAGGTCTTTCCGAACGACCTCGCGGCACTGCGCCGCAAGCTCCAGATCAACCGGCTGCGCGGCGGCACGGCGGCGGTCGTCGTCGAGCCGCTGGGGCCGGAGAGTGGCACGCGGCCGGTGACGCGCGACTACAATGCCGGCGTGCGGGCGCTCTGTGACGAGTTCGGCGCCCTCCTCGTCTTCGACGAGGTCGTCACCGGGTTCCGCGTCGGCATGGGCGGCGCACAGGGCTATTTCGGCGTCCGGCCGGACCTCACCGTCTTCGGCAAGTGCCTGACGGGCGGCTACCTGATGGCCGGCGGCATCGGCGGGTCGAAGGAGGTGATGATGCTTCTGGCGGGCGGCATCGGCACGAGCAGCCGCCGCGCCTTCGTCGGCGGCACGCTGTCGGCGAACCCGCTCTCCTGCGCCGCCGGCTACCACGCGCTCTCCGAGATGGCCCGCACCGATGCCCCGGTCCTCGCCGGGCGGGCCGGCGACCGGCTCTGCAGGGGCCTGAACGAAATCATCGACCGGCTCGGCCTGCCCTTCGTCGCCTATAATTTCGGTTCGATCGTGCACCTGCAGACCTCGGCCGTGCTGCTCATGAGCATGCGCAACCCGATCAAGCTGATGCGCGAGGCGTCTGCCCGCAAGCATGCGATGGAGGAGATGGGCGCTGCCTATCTCGCACACGGCGTGCTGACGCTCGCCGGAAGCCGCATCTATACGAGCATGGCCGATACGGACGAGGTGATCGACGACGCACTCGGCCGCTTCGAGGCCGTCTTCCGGCTCGTCTGACGAGGGTGGGCATGGCGATCGGAGAAGACGACGAAACGCGGCTTCGCCGCACTGCCGCGCGGCTTGCGGGAAAAGGCCTCATGCTGCCCGGTGATACGCTCGCCGCGCGGGTTCCGGAGGAGGGCGTGCTGCGCGTCCTGACGCTCGCCGCAGGCACGGCGCCGCCGCAGGATGCCGTCCGCCTGGATCTCGCCGGCACCGATCCGGACCTCCGGCGCCGCATCATGGCGGTCCGGCCGGATGTCGGCGCGATCCTCATCGGCCGCCAGCCCTGGGCTTCGGCGCTCGCACAGCTCGGCCATTCGATGCCCGGTGTCTTCGACGAGCAGATCCGGCATCTCGGCCTGGAGGTGCGCCGCTCGGCGCCGGTGGCCGACGACGCGGCGCTGCGGGCGCTCGTTGCGGACGGGTCCAACGCCGTCCTGTTCAACAACCGCATCTGGTGCTTCGGCATGACGCTCGAGCGCCTGGCGCTCAATGCGGAGCTTCTCGAGAAATGCGCCAAGGCCTATGTGCTGGCCTTCGCGACCGGCCACCGCGTCGAGCACATCCCGTGGCTCGTCCGCTTCATCGCCAGCCGCCGGCTGCGGCACGACGAGGCGCAGGCCGCAGCGGCACATCTGCGCGGCGAACGGGCGGTGCCGAAGGCCGGTTACTGACGGCCCTGGCATCGTGTTGCGGACCGGCGACCGTCAGGCCAGGCCTGCCGGCTGCTGCAGGCGCCCGTCGGCCATTTCCACGGTGCGGTCGAAGAGGTCGAGCGCGCGGTGGTCGTGGGTGACGATGGCGATGCCGGCACCGCGCTGGTCGGCGATCTGGCGGAAGAGCGCGATCACCTGCCGGCCGCGCACGCCGTCGAGCGCCGCAGTCGGCTCGTCGGCGAGGATGAGCGCCGGCTCGTTGGCGATCGCCCGGGCGATCGCGACGCGCTGCTGCTCGCCGCCGGAAAGCCGCGCCGGATGGTTGTCGATGCGGTGGCCGAGGTCGAGCTCGTCGAGCAGCATGGTCGCCTGGGTCCGGGCGACGCGCGGCGGCACGTCGTCGATCTCCAGCGCCAGCGCCACGTTCTCCACTGCGGTGAGAAAGGGGATGAGATTGGCCTTCTGGAAAACGAAGCCGATATGGTTGCGCCGGAAATCGCGCAGGCTTTCGAGCTCGGCACCGGCATGGGAGACGCGCTCGCCGTTGATCCGCACCTCGCCGTCCGTCGGCGGCTCCAGGAGCCCCGCGATCATCAGCATCGTGCTCTTGCCCGAGCCGCTCGGCCCCAGGATGCCGACGACTTCGCCGGGGAAGATCTCCAGCGACACGCCGTCAAGGGCGCGCACGATGCCGTCGCCGCTCGGATAGTGGCGGGTGGCGTTCTCGATGCTGAGGATGGGCGCAGCCCTCATGACAGAACCTCCTGCGCCCGGACCTTGAGGGCGCGCGAGATGCCGAGCAGGCTGGCGACCCCGCAGATGACGGCGATCGCCGCGAGCAGGCCGGCGAGGTCGGCGGGGTCGATGACGACGCGCCGCGGGAAATAGGGGAAGATGAGCTTCGCCGCGCCCCAGCCGAACAGGAAGCCGCCGCCGCCGATCAGGAAGGATTGCTGCGCGATCATCGAGACGATGACGGAATTGCGCGCGCCGATCAGCTTCAGCATGGCGATCTGGTGCAGCTTCTCGATCGTCAGCGTGTAGATGATCATCGAGATCACCAATGTCATGACGACGAGCAGCACGGCGGTGAAGGCGAGGATCTGCACGCGCAGCCGCCAGAGCCGCTGGTTGAGCAGCAGGTCGCGCTGGTCGGCACGGCTGAGCACGTTGGCGTCGCCCCATCCGAGCACGGCGCGCCTGACGGCGTTCTCGTCGGCTGCCGGGTTGAGCGTCACGAGAATGGCGGCGATCTTGCTGTCCTGCGAGACGGAGCTCTGCCGCCCGTCGTCGGAGGCGGCGTGGCCGTTCGCGGCGCGGGCGAGCAGCACCTCCTCGCTGGTGCGGGTCGTGGCGATCGCCGAGGCGTCGGCGACCGTCACGAAGAGCAGCCCGTCGCCGGTCGCGTCGACCATGCCGCGCGTCAGGCCGACGATCGCATAGCTGTCGCGGCCGAGTTTCACGCGGTCGCCGAGCGAAAGCCCGACGCTCTCGTCCGCCACGGCCTCGTAGTGTCCCGTCGCGAGCGAACGGCCGGCGACGAGATCGAGCCAGGCGCCCGTGTCGGTCGGATAGTCGAGCCCCGTCACGGCGGCGCGCAGCGCGTGGCCCGCGACGTCGAACTGCTGGCTGAACTGCACGAAGCGGCGGACCGTCGCGACGCCGTCGACGCCCTCGACCCGGCGGTCCATGCGTGCCGCAAGGGCCGAGCTTTCGGCGAAGGGTCCGGACCGGCCGCCCTGCACCACCCAGAGATCGGCGCCGATCTCGTCGATGACGAGAAGCGCATCCGCGACGATGCCGCGGTAGAGGCCGACCATGCCGATGGAGGCGGTGACGAGGAAGCCGACGCCGGCAACCGTCATCACGAAGCGCGCGAGGTTGAAGCGGATGTCCTTGATCGCGAGGTTCATCGGGCCGTCTCCGCGCGGTCCACCCGCATGCCGCGATAGGCGCCGGCAGGCTTGAGCAGCACGGTATCGCCCGGTGCGCCGCCGCTGCGGATCTCCGCCCGGCCGTCGCCGATCCGGCCGAACGTTACCGGCCGCCACCATGCGCGGCCGTTCACGACGAACCAGAGGCCCGGGCGGCCGTCGTCGTGCACGATGGCGTCGGTGGGGATCGAAAGCGTCCTCGCCGCCGCGCCGACCGCGACCCTTGCCGTGCCGCGCTGGCCGATCGCCCAGGTGTCCGGCAGGCGGTCCGGCTTGACGTCGACGGTGAATTCGCGGGTTTCCTCGTCCACCGTGCGGCCCAGCCGGTGGACATGCGCCGCCACGCGGCGGTCGGGCGCCGATGCGAAGGAGAGCGAGGCCTGCTGGCCGGGGCGGATCTCGGCCATCGTGCTCTCGTCGAAACGCGCGGTCAGCACGAGCGAAGCCGGGTCGACGATCGAAAACAGCGAGGTGCCGGGCGTCACCACGTCGCCGAGATTGCGATCGCGCGACACGACGATGCCGTCGAAGGGCGCGCGCACGACTGCATCCTCGAGCCGCGTGCGGTTGAGCGCCACGGTTGCCTCGGCGGAGATTGCCTGCGCGCGCGCCTGCGAAACCGCGGCCTCGGTGCGTGCCACGTCCGCTTCCGCCTGCTGCAGCGTGGCGAGCGCGGTGTCGTAGGAGGCCTGCGAGGTCGTGCCCTGGCGCAAAAGATCGCGCTGCCGGTCATGCGAGAGGCGGGCATTGCGCAGGCCGGCCTCGGCCCGCTCGCGATCGGCTTCGGCGAGGTCGACCGCGCGGCGCGCGGCGTCGCGCGAGGCCGTCGCGGCGGCGAGATTGCTCTTCAGGTCGTCCGCGGCGATGTCGGCGAGCGGATCGCCCTTGCGGACCCTGTCGCTCCGGTCGGCATGGAGCGCGGTTATCATGCCCTGGATGCGGGCGCCGGCCGTGCTGCTCTCGATGGCGGTCAATGTCCCGGGGCCGCTGATGTCGAAGACGAGCGGCGCTTCCGCAAGCACGATGCCCTCGGCGGCATGCGGAACGCCGTAGCGAAGACCGAGTGCGCCGGCGAGCATTGCGGCAAGGAGGGCGCCGGCGAGCGTGGTGCGTATCCCGCGCCGCCGCTGCGGCCGCGGGCGGCGGGTTGAACCCGCCGGAGGGTCGGAGGCGGGCTGGTCCGCGCGCGCCCTGACAGCGGGGGCGGCCGTGCCGGCCCCGCTGTCGGCCTGCCGCTCCGGTTTCGCGGCAGCCTTCGTCGGGGCGACTGCGCCGTTTGTCCGGTGCGGCAGGGGAGGGGTCGTCACTGGCCGAGTGCTCCCGCGAGCGTCTGCTGGCAGGTCGGCGAAACCGAAGCGGCGTGTTCCTGCAGGCAGATGGCGATCCGCCCGCCGCCGGGTTCGATGCCCTTGCAGAACTGGCGGATGTCGGTGCGGCAGGCGCGGGCGACTTCCTTGGCCTTTGCCTTCATCTCGGGTGTCGCCTGCTGCGCCTGGGCGAAGGCGGACGATGCGCCGCCGATCAGCGACAGGGCAAGAAGCGTGGCGGCGAACGGACGGGCGCCGGCGGGCATGCGGTTCTTCATCTGGGATCTCCTCTTTGGTTGACGAAGCGTTGGGGGGCCAGCAGGCCTCACGGATCGAAGGTGAAACTGCGGGAATAGGTCCTGCCGCGCGGGCCGGTCGTGGTGCGCGACGCCGAGCAGCCGTCGAGGCAGCGCGCCGGCCGCCGCACCGCCGGCCCGGCGACCGGCCGGGCGTAATAGGCGTGGCCGCGGGCATACCAGGGGTATCCGACATAATGGGCGTGCCAGTAGGCCGAGCCGTAGGCGACGACCGGTACGCCGATCCGCACCGCGGTCGCCTGCGTGACCACGACCGTCGTGCCGCCGCTCGCAATCGTGATATAGCGGGAAGCCACCCATCCGCGGACGCCCGCGACGCCGACGTCGCACCAGGAGTAGTCCGCGAGGCAGCCGAAAGTGACGACCCGGCTTCCCGCCGCGATGACGCGGACGACCGGATAGCCCGTTCCGGGGCCGGCCCTGAGATTGACATCCATGACGGTGATGGAACTGGTCGCGGCCTCTGCCGCTCCGGAGGCCAGCAGCGCAGGCAGCAGGGCGAGCATCGCTGCACGTATCTTCATCGTGTTCTCCTCGGAATGTAGGGCGGCCGCTGCGGGTCCGCGCGGTCGTGGGACTGTTGGAAGAAGGGGAAACCGGCAGCGGGCTGCGCGGGGGGCGGAGAGAACCCGCTGCCGGTCATCGCGAAGCCGTTACCAGCTGACGCTGCCTTCGCGATGAACCGTGCCGCCGTGCGCGCCTGTCGTGGTGCGCGAGCCGCTGCAGGTCTGGGACGGACCGTCGCAGCTCACCGAACCGCTCCGGCTGGCGGAATATCCGTAGGGACCCGTGCGGCTGACGCTGCGCGAGCAGGTTCCTCCGGCGCAGTTTCCATGGGCGTTGACCGAGGCCGTTCCGTGCCAGCCGGTCACCGACCGGCTGCGGGTCCAGGCGGCGGCCTCGCCGACGGCCACCACTGCGAAGAGACCGGCAAGCAGCCCTGTCGGGATCGCCTTCGTCACGTTCATGGCATTCTCCTTTCGCTCGTTCTCCCGTTCCGGCACCGTGGCCGGCGCCGTTCGGGATGGTCGAAGGATAGGGACGGCATGTATGCGCCATGTGGCTCGGCGCAGTCGTTGTGTATCGCCGCCGCGCCGGTTTGTAGCAATTTGTAACGGGGTCCGCCGGGCTCTTGATTCCGCTTCGCCGCCCCCGCATCCTTTCGCCCATGAGCACCAGTGACCAGACCATTCTCGTCGTCGACGACGACGGCGAAATCCGCAGGCTGATCGGCGACATGCTGCGCCGGGAGGGCTATGACGTGGAGCTTGCCGAGGATGCGGCCCAGATGGACGCCGTGCGCGCCCGCACGCCGGTCGACCTTCTCGTCCTCGACCTGATGCTTCCGGGAGAGGACGGCCTGTCGATCTGCCGCCGGCTGCGCGGCGAGGACGATCTGCCGATCCTCATGCTGACGGCGAAGGGCGACGAGACGGACCGGGTCGTCGGGCTGGAGATCGGCGCCGACGACTATCTGGTGAAGCCCTTTGCCCCCCGCGAGCTGCTTGCCCGCATCCGCGCGCTGCTGCGCCGCGCCGGAACGCAGCGCAAGGACGCGCCGTCGCGCCGCTTCGCCTTTGACCGCTTCGTGATCGATCTCGATTCCCGCACCGTCACGGACGAGACCGGCGTCCCGGTCGCACTGACCAGCGGCGAGTTCGACCTGCTCGCCTGTTTCGTCGCGCGGCCGCGCCGGGTGCTGTCGCGCGACCAGATCCTCGACTGGACGCACGGCCGCCTCGCCAATCCCTTCGACCGCACGGTCGATCTGCAGGTATCGCGGCTGCGCCGCAAGCTGCAGTCCGTCTCGTCCGAGGCCACCCTGATCACGACGGTCCGCAACAACGGCTATCTGCTCACCGTGCCTGTCCGGCAGGTGCCCTGATGGTCCGAGCCGGCCTTTCCGCGCGCCTCGCCGCCATCGCGGCGACGGCGATGCTGACGACCTGGGTGACGATCGTCTCCGTCTATTATCTGTCGAAGGGGCTGGACGAGGGGATTTCGCTTCCTGCTCCGCAGCAGCTCGTCGCGATGGCCGGCCTGCTTGCCGAAGCCGGGCCGGCCGACCGGCAGAAGGTGCTGGCTATCGTCCGGTCGCCGCTCGTCGCGGTCTCGGTCGAAACGGACATGCCCGTGCCCGAGACGGGCAGCGGCAACAGCATTCTGGAGCAGAGCCGCTTCGAGCCGTACCGGGAGGCGCTGGGCGCCGCGCTGCTCTCGGTCACGGCGGGCCGCGTCGAGGGCGGCGACCGCTGGCTGCCGCGGCCCTTTGCCGGTTCGGTCAGTCCCGTCGTCTTCCGCATCCGGCTGAACGACGCGGAGGTTCTGCAGATCGAGGCGAGGGCGCCCTATGTCGTCACCTGGTTCGGCCTCCCCGCGGGATTTGGCGCAGGCGTCATCGGCACCGTCTTCGCGCTCGTCGCCGTCCTGCTGCTGCACAGCCAGATCCGGCCGCTCGGCCGGCTCGCCGCCGCCGTCGACCGGATGGATCCGGCGGGCGATCCGGTAGCACTTCCCGACATGCGCTACGGCGCAGAGGAGATGAAGACGCTGGTCGGCGCCTTCGACCGGCTGCAGGGAAGGCTGCATTCGATGATGCGGGCGCGGCTCGCCCTGATCGGCGGCATCCAGCACGATGTCCGCACCTTCGCGACACGCCTGCGCCTCCGGATCGAGCACATTCCCGACGAGGAGCAGCGCGGCCGGGCGGCGGGCGACATTGAGGCGATGATCACGCTGCTCGACGACTCGCTGCTCGCCGGCCGCGCCGGCGTCGGCGCGCTGGACGAGGAACTGCTCGATCTGGCGGGGCTGGTCATCGCCGAGGTTCGCGAGCGGCCGGATGCGGACCGGGTCGCGACGCTGTATGTGACGGAGGAGGCCCGTGCTGCCCAGGTGCTCGGCGATCGCCTTGCGCTGAGGCGCGTCGTCTTCAACCTGGTCGACAATGCGATCAAATACGGCGCCGCCGCCCATGTCCGGCTCGCGCGCGACGATCAGGTACTGGTGCTGACGGTCGACGACGAGGGGCCCGGCATCCCGGCGGGGCAGCGGGAAATGCTGCTCGAACCCTTCGTGCGGATGGAGCCGTCGCGTGCCCGCCGGACCGGCGGCGCCGGTCTCGGCCTCGCGGTCGCCCGCAGTCTCGTCGAAGCCCATGGCGGCAGGCTGGACCTTGCCGAAGCGCCCGGCGGTGGAGGGCGCGCCCTCGTCCGCGTGCCGGTTTTCGCCGGTACGGGTTAGACGCGCACGGCTCCCGCCGCACGGGCCAGCAAGACGAAGAGGCCGAGGGCCGCGAGCCCGAAGGCAAGTGCCGTCGACAGCGCCGTCGCTGCACCCCAGCGTTCCAGGGCGACCGCGAAGGCGAAGGGCGCGAAGGCGGCGGAGAACTGTCGCGCCGCCGAGACCCAGCCGAGCCTCGCGCCATAGCCGTTCCGGCCATAGAGTTCGAGCGGCAGGGTGCCGCCGACGATGCTCGTAAGGCCGGAGCCGAGACCGAACAGGATCGCGAAGGCACCGACGCCCGCAAGCTGCGGCGCGGTCGAGAGGAGAAGAGCGAGGCCGAGCGGCAGCAGGCCGGCGGCGATGATCGCCAGGTGGCGCTGCGCCAGCCGGCCGCCGAACAACATGTTGACGAGCCGGCTCGCCACCTGCGCCGGACCGAAGAAGGTGGAGACGACGAGGCCTGACGTGCCGAGGCCGAGTGCGGTGACGAGCGGCACCATGTGCACGAGGATGGCCGCGAGCACGAGGCCCTCGATGGCCAAGGCGGCGAGCATCAGCGGAAACAGGCTGCGCGCAGCAGGCCGCAACCCGTCGCCGTCCGGACCGGACGGCGGTGCGGCATCGCCCTTGGCCTCGCTCGTTGCAATCTCCCGCGGCAGCCGCGCGACCCACAGATGGATCGGCAGGCAGACGGCAAGGTTGAGCACTGCGAAGACGAGATAGACGTCCTGCCAGCTCAGCCGCGCATGCAGCGCTGCCGTCAGCGGCCAGAACAGCGTCGAGGCGAAGCCGGCGATCAGCGTGAGGTGGGTGATGCTGCGCTGGGCGTGTTGGCCCGTTGCCTGCACGATGGCCGCGAAAGCCGTGCCGTAGAGCACGAAGGCAGAGGCGACCTCCATTGCGACGAGCGACAGGAAGAGCGTCAGCGCATCGGGGGCGAAGGCCGCGGCGACGAGGGCGAGGCCGGCCGCAAGCGAGCCCGGCACCATCAGCCGGCCGGCGCCGAACCGGTCCGCCAAGCCGCCTGCCTTCGGCGCTGCGAGCCCGCCGCAGACGAGGGCAAGCGACAGCAGGCCGAACAGCGCGTCGAGCAGCAGGGCGACGTCCCGCGCGATCGCCGGTGCGAGGATCGCGAAGGAATAGTAGAGCGTGCCGTAGCCGATGATCTGCGTGACGCCGAGCGCCCAGATGAGGCCCTTGGCGCCCGGCGCTGCGCTCATTCGGCGGGTTCCGGAAGCGCGACGGACGAGGGGGAGGGCGCGCCGCAGCCGCAGCCCGTCCGGCCACGCGCCTTGGCCGCGGCATCGGCAACGCAGCATGCGTCGGTTTCCACGGGCGCGGGACCGCCGCAGCAGCCGGCGGCCTGGCCCTCCGGTCCGAGGAGATCGGTGCTGCAGACCCCGGTTTCCGGCAGCACCAGCTCGACCCTGCGCGCCGCGGCATGATCGCCCGCGAGCTCCGCCACGACCGAGCGCACCTGTTCGTATCCTGTCGCCATCAGGAAGGTCGGCGCGCGGCCGTAGGCCTTCGAGCCGACGATGTGGAAGCCGGCCTCCGGCTGCGCCAGTTCGACGACGCCATGCGGCGGGACGGTGCCGCAGGAATGCAGGTTCGGGTCGATCATCGGCGCAAGCCGGCGCGGCGCCTCGACCGCCGGGTCGAGATCGAGCCTGAGCTCAGACAGGATGGAAAGATCGGGCCGGAAGCCGGTCGCGACGATGAGCTGGTTGGCGAGGATCGTCTCGGGCCGGCCGTTTGCCGTCGCCTCGACGGCGATCCTGTCGCCGGCGCGCCGGACCGCTTCGACCGCGAAGGGCGCGAGGAGCCTCAGATGGCCGCCGTCGATCGCCGCCCGGGCGGCGAGGCCGAGGGCGCCGCGGGCCGGGAGCCGGTCGCTGAGCCCGCCGCCGAGAAGCCGGTCGAGGCGGTTG
>NZ_JAKGBU010000046.1:0-21279 GCF_021555155.1 Rhizobium alarense
TGCGCGCGCGGCCGCTGGTGAGGTCCGCTACCAGTCCGAGCACCGTCTCGGCGCGCGCCTCCGGCAAGGAGACGGCGATTTCACCGCCGTCTCCGCCAAAGCTCTCTCCGTCGATCCGCACCGCACCGGTCGCCGCAAGCCGAGCCTTGACGAGCGCCAGATCGGAGAAGGTGCAGACGATGCGCGCTTGGACCATCGCCACCCGCTCCGACTTCGGACCTGCACGAAGGCACGCCGCCGCCGTACCGCCATAGGCCCGGATCAGCCCGCCGCTGCCGAGCAGCACGCCGCCGAACCAGCGGGTAACGAGCACCGCGACCCCATCCAGAGCCAACCCGTCAATCGCCTGCAGGATCGGCTTGCCCGCCGTGCCGCCCGGTTCGCCGTCGTCGCTGAAGCGATAGGTCTGGCCGATACGGAAGGCCCAGCAGTTGTGGTTGGCGGAAGGATCGGCATGGGTGTCGAAAAAGACCCGCGCGCCCGGCTCGTCGTCGACAGGGCCGGCGGTCGCGCGGAAGCGGCTCTTCTTGATCGCCTGTTCGAACCGACAGATGCCGTCGAGCGCGAAGCTCACGCGGGCGCTCCGGGCCGGTAGGTGCCATACGCATCGTCCGACACCGGCTCCAGCCAGTCGACGGCCTTGCCGTCCAGCGCCTCCTGCAGGGCAAGATGGCTCATCGCAACGCCGGGGGCCGCGCCGTGCCAGTGCTTTTCGCCCGGCGGGAACCAGACCACATCGCCCGGCCGGATTTCCACAATCGGGTCATCCCACACCTGCGCCAGTCCGAGACCGGACGTGACGACGAGGGTCTGGCCGAGCGGATGGGTGTGCCAGGCGGTGCGCGCGCCCGGTTCGAAGGTAACCTGCACGGCCCTGAGGCGCGCCGGTTCCGGCGCCTCGATCACCGGGTCCTGTCGCACCGTTCCGGTGAAATAGTCGGCCGGCGGCGTGGCGGACGGGCGCGAGCCCGCGCGTCTGATCTCCATCGTGATCTCCCGTGGCGGCCACAGGGGTGCCGCTTCGTCGACGATCCTATCGGTTGCGCCCGTTCTCGTCGAGCGAACGCGGCGTGACGAACTGCCTGAGGCGACCGCTGCCCGGCGCCACCTCCGCCCAACCGGTCCCCTCGACGTCGATGACGGCGAGCGCACCCGTCGGGAACTTCGCCGCGAGGCGCGCCCGGTCGGCACCGCCGTCCTCCCCTGCGAGCAGCAGGGCGAGGTCCTGGAAACCGGGGTTGTGCCCGACCAACAGCAGCGGCGCGCGCGCGCCCTCGACACCCCGGACGACGTCGAGCAGCGTTGCCGCCGGCGCCTCGTAGATCGCCGCCACGTCGCGCCGCTCGGTGTCGGCCGGAAGGAATGGCGCGAGCTTCGCCCAGGTCTGCTGCGTGCGCCGCGCGGTCGAGACCAGCGCCAGCGCCGGCAGAAGACCCGCGCGCGCCATATAGGCCCCCATCAGCGGTGCGGCCTTCGCGCCACGGGGGCCGAGCGGCCGGTCGTGATCGGCAACGCCGTCCGGCCAGGCAGATTTCGCGTGCCGCAGCAGCATCAGCGTCAGTGCCGGCATGGCAGCCTCCTCCGACTCGCGTCCCAAACGCAGCGGGCCGCCCAAGAGGCGGCCCGCAAACCCTATCAGCCGACGTCGATTACTGCCACTCGCGGATATCGACGAAATGGCCGGCGATCGCCGCCGCCGCCGCCATGGCGGGCGAGACGAGATGGGTGCGGCCCTTGAACCCCTGGCGGCCCTCGAAGTTGCGGTTCGAGGTGGAGGCGCAACGCTCGCCCGGTTTCAGCCGGTCGTCGTTCATGGCAAGGCACATCGAGCAGCCGGGCTCGCGCCAGTCGAAGCCGGCGGCCTTGAAGATTGTGTCGAGACCCTCGGCTTCCGCCTGTTCCTTCACGAGGCCGGAGCCCGGAACGATCATGGCGTCGACGGTCGGGGCCACCGTCCTGCCCTCGACCACCTTGGCGACGGCGCGCAGATCCTCGATGCGGCCGTTGGTGCACGAACCGATGAAGACGCGGTCGACGGCGATGTCGGTGATCCTGGTGCCCGGCTTCAGGCCCATATAGTCGAGCGCCCGCCACTTGGAGGTGCGCTTGGTCTCGTCGGCGATATCGTCCGGGTTGGGCACGACGCCCTGCACGGAGACGACGTCTTCCGGCGATGAGCCCCAGGAGACGATCGGCGGCAGGTTGGCGGCGTCGAGCACGACGACGCGATCGAAATGTGCGCCTTCATCGGTGTGCAGCGTCTTCCAGTAGTCGAGCGCCATGTCCCAGGCGGCCCCCTTCGGCGCGCGCGGCTTGTCCTTGATATAGGCGAAGGTGGTCTCGTCCGGCGCGATCAGGCCGGCACGCGCGCCGCCCTCGATCGTCATGTTGCAGATCGTCATGCGGCCTTCCATCGACAACGAGCGGATCGCCTCGCCGGCGAATTCGATGACGTGGCCGGTGCCGCCGGCCGTGCCGATCTCGCCGATGATGGCGAGGATGATGTCCTTCGCGGTGACGCCCGGCGGCAACTGGCCGTCGACGCGCACCAGCATGTTCTTCGCCTTCTTCTGGATCAGCGTCTGGGTCGCCAGAACGTGCTCGACCTCCGACGTGCCGATGCCGTGCGCCAGCGCGCCGAAGGCGCCATGCGTCGAGGTGTGGCTGTCGCCGCAGACGATGGTCATGCCCGGCAGGGTGAAGCCCTGTTCCGGTCCGACGATGTGCACGATGCCCTGGCGCTTGTCGCGCTCGGAGTAATATTCGACGCCGAAGTCGGCGGCGTTCTTCGCCAGCGCCTCGACCTGGATGCGGCTCTCCTCGTTCTTGATGCCCTCGTGGCGGTCCTTCGAGGTCGGCACGTTGTGGTCGACGACGGCGAGCGTCTTTTCCGGCGCGCGGACCTTGCGGCCGGCCATGCGCAGGCCCTCGAAGGCCTGCGGACTCGTCACCTCGTGAACGAGATGACGGTCGATGTAGAGGAGACAGGTGCCGTCGTCCTGCGTGTTGACGACGTGGTCTGCCCAGATCTTGTCGTAAAGGGTGCGGGGTGCGCTCATGGTCTTTGTCCGTCTGAAATGCTGAAACTGGAAACCGGCAGCCGTGTTGGCTGCAATACTGACAGGATCAGGATAGGCGGCTGTTGAGCGCGCCGGATACGCGCGCAAAGAAGCGTGCCGGCAGGCGCTTGTGGTCCTGCAGCACGACGATGTTGCGCGCGTTCAATCCGAATTTGGATTCCATGAGCCCGCATATAGCGATTTTTCGAGGGTTCGGCAATCGGGGGGAATCGTCCGGCCTTCAGAGGATCTCGAAGACGAAAGCCTGGACCAGCACGTCCGGCTCCGCAACGGCGAAGGCGCGGAACGGCGGGCTTTCCTCGACCGGGCGCCAGCGCCCCGACGCCTCGAGCCGGGCGAACACCGCGCGGAAACCGCCATCCGCCAGGATCACGTCGCGAACGGTGAAGACCGCCTTGCCGCCCGGCCGTGTGATGCGGACGAGTTCGTGGAGGCTCGACGCCGGAGCATGCCCGGCCGTGAAGACGCCAGTCGAAAGAAAGGCCGCGAAATGGCCGTCGGGCCAGGGCAAGGTTTCGCCGAGGCACCCCCTCCCGAGTTGGCGATAGGCGCCGCGCCCGGCCGCCAGCGCCAGCATGTCCGGCGAAAGATCGAGCCCCACGAGGTGATCGTAGCCCAGCGCCCGCAGATAGGGCCCGGAAAGCCCGGTACCACAGCCGGCGTCGAGGATCGGGCCGGCATCGCACGGTACGTGGCGGGCGATCCAGGCGGCGATGACGAAGGGCAGGCAGTAGCCTGCCGCGGCCGTCTCCCGGTCATAGGCGTTCGACCAGGCCGCATAGGCTTCCGCCAGTTCACCGGAAGATCGCGCCGCGTAGACCCGTTCAAGGCCGTCGCTGCCCCGTCCACTCATCGCTCGAACCCCTTCCGTAGCCGCTTTTCCAGTGCCCGAAGCGCCAGCGACAGCCCGATCGTCAGGATCAGATACACGTAGGCGACGATCGAATAGGTCTCGAAGAACCGGAAGGAGCCGGAGGCGTAAACCTTGCCCATCTGCGTAATGTCGGCGACGCCGAGCACGGAGACGAGCGAGGAATCCTTCACCATCGCCACGAAGTCGTTGCCGAGCGGCGGCAGGATGACGCGGATCGCCTGCGGCAGCACGACGAGGCGGAAGCGCTGGTAGCGCGACAGGCCCAGCGCCTTCGCCGCCTCGATCTGTCCCTTGTCGACCGACTGGATGCCGGCACGGAACACCTCGGCGATGAAGGCGGAATAGCCGATCATCAGCGCGATGATCGCCCGCCACATCAGCGAGACGTCGCGCACCTGCACGGGCTCCACGGCGCCGGCGGCGACGAGCGGCGACAAGGCGAGGTTGGCGAGCGCCACGAAGGCCGGCGCGCCGACGAAGGCGATGTAGAAGAGCAGCACCAGGACGGGCACGCCGCGGATCACCTCGATGTAGAACCGGGCGACCTGGCGCAACGCCACATGGTCGGAAAGCCCGAGCAGGGCGACGCCCAGGCCGAGCATGGTCGCGAGCGCGAAACCGACCAGCGTGACGAAGATCGTCACCCAGAGCCCCTTCAGCACGACGCCGAAGACCTGGGCGTAGATGTCGTTGGCAACGATCACGCCGGCAAGCGCCAGCGCGATCGCCACGAGGGCGACCAGCCACCAGGGATAGTCGCCCTTCGCGCTATGCGACGGGATGGGGGCCATGGGGCCGGATCACCGCTCCATCGTCACTGACCCATCTTGTAGTCGAGGAACCATTTCTTGTTCAGCGCGTCGAGCGTGCCGTCGGTCTTCAGCGCCGCGATCGCGGCATTGACGGGGGCGACAAGATCGGAGCCCTTCGGGAAGATGAAGCCGAAATCCTCCGCACCGAGCGGTCCGCCGACGAGCTTCAGCCCGCCGTTCGAGGCATCCACATAGCCCTTGCCGGCCGTGCCGTCCGTCAGGACCACGTCGACGTCGCCCGTCTTCAGGGCCTGCACCGTCGCACCGAAGGTCTCGAAGAGCTTGACGCGCGGGTTCTGCTCGTTGCCGTCCAGCACCTCGTAGACAGCGACGTAGAAGGGCGTCGTGCCCGGCTGCGCGCCGACGAACCCGTCCTCGACCGCCGCAAAGCTCTTGCTGTCGGAAAAGCGCGTCTCGTCGCCCCGCACCAGCATGAACATCTCGGAGCGCATGTAGGGATCAGAGAAATCGACCTTCTCCTTGCGGTCATCCTTGATGGTGATGCCGGTCATGCCGATCTGGTACTGGCCGTCGGACACCGCCTGGATCATCGCGTCCCAGCTCGTGTTCTGATATTCGACCTTGAAATTCAGCCGCTTGGCGATCTCGTTCATCGCGTCGTATTCCCAGCCGGCCTGCTCGCCCGACTTCGGATCGACGAACTGCAGCGGCGGATAGGCGTTCTCCGTCACGACGACCACCGCCTTGCCGCCGAGATCCGGCAGGCTCTGGGCGAAGGCGGCAGCGGGAAGAAGGGCAGCGGCGGTCAGGCCGGCAAGGAGGGTGCGGCGGGAAAACATGAGGATACGCTCCTGAAAATGTGGCGTCGGAACACTGTCACAGGTGCGCGCGCCTAGGCAAGACGTCGCTGCATCGCAAAAGACGCGAAGGGCCCCGCTCGAACGAAAAATGCCGCCGGAACGTCCGACGGCATCGTTTCACGTTGCATGACGCAGGAGCAGCTTATTCGGCCGCTGCATCCGCTGCCTTTGCGGCCTCTTCGGCGGCCTTGGCTTCAGCGGCCTCGGCTGCGGCCTTTTCGGCGGCGAGCGCCTGGGCGGCTGCGACCTTCTCGGCCTCCAGGCGGGCCTTCTCCTCGATGATCGCCTGACGCTCTGCGTCGTTCAGCTTGCGGGCGCGCGTGCCGGTGTTCTCGACGATACGGGCCGACTTGCCGCGGCGGTCGCGCAGGTAGTAGAGCTTGGCGCGGCGGACCTTGCCGCGGCGCACGACGTCCACGCTCTCGACGAGCGGGGAGTAGACCGGGAAGACGCGCTCGACGCCTTCGCCGTAGGAAATCTTGCGGACGGTGAAGCTCTCGTTGAGGCCGCCGCCGGAGCGGGCGATGCAGACGCCTTCATAGGCCTGGACGCGGGTACGGGTGCCTTCCGTCACGCGGACGTTGACGCGAACCGTGTCGCCCGGGGAAAACTCGGGGAGCGTGCGCTTGGCGGCGATCTTGGCGGCCTGTTCGGCCTCGAGCTGCTGGATGATGTTCATCGGACTAACCTTCTCGTTCTTCTGAAACAGCCAGAGCGCTCGACAGTCACCTTTCGGCCGTGGCCTCTAGGGTTTCGCCCTATCGGACGGGAGCGAATTCGCCATTCTTTGATTGCGGGTCGACGGGATAATCCCGAAACCGTGCGGGCCAATACACCAAAGGAACGGGCTTGTCATCCCTTGCCGTGCAAGAATCGACGGGGACCGCTCGTTTTCAGGGCTTGCCGCATGCCGGCAGAGACGATATCCCGCGACATTCGCAAGCACCGGTCCCCGCGCATAGGCCAGGCCCGGCGGGGAGGCGCCATGTCGATTGCCGATGCCATCTTCCTCTTCGCCGCCGGATTTCTGTCGGGCGTCGTCAATGCCATCGCCGGCGGCGGCACTTTCCTCACCTTCGGCGCAATGACGCTCGTCGGCCTGCCGCCGATCGTCGCCAATGCCACCTCCTCGATCACGCAGTTTCCCGGTTACGTCACCTCGGTCCTCGCCTATCGCGACGAGATTCGCAGCGACTGGCGCGAGGCGCGGCTGCTCGGCGCGCTGTCGCTCGTCGGCGGGCTGGCCGGAGCGCTTCTGCTGCTCTCCCTGTCGAACCCCTCTTTCCGCGCGCTGGTGCCCTGGCTGCTGCTCGGCGCGACCCTCATCTTCGCCGCCGGCCCCTATCTCAAGCCGAAGCGCCTGAGCCCGGAGAAGCCGATCGCGCCGCTCGGGCTCGCGGGTCAGTTCGTCACCGCGATATACGGCGGTTTCTTCGGCGCCGGCATGGGCATCATGACGCTCGCCGTCCTCGGCCTCACCAAGGGCGGCGACTACCACCGGCTGAACGCACTGAAGAACTTCCTCGCCGTCGTCGTCGCCGCCATGGCGATCGTCGTCTTCGCGAGCGGCAACGTCGTCGGCTGGCCGCAGGCGGCGGTGATGATCCCCGCCGGCGCGCTCGGCGGCTATTGCGGCGTCTGGGCGGCGCGGCGCGTGCCGCAGCCGGTCATCCGCGGCCTGGTCGTCGCGGTCGGCTTCGCGCTGACGGTCTACTATTTCGTCTCGGGCTGACCGGGCAACAGGTCCGGCCGGCGCTCGCGCGTCAGCCGCTCCGCCTCGGCACGGCGCCACTTGTCGATCTCGCCGTGATGGCCGGAGGCCAGGACGGCCGGAATCTCCCGGCCCTCGAAGACCGGCGGCCGCGTATACTGCGGATGCTCCAGCAATCCGCCCTCGAAGCTCTCGTGCTCGCCGGAGAGCGCATTGCCCATCACGCCGGGCAGGATGCGAACCACCGCGTCGAGCAGGACCATCGCCGCCGGCTCTCCGCCGGAGAGGATATAGTCGCCGATCGACACCTCTTCGAGCCCGCGCCCGTCGATCACCCGCTGGTCCACGCCCTCGAACCGGCCGCAGACGATGACGGCGCCCGGCCCGGCGGCAAGCTCGCGCACGCGCTTCTGCGTCAGCGGTCTGCCGCGCGGGCTCATCAGCAGGCGCGGCCGGCCGTCATCCGACGAGACATGATCGATCGCCCGCGCCAGCACGTCGGGTTTCAGCACCATGCCGGCGCCGCCGCCGGCCGGCGTGTCGTCGACGGTCCGGTGCCGGTCCGTCGCGAAATCACGGATCTGCACCGCTTCCAGCGTCCAGTCGCCGCGCGAAAGCGCTTTTCCGCAGAGCGAGAGGCCGAGAAAGCCCGGGAACATTTCCGGGTAAAGCGTCAGGATCGTGGCGCGGAAGGCCAAGGTCAGTCCTCGTCGTTCGGCGGCCGGCGCCGCCGGCTTCCCGGGCCGTCTCCGTCGTCCGTCTCCTCGATGCCGGCGGCGACCGGATCGATCAGCAGGCGGCCGGCATCGAAATCGACCTGCAGCACGGCCGCCTCGGAAAAGGGGATCAGAACCGGACGCTTGCCGGGTCCTTTGAGTTCCAGGAGGTCGCCGGCGCCGAAATCGAAGATGCCCGTCACCGTGCCGTGGCTGCGACCGGTCGCGTCGAAGGCTTCCAGCCCTTCGAGGTCGGTGTAGAAAAACTCCTCGTCGTCGAGCTCCTCATCGGGCAGGTTGTCCCGCTCGATATAGAGGTCGAGGCCGTTCAGTGCCTCCGCGGCATTGCGGTCGTTGATGCCCCGAAACCGGACGACCACCATATCGTTGCGGCTCTCACGAACCTCCAGCACTTCGAAGACGCGCCCGTCCTCGTCGTGAAGATGGCCGTAGTCGCCGAGCGAGGCGGGCTCGACCGTGTAGGACTTGACGCGGACCTCGCCGCGCAGGCCCTGCGCGCCGCCTATGGTGCCCATCAAGACGGGATTTTCCAGTTTGCTGCTCATGGCTCGACGTCCGAAGCCCAATCAAAAAAGAGAACGGGCGGCATGTAGCATGCCGCCCGCTCGAAATCATCCGGTTCCGCAATCTTATTCGGCGGCAGCGGCAGCGGCTTCTTCGGCCTTCTGCTGCTTCTCGGCGGCGCGCTCCAGCGCCTTCTTGCCGGGCTTGGCCTTGTCCGGGTTGTTGCGGGCTTCGCGCTTGACGAGGCCGGCCTCGTTCAGGAAGCGTGCGACACGGTCGGTCGGCTGGGCGCCCTTGGCGAGCCATTCCTTGACGCGGTCCGTGTCGATCTGGACGCGGTTCGCGTCGTCCTTGCCGAGCATCGGGTTCCAGGAACCGACCTTCTCGAGGAAGCGGCCGTCGCGCGGCGAACGGGCATCGGCGATGACGATCTGGTAGTACGGGCGCTTCTTGGAGCCGCCGCGTGCAAGACGAATTTTCAGTGCCATATCATTTCTCCTTCAAGGCGTTTCTGACCGCTTCGTTCAAGCGGTATTCTGGTTCGCGCCGCTCAGATCGGCGGCGATGGCTTCATGATGCCGGATCACCTCGCGGATGATGAAGTTCAGGAACTTCTCCGCGAAATCCGGATCCAGATTGGCGTCCTTCGCAAGTCTGCGAAGCCGTTCGATCTGGTATTCCTCGCGCGCCGGATCGGCCGGCGGCAATTCGTGCGTCGCCTTCAACACGCCGACCGCCTGGGTACAGCGGAAGCGCTCGGCGAGCATGTGGACGAGGGCGGCGTCGATGTTGTCGATCGACTGCCGGTAGGCGGCGAGCTGTTCACGGACGTGCGGATCGACCATCGCGCAACACCTCACTTCTTCTTCGGAAGGCCGGGAAGGCCCGGCAGGCCGCCAAGGCCGGGCAGCCGCCCGCCGCCGAGGCCCGGAAGACCGCCGCCACCGAGACCGGGCATGCTGCCGGGCTTGATGCCCGCCGCTTCCGCCTGCCTGGCAAGCGCCTCGATCTGCTTCGGGTCCATGCTGGACAGGTCCGGCATGCCGCCCATGCCACCACCCAGACCCATCTTGCCGGCAAGGCCACCCATCATCTGCTTCATCATGCCGCCGCCCTTCTTGCCGCCCATCATCTTCATCATGTCGGCCATCTGGCGGTGCATCTTGAGAAGCTTGTTGATGTCGGAAGCATCCGTGCCGGAGCCGGCGGCGATGCGCTTCTTGCGCGAATGCTTGAGCAGATCGGGATTGGCGCGCTCGGCCTTGGTCATCGAGGAGATGATGGCGATCTGTCGGCCGAACATGCGGTCGTCCAGCCCGGCGGATGCCATCTTGTCCTTCATGCCGGCCATGCCGGGCATCATGCCCATGATACCGCCCATGCCGCCCATCTTCTGCATCTGGCGAAGCTGGTCGGCGAGGTCGTTCAGGTCGAACTTGCCCTTCGCCATCTTGGCGGCCATGGCGGCCGCCTTCTCGGCGTCGATGTTCTCCGCCGCCTTCTCGACGAGCGAGACGATGTCGCCCATGCCAAGGATGCGGTCGGCGACGCGGCGGGGATGGAACTCCTCGAGTTCGCCCATCTTCTCGCCGACGCCGATCAGCTTGATCGGCTTGCCGGTGACGGCACGCATCGAGAGCGCGGCACCGCCGCGGCCGTCGCCGTCCATGCGGGTCAAGACGAGGCCGGTGATACCGACGCGGTCGTCGAAGCTGCGGGCGAGGTTGACGGCGTCCTGACCGGTCAGCGCGTCGGCGACGAGCAGGATCTCGTGCGGACTGGACTTGCGCTTGATCTCCGCCATCTCGAGCATCAGCGGCTCGTCGATATGGGTGCGGCCGGCCGTGTCGAGGATGACAACGTCGTGGCCGCCGAGCTTCGCCGCCTGCACGGCGCGCGACGCAATGTCGGTCGGCGACTGGCCTGCAATAACAGGCAACGTGTCGATGCCGGTCTGTACGCCCAGTTGGCGCAGCTGCTCCTGCGCGGCCGGACGGCGCGTGTCGAGCGAGGCCATCAGGACCTTCTTCTTGTCGCGCGTCTTCAGCCGGTTGGCGATCTTGCCCGAGGTTGTCGTCTTGCCGGAGCCCTGGAGGCCGACCATCATGATGACGACGGGAGCCGCCGCATTGAGGTCGATCGGCACGCCCTCGGAACCGAGCATCGAGATCAGCTCGTCATGAACGAGCTTCACGACCATCTGGCCGGGCTTGATCGACTTCAGGATTTCCGCGCCGACGGCCTTTTCGCGCACCGCTTCGGTAAAGGAGCGTACCACTTCCAGCGCGACGTCCGCTTCGAGCAGCGCACGGCGGACTTCGCGCAGCGCCGCAGAGACATCCGCCTCGGACAGCGCGCCACGGCCTGTCAGTCCATTCAGAATGGCGCCAAGGCGGTCCTGGAGTGTTTCGAACATCACGTCTTCCTTCTTGTTTCCGCTGGTGACGGAAACGTCGGTGCATCGTCGCCAGAAAACAAGACGCAAAGCCAAAAAGCACCCGAGGGCGCATTGCGCTGTCGGGTGTTGACCTCCGGGATCGCTTTATACCTCAAGGGGTCCCGGTCGGTGGCTCCAAGTCCTGTCACTTGTCGCAGATGGCCGGCATAAACAGGAATGCGGGCGGAAAGTCAAGGAATGCCGGGAAAAATGCCGCGCGGCATCAGAACCGGTAATCGAACAGCTCCAGGAAGAAGCGCTCGCGGTCGGCGACCAGCGCCACCAGGTCGGGCTCATAGTAGTCGCGGTAACTGTCGAATTCCCGCCTGCTCCGGTTCTTCGGCCGGCGCGCCTTCTTAAGGACCGTCTCTTCCGCGTTGGCGGCAAAACCGCAGCGTTCGCGATAATCGCGGATGAAGGCGATCAGGTCGTCGTTCAGCGTTTCCTTGCGCAGCATCACGTCGTAGAGGCCCCACTTGCGCTGGTAACGGATCGCTGCCTCGATGTCCGGCACCAGCCAGGGCTTCAGCAGCAGGCTCGGATAGGGCGTCGTTACGCGCATGAAGCGATAGGTATAGAAGCCGATCCGCCCCGCAAGGCCGGAATCCGGCAGGTCCTGCTGGATGGTGCGGTTGAGGAATTCCCGGTCGCTGACCGATTCCAGCCACAGGCGGAAGGACCCCCTTGGATCCTCGGCGTTGTAGAGCGCCGCCGTCTCCGCCCGGCTCAGCGTCTTGGCGATGTCGGAATAGACCGCGCCCTTGCCCTCGCAGCCGAAGGCCCAGAGGCTCACATACCAGTCCCACGGATTGCGCACGGTGGAGAAGATCAGCTTGCCGCCCGTCCAGCTGAAAGGGCGCAGCGTCGTCATGGAACTGTGCCGCTTCATGCGCACCGGCCCCTCCGGCACGATCTGCTTCAGGAGGTCGACCACGTGGGTGCTGCCGGTCTTGTAGACGTCGAGATAGATGAACTTGCGGTATTCGATCATCGAGAGAGGATTTCCGCCCCACCTGTTATTGGAAGTCCGCATACCTACTTGTTTTGCGTGGCGACCGGAAGGGACGAAATCGACCGGTCGCTCACGAAAGGATCACGAAGCCGGGGGACCGCATTGGCCAGCGACCGACACCGCCGAAATCCCTACTACGACGGACCGCAGAGCGACCATTTCGACGGCACGCATTTCCACAATCCGGGCGGTGTCCCGCCGGGTGGCCTGCGCGACCTGCTGCGCTGGCAATTGCTGGAGAAACGCGCACCCTGGCCGCAACGCCTTCCCGATCTGCCGCCGCCGGCGAAACCAGTCGACCGCCTCGGGACGGAGGCGTTGCGGGTGACGATGGTGGGCCATGCGACGATGCTCGTGCAGGCCGGCGGCTTTGCCATGCTGACCGACCCCGTCTGGTCGGACCGCGCCAGCCCGCTGCGCTTTGCCGGCCCGAAACGCGTGAGCGCGCCCGGCATCGCCTTCGACGACCTGCCGGCGATCGACGTCGTGCTTCTCTCGCACAATCACTACGACCACATGGACCTGGAAACGCTGGCAAGGCTGCATGCCCGCCACCGGCCGCTCGTCGTGACCCCGCTCGGCAACGACACGATCCTGAGGCGCCGCGTGCCGGATGCACGCATCGCCGTCACCGACTGGGGCGGGCAGACCGAAATCGCCGGTGGCATTCGCATCCACACCGAGCCGTGCCATCACTGGTCGGCCCGCGGCAGCCGCGACCGGCGCATGGCGCTCTGGGCCGCCTTCGTCGTCGAGACACCGGCCGGCAAGATCTATCATGTCGGCGACACCGGCTTCCATTACGGCATCAACTACCGGGCGGCACGCGAAAAACACGGCGGCTTCCGCCTCGCCCTGCTGCCCTTCGGGGCCTATGAGCCGCGCTGGTTCATGAAGGGCCAGCACCAGAATCCCGAGGAGGCCGTGGCCGGCATGCGTCTGTGCGGCGCCGCCCATGTCGCGGGTCACCACTGGGGTACCTTCCGGCTCACCAACGAGGGCATCGGCGCGCCGGTGACGGCGCTGCACGCAGCACTTGACGCGGCCGCCATTCCACGCGGCCGGTTCCGTCCCCTGAAGCCCGGCGAGGTGTTCGACGTGCCGCCGGCCGATTGAGACGGCCGGCACTGGTAATTCGCCGACTTTTCCGCCATATACAGCGAAAATGTGAGAGGCCCGGCCGACCGGGCCGTGCCGGATTGCCGCCATGACCGCCGACGTCGCCTTCGCCCGCATGAACGGACTGGGAAACAAGATCCTGGTGGTGGACATGCGTGGCCGCAAGGACCAGGTGACGCCGGCCGCGGCGATCGCGCTCAATGCCGATCCGGCGACGGCATTCGACCAGATCATGGCGATCCATGATCCGAAGGCCGAGGGCACCGACGCCTGGATCGACATCCTTAACTCGGATGGTTCGAAAGCGCAGGCCTGCGGCAACGGCACGCGCTGCGTCGTGCAGGCGCTCGCCGCCGAGACGGGACGCCGGCGCTTCCTCTTCCACACCGTCGCGGGCCTGCTTCCGGCCGAGGAACACGACGACGGCACGATCTCGGTCGACATGGGCCGGCCGGTCTTCGAATGGAACCGCATCCCGCTCGCCGAGGAGTTCCACGACACCCGCCGCATCGAACTGCAGATCGGCCCGATCGACGCGCCGGTGCTGCACTCGCCATCGGTCGCCTCCATGGGCAATCCGCATGCGATCTTCTGGGTCGACAGCGACCCCTACGACCACGACCTGGAGCGCTTCGGGCCGCTGCTCGAGAACCACCCGATCTTCCCCGAGCGGGCGAATATCTCGCTCGCCCGCATCCGCTCCCGCAACGAGATGGACCTGCGCACCTGGGAGCGCGGCGCCGGCCTGACGCTCGCCTGCGGCTCCGCCGCCTGCGCGGCCGCCGTCTCCGCCGCACGCACCGGCCGCACGGACCGCACGGTCGTCGTCAACGTGCCGGGCGGCCCGCTGACGATCGAATGGCGCGACGACGACCACGTCGTGATGACCGGTCCCGCCGAATGGGAATGGTCCGGCACGCTCGACCCGGCGACCGGCGCCTTCCGCCGCGACCGGGACAACATCCCCGCTGCCGGAGCGGCCGCGCCTTGAGCGGCGTCGAGCTCATAACCTTCGGCTGCCGTCTCAACACCTACGAATCGGAAGTGATGCGGTCGGAGGCCGAGAAGGCGGGGCTGAACAACGCCATCCTCGTCAACACCTGCGCCGTGACCGGCGAGGCCGTGCGGCAGGCCCGCCAGGCGATCCGCCGCGCCCGCCGCAGCAATCCGCAGGCCCGCATCATCGTCACCGGCTGTGCCGCGCAGACGGAGAAGGAGACCTTCGCCGGCATGGCCGAGGTGGACGCCGTGCTCGGCAACGAGGAAAAGCTGAGAAGCGCCTCCTACCGCCGGCTGCCGGATTTCGGCGTCTCCGCCGAGGAGAAGCTGCGCGTCAACGACATCATGAGCGTCACCGAGACGGCGCCGCAGATGGTGAAGCTGATCGACGGACACGTACGCGCCTTCATCCAGGTACAGAACGGCTGCGACCACCGCTGCACCTTCTGCATCATACCCTACGGACGCGGCAATTCCCGCTCGGTGCCGATGGGCGCCGTGGTCGAGCAGGCGCGCATGCTGGCGGCCGGCGGCTATCGCGAGGTCGTGCTGACCGGCGTCGACGCGACGAGCTACGGCGCCGACCTGCCCGGCGGGCCGACGCTCGGCCTGCTCGCGAAGACGGTCCTGAAGCAGGTGCCGGAAATCCTCAGGCTCCGCCTCTCCTCGATCGACAGCATCGAGGCCGACCGGCATCTCTGGGATCTGATCGCCGACGAGCCCCGCTTCATGCCCCACCTGCACCTCTCGCTGCAGCACGGCGACGACCTGATCCTGAAGCGCATGAAGCGTCGGCACGGGCGCGACGACGCGCTCGCCTTCTGTCGCGAGGTGCGGCGGCTTCGGCCGGACGTCGCCTTCGGCGCCGACATGATCGCCGGCTTCCCGACGGAGAGCGAGGAGATGTTCGACAATGCCGTTCGCCTCGCCGAGGCATGCGGCATCGCCCATCTGCACGTCTTTCCCTACAGCCCCCGACCCGGCACGCCCGCCGCGCGCATGCCGCAGCTCGACCGCGCCCTTGTCAAGGAACGCGCCGCGCGGCTGCGCGAGACTGGACAAAGGCTGCACCTGACCCATCTCGACAGCATGGTCGGCCGCCGGCAGACGGTGCTTGTGGAGATGAACGGACTGGCGCATACGGAAAACTTCACGCTTGCCGACGCGGCCGGCCTCACGCCGCGCGACCTTGTGCCGGTCACGGTCACCGGCCACAATGGCAAGCACCTGACCTTGCGGCGAGAGACCGCCTCTCCTCGCACCTGACGGAATCCCAAGCATGGCCCTCGGCTTCATCAAGAAGATCTTCACCTTCGGCAAGGACACGGCCGCCGAGCCGCGCCCGGAGGAGGCCGCGCCGGCCGAGGAAACGAAGGTCAAGACGGTCGAGGCCGCCATCGCGCAGCCGGACGCAGCATTCCCGGCGGCCGAGATCGAACGGGACGCGCTGCTCGACGAGGCGGAGGCGGCAAACCCCGAGGCCGCCAACCATGTTCCGCCCGAGCCGCAGCCGGACATCTACCCGCTGCCGCACACGCCCGACCTGCCGGTCGCCGACGATCCGGTCCACGAGGCGGAGATCGAAACCGCCGGCGGGCCGTCCGACGACGACGCCGTCGAGACCGATGCCGCCGAACCGGCGGACGACCGGCCCGCATCCGGCGCGGCCATCGAAGACGACGCAGTGGCGGACGACGCCCTCTTCGCCGAAGCGGAGCAGGCCACGGCACCGGACATCCCGGACACAACGGCGGCCGTGGAAAGCGCACCCGCGATCGCGGGCGAGGATGCTCCGGCGGATGAGATGCCGGCCGAACCGCTTCCCGGTGACACGGCAAACATCGAACCGGCCGACGAGGAAAGCATCCCGACGCCCGGCCTCCGCGCGGCGACACCCGCCCTGCCGAAAGGATTCTCCACCGCCGACCAGCGCCCGAAGGACGAGCCGGCACCGAGCGCCGCTTTGAGGCGCACCTGGTTCCAGCGGCTGCGCGACGGGCTTGCGCGCACGTCCTCGCAGCTCACCGGCCAGATCGCCAGCCTCTTCACCAAGCGCAAGCTCGACGACGCGACGCTGCAGGATCTCGAAGACCTGCTGATCCAGGCGGATCTCGGCGTCGAGACGGCGCTGCGCATCACCGACACGCTTGCCGCGGAACGCTACGGCAAGGACGTTACCGGCGACGACGTCGCGCGCATCATGGCGACGGAAATCACCAAGGTGCTCGGCCCCGTCGCCAGGCCGCTGGAGCTCGATCTCTCCCACAAACCCCACGTCATCCTCGTCGTCGGTGTCAACGGCACCGGCAAGACGACGACGATCGGCAAGCTCGCGGCGAAGCTCTCGGGGGCCGGCCTGACGGTGATGATGGCGGCCGGCGACACCTTCCGCGCGGCGGCGATCGAGCAGCTGAAGATCTGGGCCGAGCGCACCGGCTCCGACATCGTCGCGACGAAGCTCGGCGCCGACGCCGCGGGCCTCGCCTACGAGGCCTATGAACGGGCGCGGGAAAAGAAGAGCGACGTGCTCATCATCGACACGGCCGGCCGGCTGCAGAACAAGGCGGAATTGATGGCCGAACTCGAGAAGATCGTGCGCGTGCTCGGCAAGCTCGATCCGGACGCACCGCACACCGTGCTGCAGACGCTCGACGCGACGACCGGCCAGAACGCCATGAATCAGGTCGAGATCTTCCGCAATGTCGCAGGCGTCAGCGGCTTGATCATGACAAAATTGGACGGTACCGCCCGCGGCGGCATTCTGGTGGCGATCGCCGCCAGGCACAAGCTGCCGGTCTATTTCATTGGCGTCGGCGAAGGCATCGACGACCTGGAGCCTTTCGAAGCGAAGGACTTCGCCGCCGCGATCGCAGGAGTTCAGGAATGAGCAACGACGCCCTCGATAAACCCGCCCCGGCGGAAGAGGCGAAGATTTCGCCGCTGCTGAAGCTCGTTCTCGAGCTCGGGCCGCTCGTCGTCTTCTTCTTCGCCAATTCGCGCGGCGAATGGCTGGCGGGCGAATTCCCGTTTCTCGCCGAACTGGGCGGGCCGATCTTCATCGCGACCGGCCTCTTCATGGCCGCGACGGCCCTCGCGCTCACGGTTTCCTGGGTGCTGACGCGCACCCTCCCGATGATGCCGCTCATCTCCGGCGTCGTCGTCTTCGTCTTCGGGGCGCTGACCCTATGGCTGCAGAACGACACCTTCATCAAGATGAAGCCGACGATCGTCAACACGATGTTCGGGGCGATCCTGCTCGGCGGCCTTTTCTTCGGCAAGTCGCTGCTCGGTTACGTCTTCAATGCCGCCTTCCGGCTGACCGACGAGGGCTGGCGCCAGCTCACCATCCGCTGGGGCGTCTTCTTCCTTTTCCTCGCGATCCTGAACGAAGTGGTCTGGCGCAACTTCTCGACGGATTTCTGGGTGGCCTTCAAGGTCTGGGGCACGATGCCGATCACCATCCTTTTCACGATGCTCCAGATGCCGCTGATCATGAAACATTCGGTCGACGACGAGAAGAAACCCGGCTGATCGCTCAGGCGCCGGGCGCCGCAAGCGCCTTCACGATCGCCGGAAGAAGGCCTTCGGTGAGGCTTTTCCGGTCGAAAGGGCCGACCTTCTTGTAGAGGATCGTGCCGTCCGGACCGACGAGATAGGATTCCGGAATGCCGTAGACGCCCCAGTCGATCGCCATGCGCCCGTTCGGGTCGAGGCCGATCGCCGAGAAGGGATTGCCGAGCTCGCCGAGAAAACGCAGTGCGTTCTCGTTGCCGTCCTTGTAGTTGACGCCGACCACGGTCAGGCGCGGATCCTTCGACAGGTCCAGGAGAACCGGATGCTCCTGCCGGCAGGGCACGCACCAGGAGGCCCAGAAATTGACGAGCGTCAGCTTGCCCCTGCCGGTCTCGGCCGTGATCGGCGGCACCGGCACCCCGTCGCGCACGGCGCCGGCAAGCGGCTCGAGGTCGCGATAGGGCGCCTTGGTGCCGATCAGCGCCGAGGGAATTTCGGAAATGTCCCTGCCGGAATGAAGCTGGCTCCAGAAGATCGCCGCCAATGCGCCGAAGAGGACGAGCGGTGCCGCGGCAAGCACCATGCGAAGGCGCGAGACGCCGCGCTTCTCCTCGCCCGCCGCACCGCTCACGACGGGTCTCCGGACGAGCGTCGGCGAATGCCCGACGCTTCCAGCATCTGCAGTTCCCGGCGGCGCGCCCGGCCGTCGATCGCAACCCAGAGGATGAGGCCGAACACGATCGCGGCGGCAGCGCCATAGGACGCGACGACGTAGAAGAGATGGCTCATGCGCCTCCTCCCGCACCCGCCTGGCGCGCGGCAAGCCGGCGCAGCACCGCGACGCGGCGGCGCAGGATCTCGTTGCGCATGGCGAGAACGTGCAGCGTGAAGAAGAGCAGCGTGAAGGCGACGGCCATGACGAGGAGGGGGCGCAAAAACTCTCCGTCGATCTTCGGCCCGTCCATGCGGATCACGCTCGCCGGCTGGTGCAGCGTGTTCCACCATTCGACCGAGAACTTGATGATCGGAATGTTGACGAAACCGACCAGGATGAGGATGGCGCCCACCTTCGCCGCCCGCGTCGGATCGTCCATGGCGCGGTTGAGGGCGATCAGGCCGAGATACATCAGGAAGAGGACGAAGACGGAGGTGAGCCGCGCGTCCCAGACCCACCAGGCGCCCCACATGGGCTTGCCCCACAGCGAGCCGGTGACGAGCGCGAGCAGCGTGAAACAGGCGCCGATCGGCGCGGCGGCCCTCGCGGAAACGTCGGCCAGCGGATGGCGCCAGACGAGCGTGCCGAGCGCCGAGACCGCCATCACCGAATAGCACATCATCGAAAGCCAGGCGGCCGGCACATGCACATACATGATGCGCACGGTCTCGCCCTGCTGGTAGTCGCCCTCACTGGCGAAGGCGAGAAAGAGCCCGGCCGCAAGGAACAGCACCGTAAGCCCCGCCATCCATGGCCAGGCAGCGCTGGTCAGCGCCAGGAACCGCGTCGGGTTGGCGAGATCGCTGAATTTGCGGATCGTCAGGGTCTGGTCGCTCATGTCGGTTGTTTAACGCGTCTGACCCGTCGCTGCAATTGACCCCGGTCAATCACGTTTGCGTCAGCACGTCGCGCGCCGGCGGCAAAAGCCGCCGGCGCGCCATCGAAAGATCTCCGGAATCCGCGGCTAGCCGTGGCAGCAGGAGGACCCCTTGCCGTCCCCCGGCGCCTCCCGGTTGTCCCGGCTGTGGGCGTTTCGCTCCGGCGGCAGGTCCATGGCAATATTGGCGCCGAAGAAGCCGTTCGGCTTCAGCATGAAGCCGGCATATTCCACCGGCATGATCGGAAAGTCCTCCGGCTTGCAGACATGGGTATGGCCGAAGGAATGCCAGAGCACGACGTCCGCGTTCTCGATGACGCGGTTCTGCTGCACGTAGTTCGGCAGGCCGTCGCCACCGGCATGCACGTTCGGATAGTCGCCGGAGGCGTATTTTTCCTTCGGGTCGAAAGCCGTGACCCAAATGTGCTTCTTCGCGAAGCCGCCGCGCTGCGCCACCGTCGAACCGTCCTGCGCCAGCATCAGCGGCGAGGGCATGACGGAGAGCTTGTAGCCCGGCGCCTTGCCGACCGTATTCCTCGCATTCGGGTTCTGCACCTTCCAGTACCGTCCGGTCTCGCCGCTCGCCACCGACGGACTGTCGAGCTCGCGCTTCAGCACCTTCACCGTCGTATCGAAGACATTGCCGTAAGGATTGTCCTCGCCCCAGGGCCGCGGCAGGAATTCGTGTTCCGTCACCGTGTTGCCGCCGCCGTCCACATCCATGTGGAGCCGCGCGTTGAAGAAATGCTGGTGTGTCGGCCCGCCGAGATTGTCGTCCACCATGCCGCCCCAGCGATAGCTTTCGCCGGGCGCCACCGCCGCCGTCTGGATGATCCCGGTCAGCTTCGCCTCGAGCTGGATCGTGCCGTCCTGGTAGAGATACCAGTAGAAACCGTAGTCGTAGTTGCCGACGGTGGCGAAGAAGGAGATGACGAGGCGGCGGGACCGGCGGACTTCGAAAATGCCGTTGCGGAACTCGTAGTGCTTCCAGAGGATGCCGTAGTCCTCCTCGTGCATGCAGATGGCGTTCTTCATGACAAAGGGCTGGCCGAGATCGTCCGCATAGGGCACGTCGAAATAGTGGATATGGCCGAGGCAGTCGCAGCCGAGCTCCAGCGAATTGGCAAGCCGGCCGAGGCCGTATTCGCCGGCGTCGAAGGCGCTTTTCCAGTAGTGGTTGGCGGTCGGGTCGGCATAGGGCACCACCATCTCGGTGACGCTCGCGCGAAAGACGACCGGCCGCAGCCGCCCGCCGTCCTCGACGCCGAGCTCGTGCAGCACCAGCCCTTCGCGCGGCGTGAAGCCGACACGGAACTGCCAGCCCTGCCATCTCACCTTCCAGCCGTCGACCGAGAAGCTCGGCCCCTCGGGCTGCACGATATGGAGCGGCTTGAGGTCCGCCCGCGTCTCCGGGAAGGCCTCCCGGCCGTAGTTGCGCGCCTTCTTCGGCACCGGAACGACCGTCTCGTCGTCGACGAGGTCGACGACCCTGTTCTCGATCAGGTCGACGACGGCGACGACGCCCTCGATCGGATGGGCATAGCCGTTGTCCCGCACATCGCCGCGCCAGTAGGAGACCGCCCGCACGATGCGCCGGCCCCGCTCGAAATCGCGGCCGAAATAGCCCGACGAGAACGGGTCGATCTGGACGAGGGGAATGTCCTCATCGGCAATGCCGCGCTTGCGGACGGCCGCGATCCAGCGCGGATCGGACTTGACCGTCGCGTCGACGGTCTCGAATTCGCAGAGCATGACCGGCGGCTGGCCATAGGGCATCGCGTCGAGCGGCAGGCGCTCGAACGACGCGATGGTTCCGCCCGTCAGGTCGACCACTGCCTCGAAGGTCTCGCCGGTCGCGATGTCGAGCACCAGCAGGAAGGCAAGGCGCGGCAGCGGCGTGCCGAGCCGGAATTTTGCGAGCTCCGCCTTGCTCGGTTCCTCGAGCCTGATGATCGGGAAGCGGCAGGTGGCGGAAAGCGCCTTCGTTTCCTTCAGGAAGGCGACGGCGGCGGCGATCTCGCCGAGGCCAAGCGGATCGAGCGGATGGGTCTTGGTGATGACGGCGTCC
>NZ_JAKGBU010000046.1:21379-41921 GCF_021555155.1 Rhizobium alarense
TCAGGAAGGCGACGGCGGCGGCGATCTCGCCGAGGCCAAGCGGATCGAGCGGATGGGTCTTGGTGATGACGGCGTCCATGGGAAACCTTTCCGGAGGGGTGGGGCGGCGCGTCGGCGCGCCGCCGGGGGTCGCTGTGGTCAGGGCGCGAGGCGGCGCGCGCAGATGTCCTCGATGCCGGCCATCACCGCTTCGCCATGCAGGCAGAGGACGTCGCAGAGGAGGTGCGGAGGTGCGGCGGCCAAAACCAGGCAGAGTGTCGCCAGCGCCGGCAGGAGGACCGCCGCGAGGCGGTCCGGGCCGGTCGTGCCATGAAGCGCGGCGATCATTCGAAGGCCTTTCCGAGCGCGGCGTAGAGCTCTGGGCGGGTCCGGGCGATCTGCATCGCGAAGGCCGCGCCGAGGAGCCCCACGAGCGCGATCAGATAGGGGAAGGCGGCGACGACCAGGCTGTCGCTGCCGGAAAGCAGCGGCAGGTTGGAAACGACCAGCAGCAGCGCGCCGGCAAGGCCGAAGAAAGCGACGGCAGGCGCCACCGTCGTCGTCAGGATGCCATGGCCGGAGGCGTTCCTGCGGAAGAACAGGATGACCGCGATCGAAACCAGCGCCTGCACGGCGAGGATGCCGATCACCGCCAGCGCCGACATCCAGGAGAAGACGACCGCATAGGGATCGGCGCCGCCGAGCACGAAGGCGGCCAGGATGACGGCCGCGAGCGCGCTCTGCAGCATGCCGGCGACGAAGGGCGAGCCGTGTTTCGCATGCACCGAACCGAGGCCCTTCGGCGCGATGCCCTCCCGGCCGAGGGCGAAGAAGTAGCGGTTGAGCGTGTTGTGGAAGGAGAGCACGCAGGCAAACAGGCTGGTGATGAGCAGCACGTTCATCACCTGCGACGACCACGGGCCGAGCACCGCGTCCGAGGCGGCGAAATAGAAGGTCTCGAGACCGGCAGCGGCCGTCTCCTGCACCTTGGACGGTCCGTAGAACTGCACGATCGCCCAGGTCGAGAAGGCGTAGAAGACCATGATCAGCAGCACGGCGACATAGGTTGCGCGCGGAATGGTCCTTTCGGGGTTTTCCGCTTCCTCGCCGAAGATCGCCGTCGCCTCGAAGCCGATGAAGGAGCCGACGACGAAGACCAGTGCGACGCCGAGTCCCGGCGCGAAGACGGAGGACGGTGCGAAGGCCGAGAGGCCGATCCCCTCGGGTGCGCTGCCGGAAAACAGGATGCCGAGGTCGAGCAGCAGCAGGACGGCGATCTCGGCGATCATGCAGACGCCGAGGATGGCGCCGGAAAAGGCGATGTTGCGCTGGCCGCAGACATGCACGACCGCGAGCGCGGCAAAGGCCCAGACCCACCAGGCAAGATCGAGGCCGAGCGGCGCGACGGCACCCGCCATGAAGACGCCGAAAAGCGCATAGACCGCGATCTGCACCGCGCTGTAGGTGACGAGCGCCATCAGCGCGCCGCCGACGCCCGCCGGTTTGCCGATGCCCTGGGCAATATAGGTGTAGAAGGCGCCCGCCCCGCCGACATGGCGCGCCATTGCCGTGAAGCCGACGGAGAAGACGAGATAGAGCAGGCCGGCCAGCACGAAGGCGCCCGGCACGCCCGCCCCGTTGCCGAAGGCGAAGGCAGCGGGCGAGGCGCCCACCACGGCCGTCAGCGGCGCGGCCGCCGCGACGACGAAAAACACGATATGGGCAAGGCCCACCGAATTCTTGGCGAGCCGGTCGGGCGCGGCCATCGGCATGCTGGCTTCGACAGTCATGGGAACCCCTCTTTCTTGTCGTTCGTCAAGAAGGGTAGGTGCGCCCGTCTGGCCTCGAAATTGCGTGTTGCGTCAATGATTCGATAAACCGCGCCACGGATGCCCATGAAGACGGCAAATTCGGCAGATGCCCTACTTTCAGCCAACCGGCTGCCCACCGTCGCGTCGATTCGCGCCTCCGTGCTCGCCTCGCTCGTGCATTTCATCGACCGGAAGTCCGGAAAGACCGACCTTCTGCTGGCGAAACACGGCATTCTGCGCTCGCAGCTCGATGATCCCTATGCCGTCGTGCCGATGGCGCGCTATGTCGCCTTCTTCGAGGATGCCGCAGCGGTGCTCGGCGATCCGGCGTTCGGCGCCCGCCTCGGCACATTCTCCAAGCCGGCCGATATCGGCCCGATCGGCGTGCTCGTCTCCATTTCACCGACGATCGAGAGCGGCTTCCGACGGCTCGCGAAATACGTGACCGCGGTGCAGGGCGCGACCAGTTCGGGCGTGATCGCCGAGAACGGCACCGTGCTGTGGACCTATCAGCTTGTCGACCGGGCGCTGTGGCCGCGCCGGCAGGACAGCGAATTCACGCTCGCCGTCACCTGCCAGCTGCTGCGCACCTGCTTCTCGCGCGGCTTCCGGCCGCTGGAGATCCGCTTCGAGCATCCCGCGCCGCGCGATACCGGGGCGCTCGAGCGCATCTTCCGCGCGCCGCTCCGGTTCGGCCAGCCGGCGAACGCGCTCGTCGTCGCGGAGGCGGATGCGCGGCGCCTCTACCGGACGGAGGATGCCGGCCTGTCGGCCGTGCTGGAGCGCCATATCGCCGACCATCTGGGCGAAACCGATTCCGGCGAGGGGATCGCCCGCAAGGTCCTGCACCTGATCGGCATCTACCTGACCCACAAGCCGATCACCATCGCAACCATGGCCGCCGAACTCGGCCTGTCGCCGCGCACGCTGCAGCGGCGGCTCGCCGAGGAGGGCACGTCGCTGCGCGAGCTCCTGCGGCAGCATCGCCGCACGCTCGCCGCGCTTCACCTCGCCGCGGGGCGGGTCACGAAAAAGCACCTCGCCGAGACGCTCGGCTATGCCGACCAGACCGTCTTCTGGCGTGCGGCACGGTCCTGGGGGCACGACGGCACGACGACGACCGGATCCGTCAGTCGGCGCCGCTCCTGAGCGCCGCCGCCGCCGCGAGCGGACCGAGGACGGCGAAGAACAGGGTGATCGCGGACAGGATCATGAAGGGCGGCAGGAAGGGCGCGGGGTCCTCGACCGCCGCATAGACCGCACTGACCCCGAAGATCAGCACCGGGATCGCCAGCGGCAGCACGAGGATCGAGACGAGCAGCCCGCCGCGCGGCAGCGATACGGCGACCGCTGCGCCGACGGCGCCGATGAAGGTGATAGCCGGCGTGCCGACGACGAGCGTCAGCATCGTCGCGCCGATCGCGACCTCGTCCATGTTCATGAAGAGGCCGAGCAGCGGGGCTGCGACGACGAGCGGCAGGCCGGTCGCGACCCAGTGCGCCAGGCACTTGACGAGCACGGTCAGGACGAGCGGCGTTTCCTGCATCAGCAGCAGGTCGAGCGAACCGTCCTCGCGCTCCGCCTGGAACAGCCGGTCGAGCCCGAGAAGCGAGGCGAGCAGCGCGCCGATCCAGAGAACGGCCGGCCCGATGCGGGCAAGCAGGTTGAGGTCCGGCCCGACGCCGAAGGGAATGACCGCGACGACCGTCATGAAGAACAGCACGCCGATCATCGCCCCGCCGCCGGCGCGCACGGAGAGCCTGAGGTCGCGCAAAAGGAGGGCGGTCATGCCGATGCTCCAGCGCTGGAAGAACGCAAGACCCCCTCCCCAACCCCACCCCACAAGGGGGAGGGGCCAACTTGCCGCACCCCTGGCAGCAGAAAATCAAGGCTTTTGCTTCTGTCAGCGCCGCCACCGATCGAAACGTTACGGACGCGATGTGACAGTTCCGCGAGGAAGCCCCTCCCCCTTGTGGGGAGGGGTTGGCGAAGGGGCCTTAACCGGATCACCACACGCTCTCCGCCGCGCCTGCAAAGCCCGTCATCCGCAGCTCCTCCCCCCCCTCCAGGCCCAGCGGCTGGTGGGTCGCGGCAAGCGCCAGCCCGCCCTTCTTCAGGTGCTCCGTCACAAGCGCTGCGAACATCGTTTCGGCTGCCGCATCGAGCGCCGCGGTCGGCTCGTCGAGGATCCAGACTGGCCGCGACGCGACGAGCAGCTTCGCCATCGCCATGCGCCGCTGCTGGCCGGCCGACAGATAGCCGAAGGGCAGGTGGGCAATGCCACCGAGGCCGACTGCCTCGGTGGCCGCGGCAACCGACAGGGCCGTGCCGCCCGGCCAGTCGCCGAGGAAGCGTTTCCAGAAGGCGAGATTTTCCTCGACCGTCAACTCGCGCTTCATCGCGTTGCGGTGGCCGAGATAGTGGCAGGCCTCCGCCACCCGTCCCGCCGGCTCCGGACGTCCGTCGAGCCGCACGCGTCCCGCTTCGGCCGGCAGGAGACCCGCGACGACGCGCAACAGCGTCGACTTGCCGGAACCGTTCGGGCCTTTCACGACCAGCGCCGCGCCGGCCTCGACCGCAAAGGTGACGTCGTGAAAAATGAGGTCCTCGCCCCGTCTCGCGCCGAGGCCCTCCGCAGTAAGGCGCATGCCGTTGACTTTCCGTTACGACCTTGGTCGCATTGCAAAAAAATGTCCCGAAATGCTCCCGGACACTCTGGAACCCGCCTTGGAAATTATCTATAAGGCGGCAGTTACGCCAGCGGTCGGCGTTAATTTCATTCTAGCGCCGAACACGGGCATTGTTCTCGGGTACGGACAGCGGAAATGGCCGCACCCGCATCCCATACCGCGCTTATGCGTGCAGGGCGTTCGTACGTCATGTTTTGGCGATCAGACGAAGCGGGGTAAAAGGTGTCCAGATCCCTAGACAGTTTCAAGTGTCGTTCGGTCCTCTCGGTGGGGGGCACCGACTATGTGTATTACAGCCTGCCGAAGGCGGAGGCGAACGGCCTTGCCGGCGTATCGAAGCTTCCCTATTCGATGAAGGTGCTCCTGGAGAACCTGCTGCGCTTCGAGGACGGGCGGACGGTGACGAAGGAGCACATTCTCGGCGTCGTCGACTGGCTGTCGAACCGGGGCACGGTGGAAAACGAGATCGCCTATCGCCCGGCGCGCGTTCTGATGCAGGACTTTACCGGCGTTCCGGCGGTGGTGGATCTGGCGGCGATGCGCGACGCGATGGTGTCGCTCGGCGGCGATCCGGAGAAGATCAACCCGCTCGTTCCCGTCGACCTCGTCATCGACCATTCGGTGATCGTCGACGAGTTCGGCACGGCGACGGCCTTTGCCCGCAACGTCGAGCTTGAATACGCGCGCAACGGCGAGCGCTACCGGTTCCTGAAGTGGGGCCAGCAGGCCTTCAAGAACTTCCGCGTCGTGCCGCCCGGCACGGGCATCTGTCACCAGGTCAATCTCGAATATCTCGGCCAGACGGTCTGGACGAAGGACGAGGACGGCGAGACGATCGCCTATCCGGACACCTGCGTCGGCACCGACAGCCACACGACGATGATCAACGGGCTTGGCGTTCTCGGCTGGGGTGTCGGCGGCATCGAGGCGGAGGCGGCCATGCTCGGCCAGCCGGTGTCGATGCTTTTGCCGGAGGTGATCGGCTTCAGGCTGACCGGCAAGCTCAAGGAAGGCGTCACGGCGACCGACCTCGTGCTGATGGTCGTGCAGATGCTGCGCAAGAAGGGCGTGGTGTCGAAGTTCGTCGAGTTCTTCGGTGACGGCCTCGACAACATGACGCTTGCCGACCGCGCGACGATCGGCAACATGGGCCCGGAATACGGCGCCACCTGCGGCTTCTTCCCGGTCGATGCCGAGACGATCAACTACCTGACGATGTCGGGCCGTGAAGAGAGCCGCATCGCGCTGGTCGAGGCCTATTCGAAGGCGCAGGGCATGTGGCGCGACGGCGACGGCGCCGACCTCGTCTTCACCGACACGCTGGAGCTGAGCTTGAGCGACGTGGTGCCGGCGATGGCCGGTCCGAAGCGTCCGGAAGGCCGCGTGCCGCTCGAAAACATCGCGTCTGGCTTCGCGAGCGCCATGGAGGCCGACTACAAGAAGCCGGGCCAGCTTGCCAACCGCTATGCGGTCGAGGGCACGGATTACGACCTCGGCCACGGCGACGTGGCGATCGCCGCGATCACGTCGTGCACCAACACGTCGAACCCCTCGGTGCTGATCGCCGCCGGGCTGCTGGCGCGCAACGCGGTGGCCAAGGGCCTGAAGAGCAAGCCCTGGGTGAAGACCTCGCTCGCACCGGGAAGCCAGGTGGTCGGCGAGTATCTGGAAAAGTCCGGCCTGCAGAAGGACCTCGACGCGCTCGGCTTCAACCTGGTCGGCTTCGGCTGCACCACCTGCATCGGCAATTCCGGGCCGCTGCCGGGTCCGGTGTCGAAGACGATCAACGACAAGGGCATCATCGCCGCCGGCGTTCTCTCCGGCAACCGCAACTTCGAGGGCCGCATCTCGCCGGACGTGCAGGCGAACTACCTCGCCTCGCCGCCGCTCGTCGTCGCCTATGCGCTGGCGGGTTCGGTGCAGAAGGACCTGACGACGGAACCGCTCGGTGAAGGCAGCGACGGCAAGCCGGTCTATCTGAAGGACATCTGGCCGTCGTCGCAGGAGATCCAGGACTATATCCTCAAATACGTCACCCGCGCGCTCTATGCCGCCAAATATGCCGACGTCTTCAAGGGCGACGAGAACTGGCAGGCCGTGCAGGTGCCGCCCGGCCAGACCTATGCCTGGGACGACGCCTCGACCTATGTGCAGAACCCGCCCTACTTCGTCGGCATGGGCAGGACCGGTTCGGGCCTCTCCGACATCAGGGGGGCGCGCGTGCTCGGCCTTCTCGGCGACAAGATCACCACCGACCACATCTCGCCGGCCGGTTCGATCAAGGCGGCCTCGCCCGCCGGCGCCTATCTGATGGGCCACGGCGTCGGTGTCGCCGACTTCAACCAGTACGGCACGCGTCGCGGCAATCACGAGGTGATGATGCGCGGCACCTTCGCCAATATCCGCCTGCGCAACCACATGCTCGGCCCGAACGGCAAGGAGGGCGGCTACACGATCCACTATCCGTCCAAGGAGGAGATGTCGATCTACGACGCCGCGATGAAATACAAGGAGGAGGGCGTGCCGCTCGTCATCTTCGCCGGCGTCGAATACGGCAACGGCTCGTCGCGCGACTGGGCGGCCAAGGGCACCAGCCTCTTGGGCGTCAAGGCCGTCATCGCCCAGTCCTTCGAGCGCATCCACCGCTCCAACCTCGTCGGCATGGGCATCGTGCCCTTCACCTTCGAGGACGGCACGACCTGGGCCTCGCTCGACCTCAAGGGCGACGAGACCGTCACCATCGAGGGCCTCGAGGGCGACATCAGGCCGCGCGAGAAGAAGATCGCAAAGCTCACCTATGCCGACGGCACCACGAAGGACATCCCCATCCTCTGCCGCATCGACACCCTCGACGAGGTCACCTACATGAACAACGGCGGCATCCTCCAGACCGTCCTCAGAGACCTCGCCGCCTGACGGAGACGCTGAAAACGCGCCGGGGAGAACACCCCCCCGGCGCAGACCTTTTCCCGGCGTCCGCCGCCGCCTGACTTTCACTCCATCGTGACTTCCTGTTGAAACGTCGAGCGCGTAAGACGATCGGGCGATCGGGGTGCGCCGCCGGTCACGACGTGGATCTTCCGATGCCCAACAAGACGCTCCTTGCAGGCCTGATAGTGACGATCGCCACCGTATCCGGTGCCGTCGCCGCGATCGCCGGTGACGGCCGCGCGGTTCAGGGTGTCGTGGAACTCTTCACCAGCCAGGGCTGCTCCTCCTGTCCCCCCGCCGACAAGGCGCTGGAGGCACTGGCGCGCGAGGGCGACGTGGTGGCGCTCGCCTATCATGTCGACTACTGGAACTATCTCGGCTGGGCCGACACCATGTCGTCGAAGGGCAATACCGAGCGGCAATATGCCTATGCCCGGATGTTCGGGCGCAACAGCGTCTACACGCCCCAGGCCGTGCTCAACGGCCGCGAGCACCTGAACGGCGGCAACCTCAAGGGTATCCGCAACCGGATCGACGGCCTCAATGCCGAAGGCAAGGGCCTCAAGGTCCCGGTCAGCGCGGGCATCAACCAGGACGAGATCCGCATCCGGGTCGGACCGGGGGAGGGCAAGGCGACTATCGTCGTGGCCTATTTCGACCGCGAACGCTCCGTCGAGATCGCCGATGGCGAGAACCGCGGCCGCACCGTCAACTACTGGCACGCCGTGACCGATATCGAGACGATCGGCATGTGGGAGGGCAAGGAGACCAATCTGGTGCTGCCCGCCGCGATGCTTGCCAAGAAGGAGAACGGCGGCTGCGCGATTCTCGTGCAGCGCATGCGTTCGGCGGACACGCCCGGTGCGATTCTGGGCGCAACGGTGCTTCTACCCGAAAAATTGCAGGAAAAATGACGCCCTCCCTCTTGCCGTCTGTTGCGGCGAGGAGGATGAGGGGTGGTCCGGACCGGCTGCTTCGAGGGGCTGGGGCTTGAGGGTTCGAAGGCAGACCGGACCGGACCTGCGAAGCTTCCGGCAACGGAATACAAAGAAGCTTCGACGCGTGCACTCCGATCCGGCCCGTTTTCCCGCACATGCAAAAGCGGGGCGGACGGAGGCAACGCGGCAGACTGTCGTCTGTAATTTGGGCGCGGTTTTGTCTGAAATGCGGCGATGGCGCGTTTTGCGCGCCCGATCGGCCGCCGGTGCTTGCTTTTCAGGCATCCTCAGGCAAACTGTCACTGAGCTGTCAAAGTCGCCTGCGGAGATTCGATGACCGATCAGCCGGATTCGCCCGAGAGTCGGGCCGCGTCTCAGCGAGATACCATCGTTGTCGACTTGCGGGAGTACCGCAGCAGCAAGGACCCTCTGCCGGTCACCTTCCATCGCCGCGAACTCGACGCAATCCTCTGGCTTTACGGCCGCATGGTGGGCGAGGGCGAGTGGCGCGACTATGCGATCGCTCACCTGCGGGAGAAGGCGGTCTTTTCGGTCTTCAAACGCTCCGGCGAAATGCCGCTCTACCGCATCGAGAAGGCCCCGAAACTCGCCGCCAAGCAGGGTGCCTACAGCGTCCTGAACACCCATGGCGTGATCCTGAAGCGCGGCCATGACCTGAAGCAGGTGTTGAAGGTGTTCGACAAGGTGCTGCGGCTCGTCGAGACCTGAACGGTCGCGGCCCCCCGCCTCAGCCGTCCATCGTCGCCGGATAGGCGTCCAGGCGGGGCGCGCTCTGCGAGCCCTCGCCGAGCGGCAGCTGCATGATCACCGTGTCCAGCCAGCGGCCATGCTTGAAGCCGGTCGCCTTCATGACGCCGCCGTGCTCGAAGCCGGCGGACCGGTGCACCGCGATCGACGCGGGATGCGCCCCGCCGATGACGGCCACCATCTGGCGGAAGCCGAGACCCGTCGAGCGTCGCACCAGGTCGTGGAGCAGCGCCTTGCCGACGCCGCGGCCGCGCGCTTCCGGGGCAAGATAGATGGAATCCTCGACGAGCCAGCGATAGGCCGGCCGCGTGCGGAAGGCCGAGGCATAGGCGTAGCCGAGAATGAGGCCGGTCTGCTCGACGGCAACGATATAGGGGTATCCCGATCCCGTGATCGTCGCGAAGCGCCCGCGCATCTCGTCGAAGGAGGGCGGATCGATCTCGTAGGTCGCGACGCCGTTCAGCACGGATTCGCGGTAGATCTCGGTGAAGGCGGCGATGTCGGCGGTGTCGGCGGTGCGGATGATGTAGTTCATGGCGGGTCGGCTTCGCATTTCTCTCGGCCTGTCCTTCTCACAGCGGCCGGGCGGGATCAAGCCGTGCCTTGGCGGCCATCGACGGCGATGCGAACGGCTGCCGCGGAAAAAGCGGGTCCGGCGCAAAATTCTTCATCGGCACGCGCTTCAATTGGTGAATTATACGCTTATCCCGCACGCGTTCCGTGCGACATTCCGCCAAATCCGGACGACGGGCCGGAAACGAAAAACGGAAGAACAACCATGAAATTTTCAACGACAGCCGCAGCGGCAATCGCCGCCCTGCAGATCGTGCTCGCGCAGCCGGCCTCGGCCGGCGAGAACCTCGATCGGATCACCTCCGCCGGCGTGCTCCGCATCGGCACCGAGGGCACCTATGCGCCGTTCACCTATCACGACGCCTCCGGCGCGCTCGTCGGTTTCGACGTGGAGATCGGCGAGGCGGTCGCCGAAAAGCTCGGGGTGAAGCCGGAATTCCTGGAGGGCAAGTGGGACGGGCTGATCGCCGGCCTCGACGCCGACCGCTATGACGTGGTCATCAACCAGGTCGGCATCACCGAGGAGCGCAGGAAAAAATACGACTTCTCCGAGCCCTACATCACCTCCAAGGCCGTGCTGATCGTCAGGGCGGACAACGAGGAGATCAAGGGTTTCGCGGACCTCTCCGGCAAGCGGGCCGCCCAGTCGCTGACGAGCAATTTCGGCAAGCTGGCCGAGGCCTCGGGCGCCGAACTCGTCGGCACGGACGGGTTCGACCAGTCGATCCAGCTCGTGCTGACCGGCCGCGCCGATGCGACGATCAACGACAGCCTCTCCTTCCTCGATTTCAAGAAGCAGAAGCCGGACGCGCCGGTGAAGATCGCCGCGGAGCAGGCCGACGCCGAACATTCCGGCATCATCCTGCGCAAGGGCGATCCGGAACTGCTGGCCGAGATCAACGAGGCGCTGGCCGCGATCAAGGACGACGGCACCTATGACGTCATCGCGCAGAAATATTTCGGCGCCGACGTCTCGAAATGAGGCCGACCGAACAACGACCGGTTTTGTCGCCGGCCGTTCCACGCTATGAAAGCGATCCGTTCCGCATCCGGAACGGATCGGTTGTATCTGAAAGGCTTTCGCCGTGCCGGACTGGCTTCGCTTGATGGCGGATTCGCTGCCGACCCTCTTGTGGGCCGGCCTGGTCTTCACCGTTCCGCTGACGCTGCTCTCCTTCGTGCTCGGGCTTGCGCTCGGTCTGGCGACCGCCGTCGCGCGCCTCTTCGCGCCGGCACCGGTCGCCGCGGTCTTCCGCTTCTATGTCTGGGTCATCCGCGGCACGCCGCTGCTCGTGCAGCTCTTCGTCATCTTCTACGGTCTGCCGAGCCTCGGCATCCTGCTCGACGCCTTCCCGGCGGCGCTGATCGGCTTCACGCTCAATGTCGGCGCCTATTCCTCCGAGATCGTGCGCGCCGCCATCTCGTCCGTGGCGCGTGGCCAGTGGGAGGCGGCCTATTCGATCGGCATGAGCTGGAGCCAGGCGATGCGGCGCACCATCCTGCCGCAGGCGACGCGTGTCGCCGTGCCGCCGCTCTCCAACACCTTCATATCGCTCGTCAAGGACACCTCGCTTGCCGCCGCCATCACCGTGCCGGAGCTGTTCCAGACGGCACAACGCATCGTCGCCACCAGCTATGAGCCGCTGATCCTTTATATCGAGGCGGCACTGATCTATCTCGCGATGAGTTCCGTGCTTTCGGTGCTGCAGGCGCGGCTCGAGCGTCGCTTCGCCCGCTATGGCGGCTTTCTGGAGGCGCGCGCGTGATCGAGCTTTCCAATATCGAGAAGCGTTTCGGCGACGCGGTCGTGCTCAAAGACATATCGCTGACCCTGGCGGAGGGTACGGTGACCGCGCTTGTCGGCCCGTCCGGCGGCGGCAAGAGCACGCTGCTGCGCTGCGTCAATCTGCTGGAAATTCCGACCGCCGGCTCCATCCGGCTCGGCTCGGAGCGGCTGGACTTCGCGCCCGGCCGCAAGGTCGGCTGGCCGGCGATCCAGAAGTTCCGCCGCCAGACCGGCATGGTCTTCCAGAATTTCCAGCTCTTCCCGCACCAGACCGCCATCGGCAACGTGATGGAAGGGCTCGTCACCGTGCTGAAATGGCCCGCCGACAAGGCGAAGGCACGGGCGATGGAACTGCTCGAGAAGGTCGGCATGGCGCACAAGGCCGATGCCTGGCCGGCGACGCTCTCCGGCGGCCAGCAGCAGCGCGTGGCGATCGCCCGGGCGCTCGCCCCCTCGCCACGCGTGCTGCTCTGCGACGAGCCGACCTCGGCGCTCGATCCGGAACTGGCGGAGGAGGTGGTCGAAGTGCTCGGCCGGCTTGCCCGGGAGGGCACGACCATGGTGATGGCGACGCATGACCTCAGGCTCGCTTCGCGCGTTGCCGATCAGGTGATCTTTCTGGACGGCGGCGTCATCGTCGAAAGCGGCCCGCCCCGCGCCCTGTTCTCCGCGCCGGAACGGGAGCGAACGCGGAAATTCATCGCCTCGCTGAGCGCGCCGCTGAGCTACGACATCTGATCGCCGTTGCCGCACCGCAGACGGACCGCGAAGTCCTGTCTCCCCGCGATCCGCACAGTTGCAAATTCCGCCTTGGGCTTCGTCAGACCGGATCGGTCTGGTCCGCGCCCGTTGCGGCTGACATGTCCATCCAGGCGGGCTTGAAGACGTGACTGTCCGGATCCTCGAAGCTCCGGATATACAGGAAGCCCATGTCCTGCGGCGCGCGGCTGTCGGCCTTTCCGCCTGCGGCGCCGGCAGTTTCGGTGATCGCGTCCACCTCCTCGCGGCTGTCGCGCGACAGCGCGATCAGCATGCCGACGGCATCATGCGCCGTCGCAACGGGCCGGGTCGCGAAGGTCGAAAAATACGCCCGCGTCAGGAGCTGGAAGGTGATCGTGTCCGACCAGACCATGGACGCGGCCCTTTCGTCGCTGAACCGCTCGTTCTTCTCGCAGCCGATCGCCTCGTAGAAGCGGGTCGAAACAGCAAGATCGCTCACCGGCAGATTGATGAAGATCATCCTGGGCATTGCAATTCTCTCTAGAGACCGTTTTGAAACTGCGTGATGGCTGTCTGCGAATGGCGTTTTTCTGCGCTCCGATGCTCTCGTCCTTGGTGTACGCTCCGCTTCGGCGCTCGAAAAAAGCCATTTTTGACTCGCCCTGACGCATTTCAAAACGGTCTCTTATGGCTCCTGAAGAGCGGGGTCGGCGCACACAAGGTCCTGCACGATCGTCTCGCCGGGGTGAATGCAGACCAGTTCCAGCCGCCCGGAACCGACATTTTCGAAGCGATGCGGGATGTTGGCGGCGGCGACGACGATGTCTCCCGGAAAGGCGCGCGCCGTCTCGCCACCCACCGTGAACTCGGCTTCGCCCTTCCGGACGATCCACGTTTCCGGATAGGGGTGCAGGTGCAGGGCGGAGCCCTGTCCCGGTTCGTTGTCGACCAGGAAGAACGACACGGGGCCGCCGAGGTCGCGCCCCTCGAAGCGGACGGTGCGGCTCTGGCCCGGCCGCGGTTCCTGATGGCGCTGGATATGAAACATTGCGTCTTCCTTTGCCGCTACTCACGAATGCAATCTATCTTCACGGGAAGATATGTGGTGGAAAATTGTCTTCTCGTCAAGATATATTTCTTCCCGTCGAGATACCTTTTGCGCCCCCCGGCGGCAAAGTATATGATCCGATTGCACAATCGGCAGTCGGGGCAGGCATGAAAGACGAACAGAGCGAATACGCGGCGGAGGACCATGTGGACCGGCTGTGCCGCCAATGGGCGCGGGAACTGCCCGGTCTCGACACGGAGCCCATGGCGATCCTCGGCCGGGCGTTCCGACTCGGCAACCTGGTGCGCCCCAGCATCGAGACAACCTTCGCCGGCTTCGGCCTCGACCGCGGCGAATTCGACGTGATCGCGACGCTCCGCCGTTCCGGCCCGCCCTATCGGCTGACGCCCACGGACATGTATTCCACGCTGATGATCTCCTCGGGGGGCCTGACCCATCGATTGGACCGGCTGGAAAAGGCAGGCCTCATCCGCCGCGAGAAATCGCCGCACGACGGGCGCAGCGTAGAGGTGGCTCTGACGGAGGCGGGTGCAGCGCGTGCGGAGGATGCCTTCCGTACCGACATGGCAAGCGAGGCCGCCTTCCTCGAGGAACTGAATGCCGGGGAGCGCGCAACGCTTGCCGCCCTCCTTCGCAAGCTCGTCGGCGGCATCGAGCGTGCATCCGCGCGAAACGGCGATCCGAACGCCGGCGCGGCCTGACAGCGCCGGGCCGGCGCGACGCCATCAGGCTCGATACCGTTCGGCCATCGGGATTGCCGCGACCTCAGCCGTAGACGATCAGCAGGTCCTTGGCATCGATCTGGTCGCCGGCGCGGACGAGGACTTCGGCGATCGTGCCATCCTTCTCGGCATGCAGCGCCGTTTCCATTTTCATCGCCTCGATGGAGAGCAGCACGTCGCCGGCCTTGACGGCCTGGCCGGCCGCTGCGGCGACCGTCGAGATGACGCCCGGCATCGGCGCGCCGAGATGGGCGGGGTTGCCGGCTTCCGCCTTGCGGCGCACGCCATTCGCCGCACCGCGGTTGCGGTCCGGTACCTTGATCGGCCGCGGCTGGCCATTGAGCTCGAAGAACACCTTGACCATGCCCTTCTCGTCGACATCGCCCCGCGTCTGATTGAGCACGACCAGCGTCTTGCCCTTCTCGATCTCGGCAAAGAGCTCCTCTCCGGTGCCGAGCCCGTAGAAATAGGCGGGCGTCGGCAGGACGCTGACGGGACCGTAGGTCTCGGCGGCAAGCGCGTAGTCGGTGAAGACCTTGGGATACATGAGGTAGGAGGCGAACTCGAAATCAGTGACCTTGCGTTCGAGCTTGTCCTCGATCGCCTTGCGTTCGGCGTCGAGATCGGCCGGCGGCAGCAGGGAACCCGGCACGGCCGTATAGGCCGCCTCGCCCTTCAGCGCCTTCTTTTGCAGCGCCTCCGGCCATCCGCCCGGCGGCTGGCCGAGATCACCCTTGAGCATCGAGACGACCGATTCCGGGAAGGAGACGTCCCTGCCGGGGCTGACCACGTCGGCGACCGTCAGGTCCTGGCTGACCATCATCAGCGCCATGTCGCCGACGACCTTGGAGGACGGCGTGACCTTGACGATATCCCCGAACATCTGGTTGGCGTCGGCATAGGCTTGCGCCACCTCGTGCCAGCGGGTCTCGAGGCCGAGCGAGCGGGCCTGCTCCTTGAGGTTGGTGAACTGGCCGCCCGGCATTTCGTGCAGGTACACCTCCGAGGCCGGCCCCTTGAGGTCGCTCTCGAAGGCGGCGTATTGGTGGCGCACGGCCTCCCAGTAGAAGGAGATGCGGCGGATCCATTGCGGGTCCAGTCCCGGATCGCGCTCGGACCCCTTGAGCGCCTCGACGATCGAGCCGAGACAGGGCTGCGACGTGTTGCCCGAAAAGGCGTCCATCGCCGCGTCGACCACGTCGACGCCTGCTTCCACGGCGGCGAGCACGGTCGCGGCCGCGATGCCGGACGTGTCGTGCGTATGGAAATGGATCGGCAGATCCGTCGCCTCCCGCAGCGTCTTGAAGAGGACGCGCGCCGCGGCGGGTTTCAGCAGGCCGGCCATGTCCTTGACGGCAATCATGTGGGCGCCGGCCTTTTCCAATTCCTCGGCCAGCGCGACGTAATATTTGAGGTCGTATTTCGGCCGGGCCGCGCTCAGGAGATCGCCCGTATAGCAGATGGCCGCCTCGCAGATCCGCCCCTCTTCGGCGACCGCGTCCATCGAGACGCGCATGTTCTCGACCCAGTTGAGGCAGTCGAAGACCCGGAAGACATCGATGCCGCCCTTCGCCGCCTGGCGGACAAAGTACTTCACGACGTTGTCGGGGTAGTTCTTGTAGCCGACGCCGTTGGCGCCGCGCAGCAGCATCTGCAGCAGCAGGTTCGGCGCACCCTCGCGCACCAGCGCCAGCCGCTCCCACGGATCTTCCGTCAGGAAGCGCATGGCGACGTCGAAGGTAGCGCCACCCCAGCATTCGAGCGAGAAGAGCTGCGGCAGCGCGCGGGCATAGGTGCCGGAGATGCGCGCGATGTCATAGGTGCGCATGCGGGTCGCGAGCAGCGACTGGTGGCCGTCGCGCATCGTCGTGTCGGTGAGCAGCACCTGGCTCTGGCTGCGCACCCATTCGGCGAACTTCTTCGGGCCGAGTTCGTCGAGGAGCTGCTTGGTCCCCGGCTGGATCGCGCCCTCGATGAACGGCACGACGGGCGACGCGATGTCGTCGTTCGGCGTCGGCCGGCCCTTCGCCTCCGGATGGCCGTTGACCGTGACGTCGGCGAGATAGGTCAGGAGCTTCGTGGCGCGGTCCTGGCGCCGCACCTGCTGAAACAGTTCCGGTGTCGTGTCGATGAAACGCGTCGTGTAGCTGTTGTCGCGGAACTTCGGATGGCCGATGATCGCCTCGAGGAACGTGAGATTGGTCGCAACGCCGCGGATGCGGAACTCGCGCAACGCGCGGTCCATCCGGCGGATCGCCTCCTCCGGGGTCGGCGCCCAGGCCGTGACCTTCTCGAGCAGCGGATCGTAGAAGCGCGTAATCACAGCGCCGGAATAGGCCGTGCCGCCGTCGAGGCGGATGCCGAAGCCGGTGGCGCCCCGATAGGCGGTGATGCGGCCGTAATCCGGGATGAAGTTCTGTTCCGGATCCTCGGTCGTGATGCGGCACTGAAGCGCATGGCCGTTGAGGCGGATATCTTCCTGGGCGGGCACGCCCGATTCCGGCGTGCCGATCGCGAAGCCGTCGAGGATATGGATCTGCGCCTTGACGATGTCGATGCCGGTCACCTCCTCGGTGACGGTGTGTTCGACCTGGATGCGCGGATTGACCTCGATGAAGTAGAACTTGTTCGTGTCGGAATCCATCAGGTATTCGACGGTGCCGGCGCCGATATAGTTCGTCGCCTCGGCGATCCGCAGCGAATAGGACGCAAGCTCCTGCCGCTGCGCTTCGTTGAGATAGGGCGCCGGGGCACGCTCGACGACCTTCTGGTTGCGCCGCTGGATCGAGCAGTCCCGCTCGAACAGATGGACCGCATTGCCGTGCGTGTCGCCGAGGATCTGGCTTTCGACGTGGCGCGCGCGTTCGACGAGCTTTTCGAGATAGACCTCGTCCTTGCCGAAAGCGGCCTTCGCCTCGCGCTTGGCCTCCGTCACCTCGCGGATCAGGTCCTTCGGGTCACGGATCGCGCGCATGCCGCGTCCGCCGCCGCCCCAGGATGCCTTCAGCATCACCGGATAGCCGATCTCGTCCGCGAGCCGCCTGATCTCTTCGGGATCGTCCGGCAGCGGATCGGTGGCCGGCACGACCGGCACGCCGATCGAGATCGCGAGATTGCGCGCGGCCACCTTGTTGCCGAGCTGGCGCATCGTGTCGGGCTTCGGCCCGATGAAGGTGATGCCGGCATCGGCGCAGGCATCGGCGAATTCCGGGCTTTCCGACAGCAGGCCGTAGCCCGGATGGATCGCATCGGCGCCGGAAAGCTTGGCGACGCGGATCACTTCGTCGATCGACAGATAGCTCTCGATCGGCCCGAGGTCACGGGCGAGATGCGGCCCGCGGCCGACCTGGTAGCTCTCGTCCGCCTTGAAGCGATGGAGCGCCAGCTTGTCCTCCTCCGCCCATATCGCAACCGTTTTCAAACCCAGTTCATTGGCCGCGCGGAAGACGCGGATGGCGATTTCGGAACGGTTGGCGACAAGGATCTTGGAAATGGGCAAGTCGGACTCCTCATTGACTTGAGACGCGGCCATGTTGCACCGCGAAAGGAATTATTAGCGAGTCAATTTTCGAAGTTCAATTTCGGAAGTGTGCCGCGCGAAAAGATTCGTTTCGTCACGAAACGAGGCCGAGCCGGAAAGAGAGCGCGACGGCGTGGTGGCGGTTCTTGGCCTTCAGCTTGTCCTGCAGGCCGTTCATGTACCAATCGACTGTATGATTGGAGATCTGCAGGACGCGGGCGATCTCGTTGGAGGTCATGCCTTCGGCGAGGTAGCCGAGCGTCTCCATCTCGCGCCGCGTCAGCTGCACGCCGGCATCGGCTGACAGGACCGCAGATTTTTCCGGGTCGGTGAGATCGATGAGCTTCCAGAACAGGACGCGGGCGATGCTGTCGAAGAGTGCGATCTCGACGGCATGCAGGTCGACGGTCCGACCGCCGACCGTTAGGTTGCCGAGCAGGCCCCGGCGCCCGTGCACCGGAAAGATGTAGCCGTCCTCCAGCCCGTTGTTGCGGGCGTCCACCATCATGCGCTCCATGCGCTTGCGGTTCGGATCGCTGCGGAAGGCGCTGAGCGACTCGCGCCAGCGGAAGCCGGCACGCGCATGCCCGAGGTAACGCACGGTCGGATCGATGCCGACGTAACGCTTCTCCAGGTAGATTTCCGGCCACCTGTCCGGCCACCGTCCGGCAAGGACGCGGCTCAGGGGACCGGCATTGGCATGCGGCCGGCGGATCAGCCCGTAATAGTCGAAACCGCAGCGGTCCAGAAGGCGTTCGAATTCGTGGATCGCATCGCGGGGGGAACGCAGTTCCTCCAGCAGCGCCAGGAACTGTACAAGAATGTCAACCTTCATGACGAATGGCCGGCTCCTCTTCCCGCGGCCGAACCGGGCACCGGGAAGCGCTCCCGTGCGCCGCCCGATACCGCCGCAACGTACAGTTGACAGGACTTGTGGCCGGAAATCAACCGGCAATTCCGTTCAGGAGGCGTTCATGCAGCGCCCCGTACAATCCGGGCGTCGATAAGATGTGCGCTGCGGCATGGCCCAGTCCATAGCCGGAACGCAGGGAGAACCGCAAGGGATCGACAGCAGAAAAGCCGACGGCGGCAGCCGCGGCCCGACCGAAAGGTGAAACGGTGTCTTTGTTCCAAGTCTATGCGAGAGCGCTCAGCTATCTCGGCGTTTTCAGGTTCCGTGTCTCGGCTGTCGTCCTGGCCAATATCGTATTGGCGGCCATAACGATCGCCGAACCCGTACTTTTCGGACAGATCATCGACGCGATCTCCGGCAAGCGGGAGGTCACGCCGATCCTCCTGATGTGGGCCGGCCTCGGCGTGTTCAACACGATCGCCTTCGTGCTCGTCGCCCGTGAAGCGGATCGCCTGGCCCATAGCCGCCGCGCCAGCCTCATCACCGAAGCCTTCGGCCGCATCATCTCCATGCCGCTGTCCTGGCACAGCCAGCGCGGCACGTCCAACGCGCTTCACACGCTTCTTCGCGCCTGCGAGACGCTGTTCGGCCTGTGGCTCGAATTCATGCGCACGCATCTGGCGACGGCGATCGCACTCGCCTTGCTTGTGCCCACCGCGTTTGCCATGGATGTCCGCCTGTCCGTCGTGCTCGTCGTGCTCGGTGTGCTCTATGTCATCATCGGCAAGGCTGTGATGGCCAAGACGCGCGACGGCCAGGCCTCCGTCGAGAGCCATTACCATACCGTGTTCGGCCATGTTTCGGACTCGATCAGCAATGTCTCCGTGCTGCACAGCTACAACCGCATCGAGGCCGAGACCCGGCAGCTCAAGCACTTCACCGAACGCTTGATCAGCGCCCAGTTTCCGGTGCTCGACTGGTGGGCGCTCGCGAGCACGCTCAATCGCATGGCCTCCACCATCTCCATGATGGTCATTCTCGTCATCGGCACGGTGCTGGTGCAGCGCGGCGAACTGCGTGTCGGCGAAGTCGTGGCCTTCATCGGCTTCGCCAACCTGCTGATTGGCCGGCTCGACCAGATGAAGGCCTTCGCCACGCAGATCTTCGAGGCGCGCGCCAAGCTGGAGGACTTCTTCGGGCTGGAGGATTCCGTCAGGGAACGCGAGGAGCCGAAGGATGCCGGCGAGCTCGGCGCCGTCCGCGGCAAGGTCGAGTTCCGCGACGTCGGCTTCGAGTTCGGCAGCACCGGACAAGGCGTGAAGGGCGTTTCCTTCGTGGCGGATGCCGGCCAGACCGTTGCCATCGTCGGGCCGACGGGCGCCGGCAAGACGACGCTGGTCAATCTCCTGCAGCGGGTCTACGACCCCGACGAGGGCCAGATTCTCGTCGACGGCGTCGACATCACCACGGTCACCCGCAAATCGCTGCGGCGGTCCATCGCCACCGTCTTCCAGGATGCGGGGCTGCTCAACCGGTCGATCGCCGACAATATCCGCCTCGGCCGCGAGAACGCGACGGAGGACGAGGTGATCGCCGCGGCCGAAGCCGCGGCGGCAAGCGACTTCATCGCCCAGCGCCAGGGCGGCTACGAGACGCATGTCGGCGAACGCGGCAACCGGCTCTCCGGCGGCGAGCGCCAGCGCATCGCGATCGCCCGTGCCATCCTGAAGGACTCGCCGATCCTCGTGCTCGACGAAGCGACGAGCGCGCTCGACGTCGAGACCGAGGCGCGCGTCAAGGCGGCGATCGACAACCTGCGCCGCAACCGCACCACCTTCATCATCGCGCACCGCCTGTCGACGGTGCGCGAAGCGGATCTCGTGATCTTCCTCGATCACGGCCGCATCGAGGAGATGGGCACATTCGACGAGCTCAGCCAGCGCAACGGCCGCTTCGCCGCCCTGTTGCGCGCCAGCGGCATCCTGACGGACGACGATGTCCGCAAGAGCCTGACGGCCGCCTGAGCGCCACAATCCGATCGCATCTCAAAAGGGGCCGGCCGACGCCGGGCCCTTTTTCATTCGCCGTGGATCCTCGCCGGCGCGCCCTGTTCCATCCGGAACATCGCCGGGGCGCCGCCCGTGCGATTGTCCCCTCACCGGACGAGATCGGCTCCTCCGAC
>NZ_JAKGBU010000047.1 GCF_021555155.1 Rhizobium alarense
GCTTCATCAAGAAGGTCCGCTTCTACGACTACTACGGCAACCTGCGCGTCAAGCGCATCCGCGTCTGCCACTGAGACAACCCGACGACATCCTCCCGTCAAACGAAGAACCCCGGCCACCTCTGGAGGCCGGGGTTCTTCGTTTGACGGGGGCGTGGCGCAAGGGACGAGGGCGGTGGCGGAATCGTCTCAGTCGCGGCGTCGCAGCGCGGTCACCTCGATTTCGACCAGCATTTCGGGCTTGATAAGCCCGCAGACGACCATCGTGGCCGCAGGGCGGATGGCACCGAAGGCCTCGCCGAGGATCGGAAAGACGATGTCGGCGAAGGCGGCGTCCGTCACGTAATAGTGACAGCGCACCGTATCGGCGAGCGAGAAGCCGGCCTCCTCCAGCGCCTTTCGAATGGTGGCAAGACAGTTCCGCGTCTGCGCCTCCACCGTCTCCGGCATGGTCATGGTGGCATAGTCGTAGCCGGTCGTGCCGGAGACGAAGCACCACTCGCCCTCGACGACCGCGCGCGAATAGCCCGCGATCTTCTCGAAGGGTGAACCGGAGGAGATCAGCCGGCGCATCAGGCCCAGGGCCGCGACGCGGCGTTCGTCTTCTCGAAGCTGTCGATGGCCGTCGCTTTCTCGAGCGTCAGCCCGATGTCATCAAGGCCGTTCAGCAGGCAATGGCGACGGAAGGCATCCACCTCGAAGACAATGCGGCCGCCGTCCGGTCCGCTGATTTCCTGCGCCTCGAGGTCGATGGTCAGGACGGCGTTGGAGCCGCGGCTGGCATCGTCCATCAGCTTGTCGAGATCGGCCTGGCTGACGACGATCGGCAGGATGCCGTTCTTGAAACAGTTGTTGTAGAAGATGTCGGCAAAGGACGTCGAGATCACGCAGCGGATGCCGAAATCGAGCAGCGCCCACGGCGCGTGCTCGCGCGAGGAGCCGCAGCCGAAATTGTCGCCGGCCACCAGGATCTTGGCGTTCTGGTAGGCGGGCTTGTTGAGCACGAAATCCGGGTTCGGCGAACCGTCCTCCAGATAGCGTGCCTCGGCGAAGAGGCCGGTGCCGAGACCGGTGCGCTTGATCGTCTTCAGGTAGTCCTTCGGGATGATCATGTCCGTGTCGATGTTGACGACGGGAAGCGGCGCGGCGACGCCGGTCAGCTTGACGAACTTGTCCATGACTCTGCGCTTTCGATTACGGGTGTCGGATATTTCCCCGCCTTAGAGCAATTTTCCGCCGAAATGAAGGAAAATCTCGTGCCGGGACGGGCGGGAGGTTGCCGTCCGTCCCTTCTACACGGGTTGGATTACCGCGCAGCAGGCTCGTTCATGGCCCAGAGCACGCCGAAAGGATCGCGCAGCTGCCCGTAGCGATCGCCCCAGAACATGCGTTCGACCGGCATCACCACCTCCATGCCGGCATCGACGGCCCGTCCCCACCAGCGGTCGATGTCGTCGACGACGAGCTGTAGCGTGTAGCCCTGCGGCTTTTCGTAGGGGTGGCCGAATTCCGGATAGGCGTCGGCGAGCATCAGCGAACTGCCATTGACGTAGAGATGCACATGCATCGTGCGGCCCTGCTCGTCGACGGGAACGAGAAAAGCCCGCTCGGCGCCGACGGCCTTCGCGTAGAATTCCGCCGCCTTCACGGCGCCATCGACGGTGATATACGGCAGGAGCCCGTTCTTGACGGGCGGCATGGGCGGGTGGGATTCGGTGGTCTGTTCCGGGGTCGTGTCCATCTTGGTCTCCATCTCCTGTCACGATGCCGCGATGCGCGGTCGATCTAGGACGATGGCGGGTCCGGGATTCCGACAGGTGCCCCGAAAATTTCCCGAAACGTCGCCTGGGCCGGTCAGAGATCGATGATCGTGCCGCGGCCGTCGTTCCAGACGCGCGGTTCGCGCGGGGCCTGGCGGCGGTTGCGTGCATCGACCGTGGCGCGTACCGGCCTCGGCTGCATGCGGGCGGCAACCCAGCTCCCGAACATCAGCACCGCCGTGATGCCGGCAAGCGCAAGCCCGAGCGAGGCGGCGAACAGGAAAACGGCGCCGGCGAACAGAACGCCGGCAACGGTGAGGAACAGAGAACGAATGCTTTGCATTGGATGGAACCCTTTCTCTGCTGAGAATGTGGGAGGCGATTGTGTTGATTGCAAGGCTTCATTCGGTCGCAGGCACTGAGGATCGGCGCTTGCCGCCTGCGGCAAAGCGGTGCACAAAGACCCCATGATCAGCCTGCCCCATCACCATCCCGTCCGCCTGCGCCGTTCGGTGCTGAGCGTTCCCGCCAGCAACGCGCGCGCGCTCGCGAAGTCGGCGGCGCTCGATTGCGATGCGATCATCTTCGACCTCGAGGACTCCGTGCTGCCCGAGAAGAAGGCGGAGGCGCAGGCGGCCCTCGTTTCCCATTTCGCCGCGCTCGACCGCTCGGGATCGCGCGAACACGTCATCCGCGTCAACCCGTTCGCCGGCCCGGACGGGCTGGCGGATCTCGAAACCGTGGCCGCCTGCGTACCGGATGCGGTTCTGCTGCCGAAGGTCTGCGAGCCGCAGCACGTGCTCGACGTCGCCGACTGGCTGAGCGAGAAAGGCCTCGACGAGGCGCCGCGGCTCTGGGCGATGATCGAGACCGCGGCGTCGATCCTCAACCTTGCGCCGATCGCCGAAGTGGGCCGAACGGCCGGCGGTAGGCTCGACTGCTTCGTCGTCGGCCTCAACGACCTGCGCAAGGAGACCGGCATCGCCGATATGCCGGGCCGGCCCTATCTGCTGCCAATTCTCGTGCAGGCCGTGGTCGCCGCGCGTGCATCGGGCCTCGACGTGATCGACAGCGTCTTCAACGATTTCGCCGATACCGATGCCTTCGCCGCCGAATGCGAGCAGGGCCGGCTGATGGGCTTCGACGGCAAGATGCTGATCCATCCGGCGCAGATCGCGGCCGCCAACGCCGCCTTCGGGGTTTCGGAGGCGGAGGCCGCCGAGGCGCTCGTCATCGTCTCCGCCTTCGCCGCGCCGGAAAACGCCGGCAAGGGGGCGATCAACCTCAAGGGTCGCATGGTCGAGAAGCTGCATGCCGACCAGGCCGACCGGCTTCTCGTCAAGGCGGACCTCATCGCAGAGCGAAAGAACAGCGCATGAAACTCTACCGTTTCCTGACCGGACCCGACGACGCCTCCTTCTGTCACAAGGTGACCGCCGCCCTCAACAGGGGCTGGGAACTGCACGGCTCGCCGAGCTACGCCTACAACGACGAGACGCGCAGCATGCAGTGCGGCCAGGCCGTCGTCAAAGAGGTCGCCGGCAAGGACTACGTCCCGGAGATGAAGCTTTCGGAGCAGTGAGGCGGCCGGTCAGGCCCTGCGGAGCGCCGGCGGGGCGATCTCCCCGGCCGCTGTCGGAGCGAAGGACCCGTTCCGGGCCGGCAGTGCCGACACGTCGAGATGATCGGGCGCAAGGCCGGCTTTGGCCCGCTCGACCATGGCCTCGAAGGCCCGTTCCAGATGCCGGCAGAAGCGCTCCGCGTCGAAGAGCGGCATCGTGAAGCGGTTCGCCGCAAGCCTTTCCCTGTAGCCGGCTAACCTCTCGCGGTCGCGGCTGAGCGACACGGCCGTCGCGACATAGTGATCCGCATCGGCCGCAACGAGTTCCGGCAGTCCGATGGTGTTCAAAAGGCTTTCGCTGACCCGCGAGGCGAAGTTGGTGCCCTTCACGGTCAGCACCGGCACACCGGCCCAGAGCTGCTCCGAGGTGGTCGTATGGCCGTTATAGGGCCAGGTGTCGAGGCCGAGATCGGCGGCGGGCAGGCGGTTCAGGTGGTCCTCGTAGTTCATCTTCGACGTGAAGCGGATGCGCTCCCCGTCGATGCCCGCGGCCTGCGCACGCTTGCGGATATTCGCCTCGGTGCGGCCATTGTCCGGCAGGATCCACAACAGGCTGTTTTCGGCCTGCCGCAGGATCGCGAACCAGCGGTCCAGCGTCTCCGCCGTGATCTTGCGGTTGGCGTTGAAGGAGGCGAGGACGAAGGCCGCCTCGGGCAGGCCGAGGGCCGGCCGCGGCGTCGGCGCGGCGAGCGGGCGCCGGAGCGGATCGTTCGGCTGGTAACAGTCGGGAAGCCGGCAGAATTTCTCGTGGTAGAAGGCTTTCGAGCTTTCCGGCAACACCACGGGATCGCCGATCACATAATCCAGGTCGACATGCGTCGTGCTGCCCGGAAAGCCGAGCCACCCCACCTGGATCGGCGCGGCGGCGGCGTTGAAGATGCCGGGGCGGCTGCCGAGCGTATGGCCCTTGAGGTCGACCAGAACGTCGATTTCCCGCGCACGGACAATCTCGGCCACCGCATCGTTGGCAAGGCCGTGGATGTCGACGACGGTCCCCCAGCGCGAACGGTCGGTCCTGTTGCGGGCAAGGTTGTCCTTTGGCGTGTGGCAGAACAGCGTGACGTCGAAACGTTTCCTGTCGTGCAGCTCAAGCACGCCCTGGAGCAGCTTCATCGTCGCATGCATGTCCCAGAAATCCGCGGAGACATAGCCGATGCGGATCTTCTCGCCCCACCGGTGGGGCTGCGTGCGCCGGGCGGCTGTCAGCGCCGGCGGCACCGGCTTGAGGCCGATCGTCGCCATGCGGTTCAGGCGTTCGCTGCCGGTCCAGCTGATGTTGCAGAAGGCGAGATCGTTGGCGAGAATATCCACCTGGCCCTTCGCGAGCGCCTTGCGGACCGGCGGAGACAGCCGGTCGATCGCCTCGAAATCGCAGGATTCCCGGGCATAGATCAGATTCAGGAACCGCCACTTGAAGCTGTCGGGCGCATGTTTCAGCAGGTTGCGGGCGAGCTGGTGGTTCGTCTCGTCGCCGAAATCGTCCGTCAGCAGCTTGCGGGCAAGATTGTGGTGGAGCGGCAGCGGGCTCTCCGAGAGAGCGACCTTGAACTGCCGGGCGATGTCCATCCGGCCGCGCTTCATGAAGATCGAGACGAGCACGAAGGCGATGTCGGCATCCTTCGGTGCCTTCGGGAGAAGCCGCATGCCGTAAAGCAGCGCCTGGTCCTCATTGCCGTCTTCGAAATGCAGCTTCATCGCCTCGCGCAGGTGGTCTGCCGCATCGGGCTCCTCGAAACCGGCAGCAAGCGTGAAGGCACTGGCCGCTTCGGATTTCAGCCCGAGTTTCGCAAGCGTCCGCGCCAGCAGCGCATAGGTCTCGGCGTCCTTCCGGATGTCGATCAGGGCGTTCAGCGCATCCAGCGCCTCGGCGTAGCGGCCCTTCCGGTAGTTTTTCGACGCCTCCGAGAGCGATGCCTTGCTGTTCACGTTTCACTCCTGCCGGCCTGTTCGGCCGTCGTCCCGGATGGTCGCGCGCGGCGACAGGCCGGGTGCAGGCCTTGCTTCCCGCAAGTCTGCCCGGCCAAACTTGCGTCAGGCAGGCGGGCGGCAGAAGTGAAATGCCATTCGGCGAAACCCGGCCCTGCGGCCGAGCATGAAGGGGGCAATCGGCGCCGGCCTCACCCCGGCGCAGCCTCGGAGCTTTCCTCGATGCGTTCCATGTCGTCATCGGACAGGCCGAAATGATGGCCGATCTCGTGGATGAGCACATGGGTGATGATATCCCCCAGCGTCTCCTCGTTTTCGGCCCAGTAATCGATGATCGGGCGCCGGTAGAGCGTGATGCGGTTCGGCATCTCGCCCGTCTCCGCCGTAAAGCGCTCCGTCACGCCGCGCCCCTCGAACAGGCCGAGCAGGTCGAAGGGCGTTTCCAGCGCCATGTCCTCGAACACCTCATCGCTCGGGAAATCGTCGATCTCGATAATGAGGTTGCCGGTCAGCGCACGGAACTCGTCCGGCAAGTGGCCATAGGCTTCCACCGCGAGCGATTCGAAGGTGCTGATCGTCGGCGCATGGCGGTTCCGCCAATCCTCGGTCTGGTCAATGCGGGCCATGGGCACTCCTTTGACCCGTGATATAGCGATTTCATTGGCCTTTTTCGAGTATTGAATTCTGTCCAGGTAAAATACAGGAATAAATTCATAAAATTCCCGATTGACTCTTTCGGTAAGCTCTGGAATCCATAAGAACATAACAGGAACAGTCAAGGGAACGATCGTCATGGCGCAGCCTGCCCTGGCGCGTGAGCGGCTTTTTGCTCTGCGTGAAGCCATAACCCGGATCGAGACCGCCGACGGGCCGAAGACCGGCGCCGGCCGGGGGCGGGGCGGGGTATGGACGAAGGCGGAAGCAGCCGGCGGCGCAGAGCACAGGGAGCGGCCGCAGCGGCTGTCCTTCGGCCATCCGGCTCTCGACGCCCGGACGGATGGCGGCCTGCCGCTGGGCGGGCTCTGCGAGATCCGCAACGGCGAGACCCGCGACATCGGGGCAGCATCCGGCTTCGTCCTTGCGCTGCTTGCGCTTTGCCAGAAACACGGCGGGGGTGAGGGCGCGCTTCTCTGGATCAGCGAGGCAGAGGCCCTGCGGGAAGCGGCACTGCCGGATGCGCGCGGCCTCGAGAACCATGGGCTTTCCTCCCGCCGCTTCTTCCTTGCCCGCCCGCGGCGGCTGCCGGATGCCCTCTGGATGGCCGAAGCGGCGCTTGCCGTTTCGGCCTTTTGCGCCGTCGTGCTCGAAATGCGCGGCAATGCCGTCTGTTTCGGGCTGAGGGAAAGCCGCCGGCTGCAGTTGCGCGCGCAGGCCGCCGGCATGCCGCTCATCCTGCTTCGCCAGTCCGGCGAGGAGGAGGCGAGCAGCGCGCGTTTCCGGCTCCGCGTCGATCCCGCCCCGGCCGCCGCCCGCCCGATGCCGGACGGGCCGGCCCTCGCCGACAGCATCGGCAATCCCGTTTTTCACGTCACGGCCGAAAAGAGCAGGGCTCCTGCATCGAGCGGCCTTTTTCTGGAGTGGAACCCCCATGACCGCCGTTTCTCCGATCCCCGCGCCGGACACCTCCCTCTTCGCCGCAACGCGGACACAACGGATTCTGTCGCTGTGGTTTCCGCATCTTCCCGCCGATCGGGTCGCCCGACGGCGCTGGGGGCGGTCCTGGCTTTCGACCGGGCGTCCTGACCATCCGCCGGTCGCTTTCACCGAGCGCGTGGACAATGCCATGCGGCTCGTCCACCTCGACAGCGAGGCCGAACGGCGCGGCCTGAAGGCCGGCCAGGGGGTGGCGGAGGCGCGCGCCGTGTGCCCGGCACTCGACGTCCTGCCGGCGGAACCCGTCGCCGATCGCGCCTTCCTCGAGGGGCTCGCCGACTGGTGCGGCCGTTTCACGCCGCTCGTGGCGCTCGATGGCGAAGACGGGCTCTGCCTCGACATCACCGGCTGCGCCCATCTCCACGGCGGCGAGCGGGCCCTGCTCGACGGACTGCTCGCCCAGCTCTTCGTCCTCGGCATCGAGGCACGCGGCGCCGTCTCGTCCTCCGTCGGCCTGTCCTGGGCGGCGGCGCGCTCCGGCCGGGGCGGTGTCATTGCGCCGGAAGCCGCCGCCGACACCCTGTCGCCGCTTCCCGTTGCCGCCCTCCGCCTGTCCCGGGAGCTGGCCGAGGCCCTGGGCCGGGTCGGGCTGAAACGCATCGGCGATCTCCTCAGCCTGCCCCGCGCGCCGCTCGCCCGTCGCTTCGGACCGTCCCTGCTGCTCAGGCTCGATCAGGCACTCGGTCGCGAAGACGAACCCATCTCGCCGCGGCTTGCCGTCCCGCTCCTCTCGGCGGAGCGCAAGCTCTTCGAGCCGGTCCAGGCGGCAGACGATATTCTCGGCCTCGCCCGCCGCCTCGCCGATCCGGTCCGCGAGGGTCTGGAACGGCGGGGAGCGGGAGGGCGCCTGTTCGAGCTCATGCTCTTCCGGGTGGATGGGAAAGTTTTCCGTATCCATGCCGCGGCATCGCTGCCGCTGCGCGATCCGGAGCGCATCGCCGGGCTTTTCCGCGAGCGCCTCGATGTCTTGCACGACGATCTCGATGCCGGCTTCGGCTTCGAGATCGTCCGGCTCTCGGTTCTCGACTGTGCGGACTTCCGGGCGCAGCAACAGGATTTCTCCGCCGGCGGCGGGGAGGAAGAGGCGCTTTCCGTTTTCGTCGACCGGGTCCGTGCCCGGTACGGGCCGGACTGCCTCGCCGTCGCCACCCTGTGTGAAAGTCACGTGCCCGAACGCGCATCGGCCTTCCGGCCGGCTTCCGATCTTTTTGCAGAGGGCACGAAGGAAAGAACGGCACGGACATCGCCGGCAGAGGCACTTGCACCCGGCACCCGGCCGGTCCGGCTTTTTACCCGGCCGGAACCGGTGGAGACCGTGGCGGAAGTGCCGGAGGGTGCACCGCGCACCTTCCGCTGGCGCCGCAGCCTCCACCGCATCAGCCGTGCCGAGGGTCCGGAACGCATTGCGGGCGAATGGTGGGCTGACGGCAGGGACGCCCGGACGCGTGACTATTTCCGGGTCGAGGACGAGGAGGGGCGGCGCTACTGGCTCTACCGCGAAGGTTTCTATGGCGAAAAGGCCGATCCGAAATGGTTTCTTCACGGCATATTCGCATGAGGCGCATCATGCCCTTCTTCGAACTCGGCGCCCGCAGCAATTTCTCCTTCCTCGAAGGCGCCGCCTCGGCCGAGGATATGGTCGCCACCGCGAAGACGATCGGGCTCGGCGGCATCGGGATCGCCGACCGCAACACGGTCGCCGGCGTCGTGCGCGCCCACGCCAAGGCACGGTACGAGAAATTTCCCTTCCGGCCCGGCAGCCGCCTCGTCTTTTCCGACGGCACGCCGGATGTCCTCGCCTATCCGCGCAACCGCAAGGGCTGGGCGCATCTCTGCCGGCTGCTCAGCGCGGGCAACCTGCGCGCCCGCAAGGGAAACTGCGCGCTCGCACTCGCCGACCTTCTGGAGTGGCAGGCGGAGATGCAGTTCATCGTCCTGCCGGGACGGATTCGCCCGGCCTTCGACCGGCTGATCGAAACCCTCACGGCGCTACGGGCGGCAGCCGGCGACCGGCTCTATCTCGCTCTGACGCCGCGCTACGACGGGTTCGACCGGCACGATTTCGCGCTCCTGTCGCGCCTTGCCCGGCAGAACGGCGTACGGCTCATCGCCACCAACGACGCGCTCTACGACAAGCCGGACCGCCGCCCGCTTGCCGATGTGGTGACGGCCATCCGCGAGAACGTTCCCGTCGCCGAAGCGGGTTTCCGGCTGCAGCCGAATGCGGAGCGCTACCTGAAGACGGCAGAGGACATGGCCGGCTTCTTCTCCGCGCATCCCGAAGCGATCAACAACAGCCGGCGCTTCTTCGAAGGCCTCTCCTTCGATCTGGAGGAGCTTTCCCATCAATATCCTGAGGAAGCCGCCGAAGGGGAAACGCCGGCGGAAACACTTGCCCGGCTGGTGGCGGAAGGCGCTGCAATACGTTATCCGGCGGGTGTCCCGGCAAAAGTTTCGGAGAATATCCGCTACGAGCTGAAGCTCATCCACGCCAAGCGTTATGAGCCGTATTTCCTGACGGTGCACAAGCTGGTGACGTTCGCCCGCAGCAAAGACATCCTCTGCCAGGGGCGCGGCTCGGCGGCCAATTCGTCCGTCTGCTACTGCCTCGGCATCACCGAGGTGGACCCGAACCGGTTCAAGCTGCTCTTTGACCGGTTCCTTTCGGCGGACCGCGACGAACCACCGGACATCGACGTCGATTTCGAGCACGAGCGACGCCAGGAGGTGATCGAATATATCTACAAGACCTACGGCAAGGAGCATGCGGGTCTTGCAGCGGCCGTGATCAGCTACCGGACACGTTCGGCGGGCCGCGAGGTCGCCAAGGCCTTCGGCCTGTCGGAGGATGTGCGGGCGGCTCTTTCCGGCTCCGTCTGGGGCTGGTGGACCACCTCCGTTTCCGACGAGCAGGCGCGCGCGGCCGGCCTCGACATGCAGGATCCGACGACAGGGCGGGTGATCGCCTATGCCGGCCAGCTCATGGGCTTTCCCCGCCATCTCTCCCAGCATGTGGGCGGATTCGTCATCACGCGCGACCGGCTCGACGAGGTGGTGCCGATCATGAACACGGCGATGCCGGACCGCTACATGGTGGAGTGGGACAAGGACGACCTCGACACGTTGAAGATCCTGAAGGTCGATGTGCTGGCGCTCGGCATGCTCACCTGCCTCGCAAAGGCGCTGAAGCTGCTCGACACCCATTACGGCAGACAGAAAACGCTGGCCGCGATCTACGAGGAGGAGCGGACGGACGACCCCGTCTACGACATGATCTGCCGGGCGGACACGCTCGGCGTCTTCCAGATCGAGAGCCGGGCGCAGATGAGCATGCTGCCACGGCTGCGCCCCCGCGAATTCTACGACCTCGTCATCGAGGTGGCGATCGTGCGTCCCGGACCGATCCAGGGCAACATGGTTCACCCCTACCTGAAGCGCCGGGAGGAATTCCGGGACAGGAGAAAGGAGGCCGAATATCCGAAGGAGGAACTTCGCGATGTCCTGGCGCGGACGCTGGGCGTGCCGCTTTTCCAGGAGCAGGCCATGCAGATCGCCATTGTCGCCGCCGGGTTCTCGCCGAACGAGGCGGACAAGCTGCGCCGCGCTATGGCGACCTTTCGCCGGACGGGACAGGTGAGCGGCTTCAAGGCGCGTTTTGTCGAGGGCATGGTCGCGCGCGATTATCCGCGTGAATTCGCCGAGCGCTGCTTCAGCCAGATCGAGGGTTTCGGCGAATACGGCTTCCCGGAGAGCCATGCGGCCTCCTTCGCCACGCTCGTCTACGCGTCCTCCTGGTTCAAGGCCTATTATCCGGACGTCTTCTGCGCGGCGATCCTGAATGCCCAGCCGATGGGTTTTTATGCTCCTTCGCAGCTCGTGCGGGATGCCCGCGAGCATGGCGTGAGGGTGCTGCCGGTCGACGTCAACCATTCCGGCTGGGATTGCGGTCTGGAGGGAGAACGGATGTTCAACCCGGACGACATCGCGGCACGCCACCGGGAGATGCGCGGCGTCATCCGCTCGAAAAGGGCGGTGCGGCTCGGCTTTCGGCTCGTCAAGGGATTGAGGGAGGACGACATCGGGAAGCGGCTCGTCGCCAATCGCGGGCCGGGTTATGCCTCCGTGCGCGACCTCTGGCTGCGTTCGGGCCTGCCGCGCTCCGTCATCGAGCGACTGGCCGACGCGGATGCTTTCCGTTCGCTCGGCATCGACCGCCGCGCGGCGCTTTGGGCGGCGAAGGCGCTCGACGAGACCAGCGCCGCGGAGCGCCTGCCGCTGTTCGACCGTGCGGGCCGGGGCGACCTGCAGGCCGAGCCCGCGATCCGGCTGCCGGACATGCCGGCGAGCGAGCAGGTGGTCAACGACTACCGCTATCTCGCCTTGTCGCTCAAGGCGCATCCGGTCTCCTTCCTGCGCGGCGAATTTGCCCGTCTGGGGGTGTTGCGCAGCGAGGAACTCGAAACGGCCCCGAAGGGGCGCCTTGTCACGGTGGCGGGTCTCGTGCTCGTGCGCCAGCGCCCGGGCTCGGCGAAAGGGGTGATCTTCATGACGCTGGAAGACGAGACGGGCATCGCCAATGCGATCGTCTGGCCCAAGGTCTTCGAGGCCTACCGATCGGTCATCATGGGGGCGCGGCTCGTGACGATCCGCGGGCGGCTGCAACGGGAAAGCGGCGTCATCCATGTGGTCGTCAGCCATGTCGAGGACATGACGCCGATGCTCGGCATCCTGACATCGGAGAGGCGGAGCTCGGGTGCCATGAGCCACGCCGGCGAAGTGCTCCATCCGGTGGACGAGGCGCGCGGCAAAGTGCGTCAGGACAGCCGCGGCACGCCGCCCGGGCAACCGGATGCCGCCGTCCGCGAGACGGCGCGGGTCATGCCGAAAGGCAGGAACTTCCATTAACCCGCGCCAGGGCATTTTTTCGCATACCTGCAACAAAAAGTGATCAGCCGGCATACAGGGATGCATGGTGGCATTTCGCCTCCCTCAGGAAAACCAAATATATGAAAACACGATATGTTTCCTCTAGTTTATAATGATTCTAATAGTATGTGACAGGACTTCTGACCTGTTTTTTCTTGACACTCACTGTCGTCTTTTGCTTAATCCCGGAAACTCAGTGCATTGCGCATGGCAGGCCGGACGTATGCTCGTTTGCAGTTGCAACTTCATCACCGAAAAAGAGATCGCCGACGTCGTTGTCGACCTTCTCAACGAGGACTGCTGGCAGCTGATCGTCCCTGCAAAAGTCTATCACGCGATGCAGAAACGCGGCCGTTGCTGCGGCTGTTTTCCCAATGTCGTCGACATCATCATCCGCACGACGGAGCGCTATCATGCCGAGCGCCACTCGACGGACGGCGAGATATTTGATTTCATGACCCGCCTCAAACAATTCCATGAAGAAAACAGGAGAGCGGATCTTGAAAGGCGACAAAAAGGTCATCGAGCAGCTTAACGAAGCGCTCTATCTCGAGCTCGGGGCCGTCAACCAGTACTGGCTCCATTACCGCCTTCTCGAAGACTGGGGATACACGCTTCTGGCCAAGAAGGAGCGCGCCGAATCGATCGAAGAGATGCAGCATGCCGACAAGCTGGTCGCGCGCATCATTTTCCTCGAAGGCCATCCCAACCTGCAGACGGTTGCGCCGCTGCGCATCGGGCAGAACGTCAAGGAAGTCCTCGAAGCGGATCTTGCCGGCGAATATGACGCCCGCACCGCCTACAAGAAGTCGCGCGACATCTGTCATGGCGCCGGCGACTACGTGTCCATGAAGCTTTTCGAGGAACTGCTGATGGACGAGGAGGGGCACATCGACTTCCTCGAAACCCAGCTGGAACTTCTCGACAAGCTCGGCGCGGCGAAATACGGCCAGCTCAACGCGGCACCGGCCAACGAAGCGGAAGCCGACTGAACGACCCTCTTTCCTTCCCGTAGCACAACGCCCCCGGCACGGCCGGGGGCGTTGTGCTTTTCAAGCCATTGCCGAAGGGGCGCATGTCGACACCGCGCGCCTCAATCCGCCTGATGGAAGCGGATGGGCTGGGCACCGTCCCACAGGCAGAGCCGCCCCAGCGCCGCGAGGTTCTCCAGCCCGCCCGTCACCGTGATGAAGTGGTTGCCGGCGAGCTGCCCGACCTTCGAGGCGAATCGCACGCCGCCATAGGCGAGCAGGATTTCGGTCTCGCTGATGCCGCCCGGATACAGCAGGATCCGGTCCGGTGCGGGAAAGCTGGTGGCATTTTCGTATCCGACGCCGAAATCGCGGTCCCCGAGGGGCAGCCATACCGCTTCGCCGCTCCAGCGCACGTGCACGGCGCGGCTCTCGAAGGGCATCTGCCTGCGGAAGGCCGCGCATGTCTTCGGCGCCGCCGCCTCTTCGAACCGCGCCTCGAAACGGAACGGCCCGGCCTCGATCCTCAATCTGTGCATCAAACCCCCACGCGCGACAGGACGACACCTTCGTACCGGCGTTCTTCGGTCCGCCGCGTCCCGAAAATCGCGGCGCCCAGCCGCTATCCATCAAAATGCCTGCGGAGATCCGGGCCAACGTTCACGGCACGCGAAAGACTTTTCCGGAAGCCATCTCGGCGGGCGCCATCCGCCCGTTGCCGAGATTTCTTCGCCGAAACCGCCATCTCCCGGTGAAGCGCCGGGAGCACGCGACCGTTCGCCTTCGCAAGGTGGGGAGCCGAGATTGCCCTATTCCCGGACAGAGGCCGCGCGGTCCTGCGCCTGGCCCCGTTCCGCGGAGAGCGGCGCGAAGATGGAGACCACCTCGTCGTAGACCTTGCGCTTGAACGGCACGATGAGGTCCGGCAGCGCCTGCATCGGCTTCCATTCCCAGGCGTCGAACTCCGGCTCGTGGCCACCCGGCGGCGGGTTGATGGCGATTTCGCTCTCGTCGCCCTCGAAGCGGAAGGCGAACCAGCGCTGCGTCTGGCCGCGATACCTGCCCTTGAGCCCGATGCCGATCAGCTGCGGGGGCAGATCGTAGTTGATCCAGCGACCCGCATCGGCCAGCAGCGAGACAGAGCGCATGCCCGTCTCCTCATAGAGCTCGCGATAGGCGGCTGCCAGCGGATCCTCGTCCCTGTCGATGCCGCCCTGCGGCATCTGCCAGAGCTGCGGCGAGCCGTCATACTCCGAATTGCCGATCGCGATGCGCCGTCCGGCCCAGACGAGCCCATCGCGATTGAGCACCATGACGCCGACACACGGCCTGTATGGCAGGTCCCCGGCCGTCACGACGCGCTTCTTGTCTTTCCCCATCCCGTCCCGTCTCCTATTGCGCGGCAAGCGCCGCGACGCCGACGATCTCGACGCCGCGCTTCGCCGCCTCGCCGCTCCATTCGGCGATCGCCTCGACGCTCTCATCGAAGGCGGAGGCAACGCCGATCGCCGTGCCGTTCCGCCGTGCGATCCGTTCCAGGTCATCGAGCTTGCGCAGCACCGCCTCGCGCGACAGCTCCGCGTCGAGCTGGATGTCGGCGAAGGCGTGCGGCATGGAAAAGGTCCCGGCGAGCGTCGCAGAGAGCGACTGCGCCGCCGTGCCGTCGTCCAGGAAGAGCAGCCCGCGCTCGCCGATATCGCGGAAAACCGGTTCCATCGCGTCCGCGTCGGAGAGGAAGCGCCCGCCCATGAAATTCATGATGCCCGTATAGTTGGTGAACCGTCCCATGGCCCGATGGAGATCGGCAAGGTTCTCGGTCGCGGAGGCGTCGACCTGCAGCGTGTTCGGCCCCGGATCGTTGGCCGGGTAGCCGAAGGGTTCGAAGGGCACCTGAAGCAGGATTTCATGACCGCCGCGCCGGGCCTCCTGCATCCAGCGGGTCAGGCTGTTGCCCGCCGAGGCAAAGGCGAGCGTTACCTCGCCCGGCAGCGTCTCGATGGCGCGCTGGGTGCCCGTCTGGCTGAGGCCGAGGCCTCCGACGACGATCGCGACGCGCGTGCCACGCGCACCGGACCACGGCCGCGCATATTGTTCATAGGGTTTGAGCCCGTCGACGCCGACCACCGGCAGGCGGCCGAACTCCGTCTCCTCGAGCAGTGCCTCGTTCGGAAAGGCGGCCGCGCGCGGATCCTGGCCGATCCGGCTGGCGTCGATGATGAGCGGGCCGTCGCCGTCGCGCTCGCCGGGCGAATATTTCCGCACGATCGACCCGTCGTCCGTGCGCGTCTCCTCGATCACGGCGCCTGCGGTACCAGACGACCGTCGAACGCCGTCCCGTCCCGTCTCCTGCGCGGTCAAGGCAACGTCGGCATCCGCGGACGCAGCGGGCTCGGCGGCAACCCCGGTCGGGCTATCGCTGAGGCCCGAAGGCGCCAAGGCGGTGAAGACGGAAAGGCTAAGAACGCCGGCCCCCACCAGACCGAATGCCAGGCGTCCCGCGGAAAACCGGGCGACGCCCGCCGCGGGGGACCTCGCCTTCCGGTTCTGGCCGAGCGGTGCGTTGATGTCTGTGCCCAAAGGAAGGTCTGCCGGTGGCGCGAATCCGAAGCGCCCGGAACCGGGTCCGGGCGCTTCGCTTCGTCGGTTGTCAGTTCTTGAGTTCAGCCTTCTCGGGATTGGCCGGGAAGGAAGGATCCGTCTTCGCGCCGCGCAGGAGGTCGAGCGCATACTGAAGCTGCAGATCGTCCTTTGCCTCCGGCGGCACATAGGCGGACGAACCGGAGCCTTCGTCGGTCTCGCTCTGCCCCTGGATATGGCCGCGCAGGTTGGATTCGCCGGCGGTCTCCAGTTTGCCCTGGAGTTCGGGCGGCAACGGTTGCTCGACCTTGACGTCCGGGGTAATGCCCGTGCCCTGGATCGACTTGCCGGAGGGCGTGTAGTAGAGCGCCGTCGTCAGACGGAGCGCACCCGCGTCGCCCATGGGGATGATGGTCTGGACCGAGCCCTTGCCGAAGGACCGCGTGCCGAGCACCGTTGCCCGGCGAAGGTCCTGCAGCGCGCCGGCGACGATCTCGGACGCCGAGGCAGAGCCGCCGTTCACCATGACGATGACGGGTTTGCCGTCGGTCAGGTCGCCCGGCGAGGCATTGAAACGTCGTGTCTCGTCCTCGTTGCGGCCGCGGGTGGAGACCACCTCGCCGCGCTCCAGGAAGGCATCGGAAACGTTGATCGCCTGATCGAGCAGGCCGCCCGGATTGAGGCGCAGATCGAGCACATAGCCCTTCAGCTTGTCGGCCGGCACCTCCGTCTTGATCTTCTCGATCGCCGCCTCCAGGTCGTCATAGGTCTTCTCGGTGAAGGAGATGACCCGCAGGTAGCCGACGTCGCCCTCGACGCGGGACTTGACCGCCTTGACCGCGATGATGTCGCGCACGATGGTCAGCTCGATCGGCTTGTCGGCGCCCTTGCGCAGGATCGTCAGCTTGATCGGCGTGTTGACCTTGCCGCGCATCTTCTCGACGGCTTCCTCGAGCTTGAGGCCGCGCACGTCCTGCCCGTCGATTTTCGAGATGAAATCGCCGGCAAGAACGCCGGCGCGCGAGGCCGGCGTGTCGTCGATCGGCGTGATGACCTTGACGAGCTCGTCCTCCATCGTCACCTCGATGCCGAGGCCGCCGAATTCGCCGCGGGTCTGCGTGCGCATGTCCTCGGCGTCGCGCGCATTCATGTAGGACGAATGCGGGTCGAGAGACGAGAGCATCCCGTTGATGGCGTTCTCGATGAGCTGGTCTTCCTTGGGCGGCGTCACGTACTGGGCGCGCACGCGCTCGAAGACGTCGCCGAAGATCGACAGTTCGCGGTAGGTCGAGGCATTGGCCGCCTCGGCGGGGAGCGTCGCCGAATAAATGACGCTTGTCGCCGTGGCACCCATCAGTGCACCGACAAGAACAAGAGAAGCCCTACGTATCATTGCGCGCCTTTCCAGAGACCTTGGACGTCCACCAGGGACCGGAATCAACCGGTTTACCGTTCTTCCGAAATTCAATGTAAAGCGTCGGCCTATCCGTTTCCAGCGCCAATGCATTTACACTCGCCACTCTTTTGTTACCCATCGTGGCCAGCGGCTCGCCAGCCACCACGAACTGGCCCTCGCGCACGGTCACCTGATCCATGCCCGAGAGCACGAGGTGAAAGTCCTCGCCGGCGTTCAGGATGACCATGCGGCCGTAGCTGCGGAAATTGCCCGCAAAGACGATCCAGCCATCCGCCGGCGCCGTGACGAGAGCTCCGGGATTGGCCGCGAGAACGAGACCCTGCGATTGATGCCCCGTTCCGTCGGCGTCGCCGAACTGCCGCAGGGGCTCGCCCGCCACCGGATAGTCCAGGCGCCCCGTCAGATCGGAGAACGGATATGCGGGAGCAATGCGGTTTTTGTCGGGCATCGCTTCAAGCGCCTGCTGCTTCTGGCGCTGCCGCTCCTCGGCGGACAACTTCGCCAGCCTCTCCTCCTCCGCTTTCGCCAGCGCCGCCGCGTCCCGCACCGAGCTGATCTCGCGCTCGAGGCTGCCGATCAGCGCCTGCAGGCCCGTCGCGCGGCCCGCGAGCTCCTCCGCCCGCCGGCGCTCCGCCTCGAGCGTCCGCGTGCTGGCGGCCGACATCGCCTCGTTCTCGCGGATGAGGAGCTCGGAGCGCTTCTCCTCGGCGAGACGGCTTTCCATCGCCGAAGCGAGTTCGGAGCGCTCGGCACCGATCCGGGCCTGCACGTCCGAGAGCGCCGCGAGGTCGGCGACGAGCTTGTCGGTCTCCGCGCGCAGACCGGGAACGACGGCGCCGAGCAGGATGGCGCTGCGCACGGAGGAAAGCGCGTCGTCGGGGGTGACGAGCAGGGCGGGCGGCGGATTGCGGCCCATGCGCTGCAGGGCGGCCAGAACCTCCGCCAGCAGGCCGCGCCGTTCGATCAGCGAGGCGCGGATGCCGGATTCCTCGCCGCGCAGCGCCGTCAGGCGGCGCTCGCCGTCCAGGATGCGCTGCTCCATGTCCTTGCGCGCCTTGGCGGAGGCGACGATCGCCTCACGCAGCGATGCGCGGTCCTTTTCGAGGTCGCCGATGCGCGAAACGAGCTCCCTGGTCTTCTCGTCCGTCAGGCGGATCGTGCCGGAAAGCGCGTCCAGCTCGCGGCGGGTGCTTTCGCGGCGCAGACGCAGCGCCGCCGCCGGATCGGCCTCGGTGACGGGAACGGCACCGGTCTTCTCGAGCGCCACGTCCGCCGGGCCGGACTGGGCACGCGGCGGCGAGGGAAGCAACAGCAGGGCAATCGCAAAGCCGGCCGCGAGCGGGCCGCGACGAAGGATGCGATGGCGAAAGTCACTGGCCTTGCTCATGGTCTCGCGCGTTCGAGGGTCTCCGTTCGTCTAAGCTGATTTGGCGATTTCGCCAAGAAACATCGCCGAAAATACGGCCGGCGCCGGCGTCAGGCCCGATGATAGGGGTGGCCGGACAGGATCGTCACGGCGCGATACAATTGCTCGGCGATCAGGATCCGCACGACCTGGTGCGGCCAAGTCATCTTGCCGAGGCAGAGCACGGCATCCGCCCGGTCGTGAAGGGCGGGATCCAGCCCGTCCGCGCCGCCGATCGCGATCATCACGTCGCGCTTGCCCGCGTCCCGGTAGCTGCCGAGCAGAGACGCGAAACTCTCCGAACCGAGCGCCTTGCCCCGTTCGTCGAGCAGGATGAGCACGGCACCGTCCGGCAGGGCCCTGTCGAGCAGGCCGGCTTCCTCGCGCTTGCGGGTCTCGGCATTGGACGCACGGCTCTCGGCGACTTCCGCGACGCGCCCCGCTTCAAGGCCAATGGCAGGACCCGCCTTGGCGAAACGGTCGAGATAGCGCGCGGCAAGATCCTTTTCCGGTCCGGCCTTCAGCCGTCCGACCGCAAAGAGTCCGATCCGCATCGACGTCGCCTCCTGTGGCACAAGCGGCGCCTCTCACCCTGGAGGTGCCTTGTTTCGCCGCTCTTGCCGACGGATGCGCCGACCGGCTCTACCCTAGTGCCGCGTTCCGTCTTCGATTTCGGGAGCCGCCCACATCCGTTCGATGTTGTAGAACTCCCGCACCTCGGGTCGGAACACATGCACGATGATGTCGCCCGTGTCGATCAGCACCCAATCGCCCGCTTCCAGCCCTTCGACACGAGCGGCGCCAAGCCCCTCGTCTTTGAGGTCGGTAATCAGGTGATCCGCGATCGCCATGACATGACGGTTCGAGCGCCCGGACACGACCACCATGTAGTCGCCCAGCGCCGATTTGCCGGCAATGTCGATGGAAACGATATCTTCTGCCTTCGAATCCTCGAGACTTGCGAGGACCACCTGAAGCGCGCGGTCGGCGGCATCGTCGCCACGTCCCGGGCTTTTAGAGAAGACGCCGGCGGCGCTTCCCTTGGCGTGCACTGTTGTCAGAGTAATCCCTTTCCACTTAACAGGACAGCACGGCGCAAACCAGAAGATCGACTGGTCTGCAGTGTAAATGTAGTCATCAATGGGTTAAGCTTTCAAGACGTCACTTCTGAGGGGCGTGTTTCTCTAGTGCGGCACCGTCGCGAAGGACGGTCGAACTCAGGATCGAGCGGGGTCCGTGGATGAACGTCCAGGCCGGCGCAGGGCGGCGGGCAAGCGTCGCGGCGTCCTCCTCGTCCACCCGCGCATAGGCGAACGTCTTTGCCATCTTGGAGGAGAGATAGGAGAGCGTATCACCCGGCCGGTCGATCACCGCGATCGGGAAGGTCGAGGCGATCGACCGCCAGCTCTGCCAGCGGTGGAAGTCCTTGAGGTTGTCGGCTCCCATGATCCAGACGAATTTTACGCCCGGATTCCTTGCCGCGACCACCGCCAGGGTTTTCGCCGTGTAGTTCTGTCCGAGCGTACGTTCGAAGGCCGTGACCTTGACGCGCGGATCGGGCGTGATCGTCTCGCTGAGCGCCAGCCGCTCGGCCAATGGAGCCAGGATGCGGTGATCTTTCAGCGGGTTGCCCGGCGTGACCACCCACCAGAGCTGGTCCAGCCGCAGGCGCCGCATCGCGATCTCGGCGACGAGCACATGGCCCTCGTGCGGCGGGTTGAAGGAACCGCCGAAGAGACCGACCGCCATGCCCTTCTCGACATGCGGCATCCTCAGGTAACGGGCGGCAACCTCCCCTTGCGCCACGTCAGGGCCGGACCTGTCCGGTGCCGCGCACCCGGTACTTGAACGAGGTGAGCTGTTCCACGCCGACAGGCCCGCGGGCGTGCATCTTGCCGGTCGCGATGCCGATCTCGCCGCCCATGCCGAATTCGCCGCCATCGGCGAACTGGGTGGACGCGTTGTGCAGCAGGATGGCCGAATCGATCTCCGCGAAGAACCGGTCGGCGACCGCCTGATCCTCGGCGATCACGGCTTCCGTGTGGGACGAGGACCAGCGGTTGATGTGGTCGATCGCGCCGCCAATGCCATCGACGAGCGTGACGGCGATGATGGCGTCGAGATATTCCGTCGACCAGTCCTCTTCCGACGCGGCGATGAGTCCGGGCACCATTTCCCGGATTTCAGCGGAGGCGCGGATTTCGCAACCGGCGGCTTTCAGCGCGTCGAGGATCGGAACGAGATGCGTGGAGGCAACCGCGCGATCGACGAGCAGCGTCTCGGCCGCGCCGCAGATGCCGGTGCGGCGCATCTTCGCGTTGACGACGATGGACGTCGCCATCGCGAGGTCGGCAGACCGGTCGACATAGACGTGGCAGAGACCCTCGAGATGGGCGAAGACCGGCACGCGCGCCTCGTTCTGCACCCGGGCGACGAGGCTCTTGCCGCCGCGCGGTACGATGACGTCGATCGTGCCGTTGAGACCCGAGAGCATGGCGCCGACGGCCGCCCGGTCGGCGACCGGCACCATTTGTATCGCATGCTCTGGAAGTCCCGCCTGCTTCAGGCCGGCGACGAGGCAGGCATGGATAGCCTGCGATGAATTGAGGCTGTCGGAGCCGCCGCGCAGGATCACGGCATTGCCTGCCTTCAGGCAGAGCGCACCGGCGTCCGCCGTCACGTTCGGCCGGCTTTCGTAGATGACGCCGATGACACCGAGCGGTGTGCGCACGCGCTCGATATGCAGGCCGTTCGGCCGGTCCCATTCGGCGATCACGTCGCCCACCGGATCCTTGAGCGCGGCGATCTCGCGGATCGTCGCCGCGATGCCGTCGATGCGCTGCGGCGTCAGCGTCAGGCGATCGATGAAGGAACTCGCGACGCCGCTTTCCCGGGCGTTCTCGAGGTCGATGGCATTGGCGGCGAGGATCCCGTCCCTGCCCGCGACGATCGCCGCTGCCATTGCCTCGAGCGCCGCGTTCTTCGCTCCGGCGGAGGCCGTCGCCAGCGGTCGGGCGGCCGCCCGCGCGTTTCGGCCGATACCGGCCATCAGTTCCGCGACGTCGGTCGCGCTCTGGACCTGGTCAAGCATGGGCAGCGTCCTTTCCTTCCTCCACGGTCTCGAAAGGCCGGGCAGCCGAAGCGCCCATCATGACGAGATCGTCCCGATGCACCATCGCGGCGCGGCCGGCATAGCCGAGGATCGCCGCGATCTCTCCCGATTTCTTGCCGGCAATGCGCCGCGCGTCCTCCGCGTCATAGCCCGCCAGCCCGCGCGCGATTTCCCGGCCGTCGAGCCCGCGGATCGCCACCGTGTCGCCGCGCGAAAAATGGCCCGATACGGCCCGCACGCCGGCCGGCAAAAGGCTCTTGCCCGAGCGCAAGGCCGTCTCCGCTCCCGTGTCGACCTCGATCGTGCCGGCCGGCTGCAGCTGGCCGGCGATCCAGGTCTTGCGCGCCGTGACCGGCGTGCCGGAGGGCGCGAACCACGAGGAGCGCGCGCCGTCCTCGATCGTCTGCAACGGATGGTCAATCTTGCCCGAGGCGATGATCATGGCGCAACCGGCGCCCGTCGCGATCTTTCCGGCGTCGATCTTCGTGCGCATTCCGCCGCGCGACAGTTCGGACGCGGCACCGCCCGCCATCGCCTCGATCTCCGGGGTGATTGCGGCGATCGTATCCAGGAACCGCGCGTCCGGATCGAGATGCGGCGGGGCGGTATAGAGCCCGTCGATGTCGGACAGCAGGATCAGCAGGTCCGCGCCGGTCATGGTGGCGACGCGCGCCGCCAGCCGGTCGTTGTCGCCATAGCGGATCTCGGTGGTGGCGACCGTGTCGTTCTCGTTGATGATCGGTATGGAGCCGAGTTTCAGCAGCTGGCTGATCGTCGCGCGGGCGTTGAGGTAGCGGCGACGTTCCTCGGTATCACCGAGCGTCAGCAGGATCTGGCCCGCGACGATGCCGTCCCGCGACAGGCTTTCCGACCAGGCGCGTGCAAGCGCGATCTGGCCGACAGCGGCCGCGGCCTGACTTTCCTCGAGTTTCAACAGGCCGGCCGGCAGCTTCAGCACGGTGCGCCCGAGCGCAATGGCACCCGACGAGACGACCAGCACGTCGGCGCCGCCGGCGCGCAGCGCCGCAATGTCCGCGCAGAGCCCGTCGAGCCAGCCGTTCTTCAGCCCCGTCTGGCGGTCGACGAGCAGGGCCGAGCCGATCTTGATGACGATGCGCCGGTATCTGGCGAGCGGCTTGCGGCCCTTGACCATCTCACTCTCCGTCCCCGGCCGCACCGATGCCGTCGATTTCGGCGCGAAGCGCCCGAAGAGCGTCGGTCATGCCCCTGCCTGTCGCCGCCGACAGCAGCAGCGGCTTCTGCCCGCAGGCCTTCTCCAGTTCCTTGGCCTTCTTCTTGAGTTCCGCCTCGTCGAGCACATCGATCTGGGAGAGCGCGACGATCTCCGGCTTGTCGACCAGACCACCGCCATAGGCCTCGAGTTCGTGCTTCACGGTCTTGTAGGCCGTGCCGACCTTTTCCTCCTGGGCCGACACGAGATGGAGCAGCACGCGCGTGCGCTCCACATGGCCGAGGAAGCGGTCGCCGATGCCGACGCCCTCGTGCGCGCCCTCGATCAGGCCGGGAATGTCGGCAAGGATGAATTCGCGCCCGTCGACGGTCGCGACACCGAGGTTCGGGTGCAGCGTCGTGAACGGATAGTTGGCGATCTTCGGCCGGGCACGGGTGCAGGCGGCAAGGAAGGTGGACTTGCCGGCATTCGGCAGGCCGACGAGCCCGGCGTCGGCGATCAGCTTCAGCCGGAGCCAGATGGTCTTCTCATCGCCTTCGAGCCCCGGATTGGCCCAGTTCGGCGCCTGATTCGTGGACGACTTGAAATGCGCATTGCCGAAGCCGCCATTGCCGCCGGCGGCCAGCCGGAAGCGCTGGCCCTCGACGGTCATATCGACGATCAGCGTCTCGTTGTCTTCCTCGAAGATCTGCGTTCCGACCGGAACCTTCAAGGTCACGGAGGCGCCGTTCGCACCGGTGCGGTTGCGGCCCATACCGTGGACGCCGGTGGCCCCCTTGAAATGCTGCTGGAAGCGGAAGTCGATCAGCGTGTTGAGGCCGTTGACGGCCTCGACCCACACATCGCCGCCACGCCCGCCGTCGCCGCCGTCCGGCCCGCCGAATTCGATGAATTTTTCGCGACGGAACGACACGGCCCCTGCCCCGCCGTCGCCCGAGCGGATATAGACTTTCGCTTCGTCGAGGAATTTCATCGGGCTGCCGTTTGCTTGTTCTGTCGTCGGAATGTCATTTTGCCGCCATCTCGATATAGCCGGTTCCAGCGGAGGTCAAAGACTATCGTGAAATTCGTGAGCTACAACGTTCAGTACGGCGTCGGACTCGATGGACGCTTCGACCTGCCGCGCATCGTTTCCAGCATCCACGGCGCCGACGTGATCGCGCTGCAGGAGGTGACCCGCAACTTCCACCGCAACGGCCATGTCGACATGGTGGCGGAGCTGCAGACGCTGCTCGCCTCGCATTATTCGGTCTACTGGCCTGCCGGTGACGTCGACGCCGGCTCGGCGGTCGAGAACGGCCGCGCCGTCAACCGCCGCTTCCAGTTCGGCAACATGATCCTCTCGCGCTGGCCGATCCTCTTGTCGCGCCTCATCACGCTGCCCCGCACGCGCACCATCGACAAGCTCAACCTGCAGCGCGGCGCGACCGAGGCGGTGATCGCCGCACCCGGCGGCCCGGTCCGCGTCTACTCGCTCCATCTCGACCATGTTTATCGCGGCGAGCGCATCGCCCAGATCCGCTATCTCAAGGACCGGGCCCAGGCCTACGGGCTGGAGGGCGGCGCGATTTCCGGCGCGGAGGAATTCGGCCTTTCCGAACCACCCTGCCCCGAAGACTATGTGCTGATGGGCGACTTCAACATGCTGCCGGAATCGCCGGAATATTGCGAGGTCGCCGGCGAGGTGGACGGCTTCTACGGCCGCCAGATCCGCGCGGGCAATCCGGTCGACGTGCTCGCCGGCCTCGGCAAGCGCCATCCCGGAAGCTATACCTGGATCGATCCGAAGGATCACGGCCACCGCATGTTCCTCGACTACTGCTTCGTCAGCCACGGCCTGCTGGAGCGGCTGAAGGATGCCTGGGTGGACGAGACCGCCTTCGGCTCCGACCACCTGCCGGTCTGGTTCGAACTGGCCTGACGGCCGAAGGGAGCCGGCGCCCGGTTTCCCGGGCACCGGTGTGGCAATCAGCGGCGTGGCGCCGCCGGCCGGAAGTCGCCCGGCGAAAGCCGCGTTTCGATATGCGGCACCAGGGCGTTGCGGGCGACCGAGAAGATCTCGCCGCAGCCGGCCACGCGGAATCCGCAGGCCTGCTGCACCTTCAGCGACGCGAGGTTGTCGGCAAAGACGCCCGAATGGATGTCCGTGCCCGGGACGCGCATCAGGAACCGGCCGCTCACCGCCCGCACGGCCTCGCTCATGTAGCCGCGCCGCCAATAGAAGCGGTTCAGCCAATAGCCGAGATGCCAGGCGTCGCCGCGCATCTCGATCGAGACGCAGCCGACATGAACGTCGTCGCCGGTCGTCACGGCAAAGGCCCAGCCGGGGATGAAGCCGGTGGTGACGAGGTTGAGCCATTCCGCCGCATCCTGCCGGTCGTAGGGCACCGGGACGCGCGCCAGCATGCGCGCGACCTGGTAGTCCCCGAGCGACTGGGCGATCGCCTCCGCATCCGACGCGCGGTGCGGACGCAGGACGAGGCGGGCCGTCGTGAGGGTCGGGCACGGACCGGGATCGATCGCGGGTGCAACCGAAGAGTCGGGGCGCATGGCGTTCATCGCATGCCTCCCCAGCTCTTCAGCGAAACCCAGGTCCGGCGGTCGAGCCGATACCATTCGACGGGCACCATGCCGCCGACGGCCAGGCTCTGTATCATGCCCGTCGCCTGGAACTGGAAGCCGCATTTCTGGATGACCCGGCGGGACGCGATGTTCATGACCCGGCAGCGGGCGTCGATCTGTTCGACGTCGCGCGTGCGGAAGACCATGTCGGTCAGCGTCTGGGCGGCCTCGGTGGCATACCCCTTGTTCCAGTGGGGTTCGCCGAGCCAGTAGCCGAGTTCGACCGTCTGGCCGTCGCCTTGCGGTTCGATGCCACAGCAGCCGAGGAAGGCGCCGTTGTCCGCCTTGGTGATGGCATAGACACACTTGCCGATCCCGCCGGCCTTCGTGCGTCGGACGAAATCCGCCGCATCGGCCACCGTATAGGGGTGGGGCATGCGCGCGACCATCGTGGCGATGTTGGCATTGTTGGCGAGATGGGCAAGGGCGTCGATGTCGTCTTCATGCGGGGCTCTCAGAACCAGCCGCTGCGACAGCAATATCGGACAATCCGTCCTCGACCTCTCAGGCCTCGGCCTTTGTTCGGGAGACCGGGATTGGCCTTCCCTCAACAGTTCGCTTTGCATGGTTCTATCCTCCAGAAACCAAAAGGGAGATGGGGTATTGCCCCATCTCCCCTGGTGTCTGGACTGAACCTTGCGCTTCAGCCGGGTCGATGAGACGCCGGCTGTTTTAGAGCGCTACCGGCTTATTCCGCTGCTTCCGCTTTCGGCATGACGGACACGTATACGCGACCATTGGCCTTCGTGCGGAAATCCACATTGCCTGCCGTCAGCGCGAAAATCGTGTGGTCCTTGCCGAGGCCGACGTTCTGACCCGGATGCCACTTCGTGCCGCGCTGGCGGACGATGATGTTGCCTGCGATGACGGTTTCGCCACCGAACTTCTTCACGCCAAGGCGCTTGGACTCGGAATCGCGACCGTTGCGCGAGGAGCCGCCAGCTTTCTTGTGTGCCATGGGAGTTCTCCTTTACCTGTCCTGATCTTATTCGGCTGCTTCGGCAGCGGCTTCGGTCTTCTTCGAAGACTTCTTGGCCTTGCCGCCGGCGGCTGCGATGTCAACGATACGGACAGTCGTCTGGTGCTGACGGTGGCCGCGCGTACGCTTCGAGTTCTGGCGACGACGCTTCTTGAAGGAAATGACCTTCTTGGCGCGACCCTGCTCGACGACTTCAGCGGTGACGACCGCGCCTTCGACGATGGGAGCGCCGATCGTAGCGTCGGCGCCCACGCCGACCATCAGCACTTCGGTGAATTCGATCTTGTCGCCGGCATTGCCCGCAAGCTTCTCGATCGTGACGACATCGTTGGCCGCCACGCGGTACTGCTTACCGCCGGTCTTGATGACTGCGAACATTTTTTATCCTTTCATGTTCGGTCCGGCTCTCTGCACGAAGCAAGGCCGTCTTTTTGTCAGTCGGGTGGAGCGAACCGAGACCGGTTCGCCGGTGAAGGGCGACTGCGGCATCAATCCGCAATAGTCCGCAACAGCGGCGCAGGCAGACCTGTGCCACGTCACCTTGCGCAATAGGTGAACCGGGCAAAACTGTCAAGGCGGATTCGGTTGCGAAAATGCACAAACTGCCGGCGGCGACGGCGCACCGGAGCATCTGGGCGAGGGCGACATTATCGGTTATGAGGGAGCCGCGCCAGGCCTGCGATCGACTGCGGAAGGGGAATGACATGACGGAAAAGCTGAAACAAAACCGTGCGGCGACCGCGGCGGCACCACTGCAGATCCTCCTCTGCGCCGCCGCCTCCCGCGCCGCCGCAAACGTGCTGGCGAAGGCTGCCGGCGGTCGCGCGCAGATCGGCCCGTTCAGCCCGTCCGCCGTGGAAGAAGCGGTCGCAAAGGGGCAGCAGTGTGTCGTCCTCTGGCCCGATCTCGCATCGGCGCTCGCAAGGCGCAACGGCGCGGAGCCGGCCGAGGTGCTGGAGCGTTGGAAACAGGCTGTCGGGAGCCTGCTCGATGTCTTTCGTCGGCACCGCGCAGCCATCGTTCTGGTAGAGGCGGACCTCGTCGAAAGCGGCGGGGAAGCGGCAGCGGCGCTCAAAGAGCGGCTCGCGCTTCGTGCCGACCTCGAACCGGAGCCGGAGGCCATCGGAACCGGCCACACGGACGACCTGTCGTTTGCCATCGCCACGCTCTACATGAACCTTCCGGGAAACCTCGCGGATCTGGTTGAAGAGTTGCGGGCAAGCAGCTACGCGCGGGCGGCACGCCCGTCGTCGCTCGTCGATCTCGACGAGGCGGCACGTCTTGTCGCCCGGGCCGGGACCGAACGGGAACTGCTGCGCAATCAGGTCGCGCTGCTGCAGGAAGCCCTCGACACGACGGAGCATCAGCACGCGCGCGCTCTGGCGGCGGAGAAAGCTGCCGAACGGGCGCTTTCCGACCTGCGGGCGGAAAGCAAGCGACGGGCGTCACTCGAGTCGGAACTGAAGAAGGCCCGGGCGACGGCCGGCCGGCCAGGCCAGCGCGACAAGGAACTGAAGGATGCGCGCGACATGCTGGCGCGCATCACGCGCGACAATACCGCGATGCTTGCCACAATCTCCGCCCAGGCGGCCCTCAAGGCGGACGCCGATACGGCACGGAAACGCTACGACCGTCTGCAGAAGACGTTTTCCTGGCGAATCACCGCGCCGATGCGCGCCACGGCCAGGCTCTTCAGGGCGAAGAAGGCCTGACGCGCCCTGCGCTCTCCCGGGAGCAAGGCTCGCATCGGCAGCTTCCGCAAGGCCTCGGATCACATTGCGCGCTGCGCTCGGGGCCGGCACCGCGTGCATGTCACCCGGCACCGCATCGTGCTCGCAATCGGCACTGCCCGGTCGCGCCTGCAAGAGGATGTCAAGTCGCCGCGACTTAGCCCTTGCAAGCACCGGGAACAGCCGCTATGTAGCCCCCCGCGCCGACATGGCGCCGACCGACGATGCGGAGAGGTGGCAGAGTGGTCGAATGCACCGCACTCGAAATGCGGCATACCTGCAAGGGTATCGGGGGTTCGAATCCCCCCCTCTCCGCCATTCGTTGGGTGTACGACCCGGACACATGGGTAACAGAACGTCCCTAAGACAGGGGTGACAACCTCGTGGGGTGCGATGTTGGTCGCACTGGCGGAAATCGACGCGACGACTGCCGGCTTTTGGGTCGTTCGTCGCAGCGCGGGCGCTCACACGGCCAGGCCGGACGCCTTCTCCCGTTCCAGATATTCGCGCTGCTTGTCCGTGATGTAATCCCGGACGATCGGGGCGGCGTCGCGGGAGCGCGACAGCTGCATGTGGAAGACGAGCTGGCTGCCGGTGCGGAACATCATCTCCGCGCTGACCAGATAGAATTCCCACATGCGGGCGAAACGCTCGTCGTAAAGCGCGATCACCTTCTCGCGGTTGGCTTCGAAGCGCTCGGTCCAGTGGGCGAGCGTCGTCGCGTAGTGGAGGCGCAGAAATTCGAGATCCGTCACCCACAGGCTGTTTCGTTCGACGACCTCGAAGACTTCGGAGAGGGCCGGCGAATAGGCTCCCGGAAAGATGTATTTCCGTAGCCACGGGCTTGCCATGCCCGGTGGGCTCATATGTCCGATCGAATGCAGCACGGCCACGCCGTCATCCGGCATGAGGGCATTCAGCTTTTTGAAAAATTCGTCGTAGTGATGAACGCCGACATGTTCGAACATGCCGACGGAAACGATGCGGTCGAAGCGGCCGTCGACGTCGCGATAATCCTTCAGTTCGAAACGGACGCGGCCGGCAAGCCCTGCTTTCTCGGCGCGCGCGGCGGCGAGTGCCTGCTGTTCCCGCGACAGCGTCACACCGAGAACGGTCACATCCTCGAGTGCCGCGAGATAGAGCGCAAGGTCGCCCCAGCCGCACCCGATGTCGAGCACCGTCATTCCGGGCTTCAGCCCGAGCTTGCTGGCGAGAAGGCGGAGCTTGTTGCGCTGGGCCTGCTCGAGGGTCTCGCCCGGCTCGCGGAAATAGGCACAGGAATACAGCATGTTCTCGTCGAGAAACAGTTTGTAGAAGTCGTTGCCGAGATCATAGTGATGGGCGACGTTCTGTTGCGCCTGTCCCTTGCGGTTCGACTGCTGGCGCTTGCGGAAGCGCATCCGGATGGCGCGCAGCACCTTCTGGATCGGATAGGAGCCGAGCGACAGGCGGTTGATCGAGAAGAGCGTCAGGAAATCCCGCAGCGTCGATCCGTCCTCGAAACGCATCGTCCCGTCCATGTAGGCTTCGCCGGCCGCGAGCTCGGCGTTGAAGACCAGGGTCCGGTAGAGCCGCCGTTCCGTCAGCCTCATCGTCACCTGCGGGCCGGAGGTGCCTTGGAAAACATGACGTTTTCCATCGGCATCGATGACCGTCAGGCAACCCTTGCGGATGAAGGACCGCATCATATGGGAAAGGGGAAACATGCGCGCCTCGCGTTTGCTGATGCCGTCGGCCCCGACCGCTCAATCTCATCCGATCGGCGGGAATTTGCAATCTTTGCTGGAAACGGTTTTCCCCGCGAAATGCCACGCGCACCATCGCCGGGGCCGCGCCGCACGCCAGCGGCTCGAGCCGGCCATCCGGCGGCGGCATAGGATATCGCGTTGCGTGCAAGCTCGGCATCGATGGCGGGCCGGATGGCGCCCGCGGGCCGGCAGGACGATAAGCGCCGCACGCCGGGCCGGGTGACAGGGGTGTTCTCCCGTGGCATAGGGGTACCCGCAATCCCACCAGGCCTTTCCCGATGATCCGCATTGACAATATCAGCAAGTCCAACAGCCACCGCATCCTCTATATCGAAGCCTCTGCCGCGCTGAACCGTGGCGAGAAGATCGGGCTCGTCGGGCCGAACGGCGCCGGCAAGACGACGCTCTTCCGCATGATCACCGGCGAGGAGCAGCCGGACGAGGGGCAGGTCTCGGTCGAGAAGGGCGTGACCATCGGCTATTTCAACCAGGACGTCGGCGAGATGGCCGGCCGGCCGGCCGTCGCGGAGGTGATGGAGGGAGCAGGTCCCGTCAGCGCCGTTGCAGCGGAGCTGCACGCGCTGGAGGCCGCCATGGTCGATCCGGACCGCCTCGACGAGATGGATACGATCATCGAACGTTACGGCGAGGTTCAGGCACGCTACGAGGAGCTTGACGGCTACGGGCTCGAGAGCCGTGCCCGCGAGGTCCTGGCGGGCCTGAGCTTCAGCCAGGAGATGATGGACGGCGACGTCGGCAAGCTGTCGGGCGGCTGGAAGATGCGCGTGGCGCTCGCCCGCATTCTCTTGATGCGGCCGGACGTCATGTTGCTCGACGAGCCGAGCAACCACCTCGACCTTGAAAGCCTGATCTGGCTCGAGAATTTCCTGAAGGGCTATGACGGCGCCCTGCTGATGACGGCGCACGACCGGGAGTTCATGAACCGCATCGTCGGCAAGATCATCGAGATCGACGGTGGCGCGCTCACCACCTATTCCGGCGACTATGCCTTCTACGAGCAGCAGCGTGCCCAGACCGAGAAGCAGCAGCAGGCGCAGTTCGAGCGCCAGCAGGCGATGCTCGCCAAGGAGATCAAGTTCATCGAGCGCTTCAAGGCGCGCGCATCGCATGCCGCACAGGTGCAGAGCCGGGTGAAGAAGCTGGAGAAGATCGACCGCGTCGAGCCGCCGCGCCGCCGCCAGACGGTGGCCTTCGACTTCCTTCCCGCTCCCCGTTCCGGCGAGGACGTGGCAAACGTCAAGCGTGTGCACAAGCGCTACGGCAGCCGCGTGATCTACGACGGCCTTGACTTCATGGTCCGCCGCCGGGAGCGCTGGTGCATCCTCGGCGTCAACGGTGCCGGCAAGTCGACGCTCCTGAAGCTCGTTGCCGGCGCCGCCGAGCCGGACGAGGGCCGCGTCGCGATCGGCGCCAGCGTGAAGCTCGGCTATTTCGCGCAGCATTCGATGGACCTGCTCGACGGCGACAGCACCATCCTGCAATGGCTGGAGGAGCGCTTTCCCAAGGCCGGGCAGGCGCCGCTCCGGGCACTGTCCGGCTGTTTCGGCTTCTCCGGCGACGACGTTGAAAAGCGCTGCCGGGTTCTGTCCGGCGGCGAGAAGGCCCGGCTGGTCATGGCGGCCATGCTGTTCGACCCGCCGAACTTCCTCGTGCTCGACGAGCCGACGAACCATCTCGATCTCGACACCAAGGAAATGCTGATCCGGGCGCTTTCGGCCTATGAGGGCACCATGCTCTTCGTCTCGCACGACCGGCATTTCCTGAGCGCGCTTTCCAATCGGGTCCTGGAACTCACCCCCGACGGCGTCCACCAATATGGCGGCGGCTACACTGAATATGTCGAGCGCACCGGCCAGGAGGCGCCCGGCCTGCACCCCTGACCCACGCGGCGGGACCCTGCCGGCCGCACAAGCCCGGGGCAAGGCGCCGCGGCTAGGGTCGGGCGATACCGGCATGAGGCCGGCACGGAAGGACGATATGATGTCGAACACCCTGGAAACGCGCCGTGAGACCGATCCCGAGGCTCTTGCGCTCTATCTTGAAAACAACGATGGCGACGACCTGACGGACCTGCTGGTGGAAGCCCTCACCGAGGCCTTTCGCATTCTCGACGAAGATCTGCGGTCGCCGACGGTACACTGATCGGCGGACGAGCCGAATCGCAATCGCTCGCCGCGTGGAGCGCGACCGGTTGGACAGGCGACCACATTCCCTCGGTGCGGCAGAGCAAATGCGCATGGCGGCGGCTAGGATCGCGATCATCGGGGGCGGCCCGGCGGGCCTGATGGCGGCGGAAACGCTCGCGGCGGCGGGCTGTGCCGTCACGGTCTACGACGCGATGCCGACGGTCGGACGAAAATTCCTGCTTGCCGGCAAGACCGGGCTGAACCTCACGCATGCCGAGGACTACGTGTCATTCCGCGGCCGCTTCGGCGCGGCGGGCCCACACCTTGGCCCGGCGCTCGACGCCTTCCCGCCGGATGCGCTGCGCGCCTGGGCCGACGCGCTTGGCGCACAGACCTTTGTCGGAAGCTCGGGGCGCGTCTTTCCTAAGGCGATGAAGGCCTCGCCGCTGCTTCGAGCGTGGGTTGGTCGGCTCGAGGAAAGCGGCGTTCGAATCGAGAAACGGCACCGTTGGACAGGTTTTTCCACCGGGCGTCCCCTTTTCGCGACTCCGGACAGCGAGAAAGCAGTCGATTGCGACGCAATCCTGCTGGCGCTTGGCGGCGCAAGCTGGCCTCGACTCGGCTCGGATGGACGCTGGGTTGAAAGCCTGGAGAAATGCGGGGTGCCCGTGCGGCGCCTGCAGCCCGCCAATTGCGGCTTCGATGTCGCCTGGAGCGGCCTGTTCCGCGATCGCCACGCCGGCGCGCCCGTCAAATCCGTCACCGCCATGTCGGACGCCGGCAGCCGCCAGGGCGAGTTCGTCATCAGTCGCTCCGGCATCGAAGGCAGCCTCGTCTACACGCATGCGGCGGCGCTGCGCGATCGGCTGGCGCGGGAGGGGTCGGCAACACTGACGCTCGACCTCGTGCCCGGACAGCCCGCCGAACGCCTCGCCGAAGCGCTGGCCCGGCAGTCAGCCGGGGCGAGCCTGTCGACCCGGTTGCGCAAGGCCGCGAACCTGACCGGCGTCAAGGCGGCCCTCGTCCGCGAAATCGAACCTGATGCCGGCCATCGGACCGCCGACGCCCTTGCCGCCCTGCTCAAGGCGCTGCCGCTCGCCGTCGACCGGCCGCGGCCGATCGAGGAGGCCATCTCATCGGCCGGCGGCATCGCCTGGGACGGACTGGACGACCGCTACATGTTGGCGGCCCTGCCGGGTGTCTTCGCCGCCGGCGAGATGCTCGACTGGGAAGCCCCGACGGGGGGCTATCTGCTGACCGCCTGTCTCGCCACGGGTCGGGCGGCGGCGAACGGCATTCTGGACTGGCTCGCCGCTCCGTGAGCGGCCTGCCGGCAACCTCAATCCATATGGAAGATGTCGCGGGTATAGACCTTGTCGATCACGTCGCGCACCTCGGCTGAAACGCGGTTGGCGACGATGACGTCTGACATCGCCTTGAACCTGTCGAGGTCGTGAATCACCGGCGACTTGAAGAACGTGTCCTCGGCGAGATTGGGTTCGTAGACGACGATCTCGATGCCCTTCGCCTTGATGCGCTTCATGATTCCCTGGACGGAGGAATCGCGAAAATTGTCCGAGCCGTTCTTCATGACGAGCCGATAGATGCCGACCGTCTTCGGGTTGCCGCTGACGATGCTGTCGGCAACGAAGTTCTTGCGTGTCGAATTGGCCGAGACGATCGCCTCGATCAGGTTCTGCGGCACGTCCTTGTAATTCGCCAGAAGCTGCTTCGTATCCTTCGGCAGGCAGTAGCCGCCATATCCGAAGGAGGGATTGTTGTAGAAGTTGCCGATTCGCGGATCGGCCGAAACGCCCGAGATGATGTCGAGCGCCTTCAGGCCGTGCACCTCGGCATAGGTGTCCAGCTCGTTGAAGAAGGCGACGCGCATGGCGAGGAAGGTGTTGGAGAAGAGCTTGATCGCCTCGGCCTCGCTGGACCCGGTCAGGAACACCTGGACATCCTTGTCATCGGCGCCCTCGACGAGGCAGTCGGCGAAGGCTTTCGCCTCGGCGTCGCGGCCGCCGACGATGATGCGCGACGGGTGGAGGTTGTCATGGACGGCGCGGCCCTCGCGCAGGAATTCGGGCGAGAAGATGATCCTGTCCGAGCCGTATCTGTTGCGGAGCGATTCGGTGAAGCCGACGGGGATCGTCGACTTGATGATGATCGTGCAGTCGTAGTCCCTTTCAAAAACATGCGAGACGACGGCGTTCACCGAGGATGTATCGAAGCTGCCCGTGCCGGGATCGTAGTTTGTCGGCGTCGCGACCACGACGAAACGGGCACCGGCAAGGGCCTCGTCCCTGTCCGTCGTGGCGCGCAGGTTGAGCGGCCGCTCGGCGAGGAATTGAGTCGCCTCCCTGTCCTCGATCGGTGAGATGCGGGCGTTGATCTTGTCGACTTTCGACCGGACCGGGTCAAAGGCGACGACTTCGTTGTGCTGGGCGAGAATGATGGCGTTGGAAACGCCAACATAGCCAAGGCCGGCGACGGCAATTTTCATGAATGCACCTGGGATGGGTCTCTGGTGCCGGCCTTATGGCGGCCGGGCGCGGCGGTTTCAACAGGAATCATCGTCCCGGCCGGCCTTGCGGGCCTTCGGCCCGTCGCCCCACCGGGTCACGGTTGCGGCATGCCGTTCGCTTCGGCAACGAAATCCGACAACATGGGCACATAGTCCTCGCCACGGCCGGCGCCGACTGCCTGCGCAAAGGCGTTGCGAACGGCCGCCCCCATCGGATTGGCGGCTCCACTCGCGTTGGCATAGGCGGCGAGATAGCTCATGTCCTTGAAGGCATTGCGGATCGCGAACCTGTGGGCGTCACGGTCCCGCTCCAGCACATAGCGGAAGAAGGTCTGGTAGAAGGGGCAGTCCATGCGGCCGCCGCGAATGACGTCATCGAAAACCTCCGGCGTGAGCCCCGCCTTGCGCCCAAGCATCAGCGCCTCGGAATAGAGCGCGGCATAACCCATCGCGAGAAAATTGTTGAGGAGCTTCATCGTGTGCCCGGTGCCCGTCGGGCCGGTATGGACAATGCGGCCGGCAAAACATTCGAGCACCGGTCGGATGCGCGCCACGTCCGCTTCGGCTCCGCCGACCATCACGTCGAGTGTGCCCGCCGCGGCGTCAGCCGGCGTGCGGCTCAGCGGCGCGTCGACGAGGACGATGCCGGACGTCGCGAGGCTTTCGGCCAGGGCTGTCGTGATCGAGGGATCCGACGTCGAGCAGTCGACGACGGTCAGCGGCCGCGCGGCCGCGGCGATGCCGTCCGGCCCCTCGATCACGGCGCGCACTTCCGGCGAGCCGGTAACGCAGAGCACGATGACGTCGCAGACACCGGCCATTTCGCGCGGTGACTTCGCCTCGGCGGCCCCGGCCGCAACGAGCGCTTCGACCGGCGCGCGGTTGCGGTGCGCCATGACCGTGAGCCCGAAATCCTTCCTCAGGATGTTCGCGGCCATACCCTGGCCCATGAGACCGAGGCCGATGAAGCCGATCCGTGTTTTTTCCGTCATTCGTTTCCTCCCGGTAGCCCCCTTCCATCCTAAGCGGATGGATGTGAATCGCCAGACCGGAAAACTTGCCGCGGAACGGCATTTGACGCATAAACAAGACTGTGTTTGTCATATTTTAACGCATTTGCGAATAGAAGAGACGCAAGCGGGCCGGCGCGACCTTTGCCAAAAGGCAAAACTGTTTCCGGAAGTGGTTGAGAAGGCTGGCTTCCATGCCTTATCAACGTTCCGCAGAACCTCTACATTGCATTGCAGCATCCTTCTTCGCTGGAGTCCCCGCACATGGCCAACACGGATTTCATCGGCAAGCGTTCGAAAGCCGCCGGCGGCTGGGGGGCGCTGAAGAGCTGCGGCAAGCGCCTGCTCGAGACCGGTTCGCCGATCGCCGGCGCCCGCGCCATGCTGAAGGCCAACCAGCCGGACGGCTTCGACTGCCCCGGCTGCGCCTGGGGCGATCCCGAACACGGTTCCTCCTTCGAGTTCTGCGAAAACGGCGTGAAAGCAGTTGCCTGGGAGGCGACCGAGAAGCGCGTGACGCCGGATTTCTTCGCGGCACACACCGTCTCGGAACTGCGCACCTGGACGGACTACGCGCTGGAGCACGAGGGACGGCTGACCCATCCCATGCGCTACGATCGCGCGACGGACCGCTACGCAGCCGTCGACTGGGGGACGGCCTTCGCCGACATCGGCGCGATCCTGCGCGACCTCGATCATCCCGACCGGGCGGAATTCTATACGTCCGGGCGGGCGAGCAACGAGGCGGCCTATCTCTATCAGCTCTTCGTGCGGCTCTACGGCACGAACAATTTCCCCGATTGCTCCAACATGTGCCACGAGGCGAGCGGCGTCGCGCTGCGTCAGGCGATCGGCGTCGGCAAGGGCACCGTGCTGCTCGAGGATTTCGAGAAGGCGGACGCGATCTTCGTCATCGGCCAGAATCCGGGGACGAACCATCCGCGCATGCTGGGCGACCTGCGCCGGGCGGCCGAGCGCGGCGTCAGGATCGTCGTCTTCAATCCGGTGCGCGAGCGCGGCCTCGAGCGCTTCTCCGACCCGCAGGACAAGCTGGAAATGCTGCGCGGCGGCAGCACGTCGATCGCCAGCAGCTACTACCAGCCGCGGCTCGGCGGCGACATGGCGGCCGTGCGCGGCATGGCCAAGGCGGTTTTCGCCGCCGACGAGGCGGCATTGGCCGACGGCGGACCGTCGATCCTCGACCGCGCCTTTCTTGCCGAGCATACGACGGATTTCGATGCCTACAGAAAGGCCGTCGAGGCGACCGGCTGGGCGGAAATCGAAGACCAGTCGGGCCTCTCACGCGCGCAGATCGAGGAAGCGGCCGCCGTCTATATGGCGGCCGAGCGCGTCATCTGCACCTGGGCGATGGGCGTGACACAGCATCGCCATTCCGTGGCGACGATCCGCGAGATTGCGAACTTCATGTTCCTGCGCGGCAATGTCGGCAAGCCCGGCGCGGGCCTTTGCCCGGTGCGCGGCCATTCCAACGTACAGGGCGACCGCACCGTCGGCATCAACGAGAAGCCGCCTGCCGCCTTCCTCGACGCGCTGGAGCGCGAATTCGGCTTCGAGGTGCCGCGCCGGAACGGCCACAACGTGCTCGGCGCCATTGGCGCGATGCTCGACGGCTCCGCCCGGGCCTTCATCGGGCTCGGCGGCAACTTCGCTCGCGCGACACCCGACAGCACGCTGATCGCCAAGGCGCTCTCGTCGCAAAAGCTGACGGTTCATATCGCGACGAAACTCAACCATTCGCACCTGCTGCCGGGCGAGGCGGGCTACGTGCTCCCCTGCCTCGGCCGCACCGAGATCGACCGCAACGCGGCCGGCGTGGCGCAGATCGTCACCGTCGAGGATTCGATGAGCATGGTGCACGGCTCCGGCGGCATCAACCGGCCGGCCTCGCCCGCGTTGCGCTCCGAGGTGGCGATCGTTGCCGGTATCGCGGCCGCGACCGTCGGCTCGTCGATCATCGACTGGCTCTGGCTCGCCGACGACCACGACCGCATCCGCGACCTCATCGAACGCACCATTCCGGGCTTCGAGCGCTACAACGAGCGGGTCCGCCAGCCGCGCGGCTTCCACCTGCGCAATGCAGCCACGCACCGCGAGTGGAACACGCCGGCGGCGAAGGCGACCTTCTCCTCCGTGGCCCTGCCGGCAGCGACGGAACACCAGATCGCAAGCGGCGGAGACGGAATATTCGTCCTGCAGACCTTCCGCTCGCACGACCAGTACAACACGACGGTCTACGGTATGGACGACCGCTACCGCGGCGTCTACGGCGAGCGGCGCGTCGTCTTCATGAACCCTGGCGACATGGACCGGATGGGCTTCCGGCCCGCCGAACGCATCGACATCGTCGGCCGCCATGACGACGGGATCTCGCGCGTCGCCGAGGACTTCCGCCTCGTGCCCTATGACATCCCGCGCGGTTCGGTCGCCGGCTACTATCCGGAACTGAACGTGCTTGTGCCGCTCTCGACTTTCGGATCGGAGAGCGACACGCCGGCGTCGAAGTCGGTGCTCGTCTCGTTCCGCCGCCGAAAGGCCGAGGCCGCGTGAGCGGCGACCCGGCCGAGCGCTGCATGGCGCTCGTCGAAGCCACCCTCTCGACCGACGGCGCAGCATTGACGCCGCTTGCCGCGGCCATCCTGGCGGCCTGCCATCTGGGCATCGCGGCCGACAGCCGCAGCTTCGCCCGGGCGCTGGGGCTCGCTCATGCCTTCGTTCTGCGCGAGATCGAGGACCTCGTCTCGGAGCGCCGCCTGCTCGTCGTCACCGATCGGGACCGCAGGACGCAGCGCATCTTCTACCGCCTGAGCGAGGCCGGCGAACGGCGCCTCGGCGCGGCCGCCCTCAGCCTCTGCTGAAGACATAATCCGTCTCCTGCCGCAGCACCTCGCCGGGACGCAGAACCGCCTCGGGAAAGCCGCCGTGGTTGACCGCATCCGGCCAGATCTGCGTCTCCAGGCAAAAGCCGGCGAAGGGACCGTAGCGACGGCCGTCAAGCCCCGGCACCGGCACGTCCATCTTGAAGCCGGTGTAGAGTTGCACGCCCGGCTCCGTCGTGCGGACCTCCAGCGACACACCGGACAGGACGCTGCGCACCATCGCAACCGGCGCCTTTTGCCGGCGCTCGGGCGTCAGGCAGAAATTGTGGTCGTAGCCGATCTTCTCGCCCTCCGTCTGGATGCGCATCGACGTCGGTGCCCTGAGATCGAAGACCGTGCCGTCGACGGGACGGATCTCGCCGGTCGGGATCTGCCGCTGGTCGGTCGGAAGATAGTGATCGGCGGCGATCCGGATCTCGTGGGCGAAGGCGTCCGGCTCTCCGTCGAGATTGAAATAGCTGTGCTGGCAGACATTTGCGATGGTCGCGGCGTCGGTGACGCTTTCATAGACGACCGACAGAATGCCGGCGCCGGTGAGCCGGTACGTGCAGGTGATGTCGCAGTTGCCCGGATAGCCGGCGCGGCCGTCCGGATCGCGGATGGCGAGAACCACATGGCTTTCCGACTGCGCGACGATCCGCCAGTTGCGTTTGGCGATGCCGTCGCTGCCGCCGTGCAGGTGCGTGATACCGTTCTCATTCAGCTCGAGCTGGCGGGTCATGCCGTCGATCGCGAAACGGCCATTGCCGACCCGGTTCGCGTTGCGGCCCGGCGTCGCGCCGAAATAGGGCGAATGGACTAGATAGGAGCCGAGATCCTCGAAACCCAGCACCAGGGGCGCATCGTGCCCGTCGAGCCGGAGATCCTGGATGATGGCGCCATAGGTCAGGACATGCGCCGTCAGTCCGCCACCCGCAAGCGCGATGCGATCGACCGGCTCCCCGGTTGGAAGTGTGCCGAACGGTTCGTTCGATGCGTTCACGAAACCTCCTCCTCCTCGCGGCCTCTCGCCGCGCGGCAACCTGCGTCAATTCGCAAGCTGGCTCAAGCCAAAAATCATACTTTTGAGGGCGCAGCGATCAGCGCCCGGCCGGCGAGCCGGGCGAAGGTCGAGCTAGACCGTCTCCGGCAGTTCGGTCTCGTAGAGGGCGGGACAGGCGGCCCAGACGCGCCGCCAGTCAGCCGTCTTCGGGAAGAAGCGGCCGGATGGCACGGCTCGACGGGCGTTATCCCCCGGTTCCGATGCTTTCGACCGCGTAGGGGGTGGTCTGGTAGATCTCGTTAATCCAGTTGCCGAAGAGCAGATGGGCATGGCTGCGCCAGCGGTTCTGCGGCGTGATCGACGGATCGTTGTGCGGAAAATAGTTCTTCGGCATCTTGATCGGCACGCCGGCATTCACATCCCGGAAATATTCGTCGGCAAGCGAGGTGGAATCATATTCCACATGGTTGAAGATGTAGAGCCGGTTGCCGGCTTTTTCCTGCACCAGGCAGACGCCCGTTTCGTCGGATTCCATCAGGATCTCGAGTTCGGGAACACGGGCAATGTCCTCGGCGCGCACCTCCGTCCAGCGCGAGACGGGAATCTGGAAGTCGTCCGAGAAGCCGTTCAGGTAGACGGAGGAGGGTTTGCGATTATGGTGGCGGTAGACGCCGAAGGCCTTTTCCGCGAGCGGGTGTTTCGGTACACCATGGAAATGGTAGATCGCGGCCATCGCGCCCCAGCAGACATTGAGCGTCGAATGCACGTTCGTCACTGTCCAGTCGAGGATCTGCTTCATCTCGCCCCAGTAGGTAACGTCCTCGAAATCGAGGGCTTCGACCGGGGCACCGGTGATGATGAAGCCGTCGAACTTGCGGTGCTTCACCTCGTCCCAGGTTTCGTAGAAGGCGAGCAGATGGTCCTCGGAGGTGTTCTTGGCCTTGTGGCCGCCGACACGCACGAGCGAGAGCTCCACCTGCAGCGGGGAAGCGCCGACGAGGCGCGCCATCTGCACCTCCGTCTTGATCTTGTTCGGCATCAGGTTGAGAAGCCCTATCTGCAGCGGGCGGATATCCTGCCGGATCGCCACCGTCTCGGTCATCACCCGCACGCCCTCGTGAACGAGGGTCTGGAAGGCGGGCAGCGTGTCGGGAATCTTGATGGGCATCGTTTCAACCGTTCGAACAACAAAAAACCGGCGGCGATGAAATCGCGACCGGTCCGTGGGAAGTTTCGTCTTCTCGCGGCCCTTTAGCGAATTCTTTTACGTGGCTGCAAGCCGGCCGGCCAAATCACCACGGAACGAGCCCCTAGATAGCGCCGCCCGATCCGAGAATCAATGCGAATGCCGCAACATCGTTCGCGCCGTGTCCCAAAGGCCAGCCGTTCGAAGAGCCGGGCATCCCGCTCGTGCTTCGAAAGTCTGCCGTGGCGGGATCGCCGGCAGCCTGTCGCGACGGTTGTCGTCATCGGCCCCGCCCCCTGTATCCGGCCCATGCCGGCGCCGCCGCGGTGCCGCCGGCACCCATTCCCGCCCTGCAGGCACATGCCTCCGGCCCGAACGGCCCGCGGGAACGATCCGGACCTTCGGGACGGAGTCCCGGATCCTCCGCCGGCAACTGCCGGCTTTCGAACCGCCCGACGCCGCACATCCGTCCGTTCGATCGTTCCGGCACCGGGGCCAGTCAGGAGATCCCTTGCAGGTACCAGGGTGCGGACCCATTAAATTGGTCCATTCTGCGTGACGGATTTTGCGCCCGGACGGCCTATGAGAAGCCTTCGGAAAAGCGGGCACGGGAAAAGGCCGAGGCCGTGCGGCGGGCGCGCAAGCTGGCACGCAAGAAGGCCCGCGCGAAGGGCTTCTCCGGCACCGAGGAACAAGGCCTCAAGCCCGGGCCGCCGCGGCGCCGTCTGAGCATGACGGTGTTCGGAACGCCGGGCGGCGGCCTTGCGCCACACCCCCGTCAAACGAAGAACCCCGGCCTTCAGGGGTGGCCGGGGTTCTTCGTTTGACGGGAGGATGTCGTCGAGTGGTCTCAGTGGCAGACGCGGA
>NZ_JAKGBU010000048.1 GCF_021555155.1 Rhizobium alarense
CGAGGTGATCTGGTAGGAGGTCATCGGGTCGAGCACCTGCTGGCGGTTGTCGATCAGGACCGGCTCCTCCTGGTTTTCCCAGTCGTTGACATTGCAGCCCTCGCAGGCACGCTCCTCGTGGCGGAAGATCGTCTTGCCGTAGCGGTCCTGGATCCGGTCGATGAGCGACGGCTTGATCTGCTTGCCGCCGTTCGCCAGCACGGAATAGGCCGACACCATGCGCATGACCGTCGTCTCGCCCGAGCCGAGCGACATCGAAAGCAGCGGCGACATCTTGTCGTAGATGCCGAAACGCTCGGCATATTCGGCCACGAGATTCATACCCATGTCGTTGGCGAGGCGCACGGTCATCAGGTTGCGCGAGCGCTCGATGCCGAGGCGCAGCGTCGACGGGCCGGCGGCACCGCCGCCGTAGTTCTGCGGCCGCCAGACCTGGCCGCCCGAAACGATCTCGAAGGGCGCATCCATGACGACCGAGGCGGGCGTGTAGCCGTTGTCGAGCGCGGCGGCGTAGATGAAGGGCTTGAAGGAGGAGCCCGGCTGGCGCATCGCCTGCGTCGCGCGGTTGAATTCCGACTGGGCGAAGGAGAATCCGCCGACCATCGCCAGCACGCGGCCGGTATGGGGATCCATGGCGACGAGGCCGCCCTGCACCTTGGGCGGCTGGCGCAGCCGGTAGGAGGCCCCGTCCTGCGTCGGCTCGACATAGACGACGTCGCCGGCCGCAAAGACGCCCTCGGGCGACCTTGCCGACTTCCGGTCGCCGGTTGCCGACCGGTAGGCCCATTTCATGTTCTCGGCCGCGATCCGGCCGGTCACGCGCTCCTCGACGACCTTGCCGGAAGCCTCGCGGCGCGGCTGGAGGCCGATATCCGCGCCCTCGCCGTCGGTCGACAGGACGACCGCGAGCTTCCACTCGGGCACGTCGCGCATGCCCTCCACCTTCGCCAGTTCGACACCCCAGTCGCTGCCGATCTCGACCTTGGCGATCGGCCCGTGGAAACCGCGGCGCTCGTCATAGCTGATGAGGCCCTTCTGCAGCGCCGAGCGCGCAAAAGCCTGGAGGCGCGGATCGAGCGAGGTGCGCACCGACAGGCCGCCTTCATAGAGCGCATTGTCGCCGTAGCGTTCGATGATCTGGCGGCGGACTTCCTCGGCAAAGAATTCGGATGCGAAGAGCGACGGGCCGCTGCGGCGCGGGGTCACGCCGAGCGGCTGGGCCTTCGCCTCGTCGCCGTCGGTCTTGCTGACATAGCCGTTCTCGACCATGCGGTCGATCACCCAGTTGCGCCGCTCGATCGCCGCCTCGGTGCGGCGGAACGGATGGTAGTTGGACGGACCCTTGGGCAGCGCGGCGAGATAGGCGGTCTCGGCGACGGTCAGTTCGGTGACGGACTTGTCGAAATAGGTGAGCGCCGCGCCGGCGATGCCGTAGGAGTTCAGCCCGAAGAAGATCTCGTTCAGGTAGAGCTCGAGGATACGGTCCTTCGAGTAGGCCTGTTCGATGCGGAAGGAGAGGATGGCCTCCTTGACCTTGCGGTCGATCGTCTGGTCGGAGGAGAGCAGGAAGTTCTTCGCCACCTGCTGGGTGATCGTCGAGGCGCCGACCGGGCGGCGGCCGGACCCCATGTTCTGCACGTTGGTGACGATCGCCCGGAAGAGGCCGGTGACGTCGATGCCCGGATGCTGGTAGAAATTCTTGTCTTCCGCCGAGAGGAAGGCCGCCTTGACACGGTCCGGAATGGCCTGGATCGGCAGGTAGAGGCGACGCTCGCGCGCATATTCGGCCATCAGCGCGCCGTTGCCGGCATGCACGCGGGTCGTGACCGGCGGTGCGTAGCTGTTCAGCACCTCGTAGTCCGGCAGGTCCTTGGTCACGCTTCCGAGATAGATGGCGACGGCGGCCGCGACACCGAGGAAGAAGACGGTGCCAATCCCGAAAAAATATCCAATCAATCTGATCATGTGCGAGCTACCGGTACCTGTTCATTGTCTGCGGCAGACGGACAGAATCCGATCGCCGGGCAGTTCGAGCGTATGTCGTGCCAAATCCGGCCGGCCGTGCCGGTCCGTCGCTCCGCGAACGAGTCGCATTCCCTCTTGCCACCGACTAGAGACGCGAATGTGAGGAAAATAGGGCTTAGCCTATCCCGCCATGCTTGGCCACGACGCATTCACCGACGCTGTCTCTTTTTCAGCACATTTGCCGCAGCGGCGGCGGCCTCGCACACCGCGATGCCGCGGCCCGGCGGGCGCCGTTCACTGCCCCGTCGCGACCACCGTCTGCCGATAGCGGTCGACGGCCTTGCCGATCAGGTCGGAGACCCGCTCATGCCACGTCGGATCGAGCAGCAGTTTCTCGTCCTCCGCATTGGAGAGAAAGCCGAGTTCGAGCAGGATCGACGGCACGTCCGGCGCCTGCAGCACGCGGAAGCCGGCGTGGCGATGCGGATTGTTGATGAGCTTCACCTGACCCTCGAAGGTCGCGACGACGGAGCGCGCGAGGTTGATCGAGAAGGTCTGGGTCTCGCGCCGGGTGAGGTCGATGAGGATGTCGGCGACCTCCGCCGGCTCGTTCTGAAGCGGAATGCCGGCGATTTCATCCGACAGGTTCTCGCGCTCGGCAAGACCGGCTGCAAGGCTGTCGGACGCCCTGTCGGAGATCGTGTAGACCGTCGCGCCGCGAATGTCCTTCTGGCGCAGCGTGTCGGCATGGATCGAAATGAAAAGATCGGCGCCGGCGCCGCGCGCCAGTTGCACGCGCTGCGGCAGCGACAGGAATTCGTCCTTGTCGCGCGTCAGCACCGCCTTGATGCCCGGCAGCGCATTGAGTTTCCCGACGAGCACACGCGCGAAGGCAAGCGTCACATGCTTCTCCTCGGTCTTCGTCTCGACACCGCGGGCACCGTTGTCGATGCCGCCATGGCCGGCGTCGACGGCGACGACGAAGGTGCCGTCCTCCGCCCGCTCGCCGGCCGCCGGCAGCATCGCGACCGCAGTTCCGCCGGTTGCCGCCGTCTGCTGCCATTTCTGCGCCTCGACGCGCGCGGCGAAATCCTGTTCCGTCACGATCGCCGCATCCAGCACGAGCCGGAAGCTCTCCGCTCCCTGCTCCTCCTGCACGTCGGCGACGACGATCGCCACCGGACGCGTCGCCGTCAGGACGATTCGCGAGCGTCCGGCGGCCATCGCGCCGAAGCGGATGTCGGTGAAGAGCCCCCGCGCCTCCAGATCCGCCGGCTTCAGCGCGAATGCGGTCTCCGGCAGGTCGATGAGGATGCGGAAGGGGTTGGCGACGTAGTGGACGACGATATCCGGCTTGCGGTCGAATTCGATGACGATGCGTGTGCGGGCGTCGTCGCCGGCTATCCGGGCACTATAGGCAAGCAGCGGCTCGGCCGCCGATTGAGATGCCGGCGATTCAACCTGCGGCTGCGCCGCTCGCGCCGCAGGCGCGCCAGCGGCAAACATTGCCGCGAGAAAAGCTGCGGCAACGGCCACGGCCCGCGCGCGCCAGGCCGGGAACCGGCGTGACGTCTCCGTTTCCGCCGTCCGGCACGTCCCCGCCTCGTCGTCTCTCTTGCGCCACATTCCCGTCAAGCCGTTGTTTTTCCTTAAAATTTATTGCCACTTTGGCAAAAGGCCGACCCCCTGCCCCTGACTGCCCACCCGGCACCATGCCGCCTCATGGTTAACCGAACCTTACCCCGCCGGTGGCCGTGCCGCACGGTGCCATGCATCAATCAGGCCGAATGGACCATAATTATGTCGGGGCCGGCTTTTCCCTTGCCATTGTGACATATTAAACATAAAAGCAATTTCAGGGAGAAAGCACGGACGGGATGGAAGTGCGCAAACGGGCAGCCAACCGCTTTGGACTCGGCGCCGAGGAAGCCTTCATCCGCCGTCGTAACGCTTTATCCCGCGTTTCTGAATCGCGGTAATCCGGCGGTGGCCGGACCATTTCTCGGTGGAGTTTCCACCAGGGCCTTGCGCCCTTTCATCGGACCCCCAAGGGGTCTACGGTATTGGCATTCTCGTTTGGTCTTTGATGTCGTCGCAGCGGTCATTGTCAGAAGTTAGCAGGCTCAGGTGCTCCAACGCACCAGCCCTCGTCTGGCCGCTCACCACGACCCCGCACCAGACGGGATTTCATTTATCCGGCGCACCGATCTTCCTTTCCGGTTCCCTGCCCTCGCGGGCGCGGCCCGAGGGATTGCGGCTGCGCCGAGGAGCAGCACCTACATGGCAGACAAGATGCTCATCGACGCGTCCCACGCTGAGGAGACGCGCGTCGTAGTCGTACGCGGCAGCCGCATAGAAGAGTTCGACTTCGAATCCCAGCACAAGAAACAGATACGCGGCAACATCTACCTCGCGAAGGTGACCCGCGTCGAACCGTCGCTTCAGGCGGCCTTCGTCGACTACGGCGGCAACCGGCACGGCTTCCTGGCCTTCGCCGAAATCCATCCCGACTATTACCAGATCCCGCTCGCCGACCGCCAGGCGCTGTTGCGCGCCGAAGCGGAGGATTCGCGCAGGGACGACGACATCGAGCCCGTCGAAACGGCACGCATGACGAGCGGGGCTCGCACCGCCGCCGTCGAGGAAGCCCTTCCCGCCGAGGCCGCGCCTGCAGCGGAGGCCGAAGCCGATGCGCCGGAACCGGTCGAGGCCGCTGCCGAAGAGGCCGTGAAGCCAAAGAAGCCGCGCCGCACGCGCAAGGCCAAGCCGAAGGCAGGCGATGAAGCCCCGGACGCGGAAGTGGCCGAGGCCTCCGGCGAGCCGACGGAGGACGAAACGCCCTCCGGCAGCATGGCCGCCGCCGTCGATACCGACGCGATCTCGGAAGACGCACGCGACCGGCGTCACGACGATGACGACGACGACGATCACGGCCCCGAGGAGAAGGAAGAGATCGAATCGGTGGGCGCCGAGGATGCGATGGAGGAAGTGCCGGACCGCGTCGTCCGCCGCCCGCGCAAGCAGTACCGCATCCAGGAAGTCATCAAGCGTCGCCAGATCCTGCTCGTGCAGGTCGCCAAGGAAGAGCGCGGCAACAAGGGCGCCGCGCTGACCACCTACCTGTCGCTTGCCGGCCGCTACTCGGTCCTGATGCCGAACACCGCACGCGGCGGCGGCATTTCCCGCAAGATCACCAACCTGCCGGACCGCAAGCGCCTGAAGGAAATTGCCCGCGCGCTAGAAGTGCCGCAGGGCATGGGCGTCATCCTGCGCACCGCCGGCGCCAACCGCACCAAGGTCGAGGTCAAGCGCGACTTCGAATATCTGATGCGGCTTTGGGAGAACGTGCGCACGCTGACGCTGAATTCGACGGCGCCCTGCCTCGTCTACGAGGAAGGCTCGCTGATCAAGCGCTCGATCCGCGACCTCTACAACAAGGACATCAGCGAGATCGTCGTTGCCGGCGAGGAAGGCTACAGGGAGGCGAAAGCCTTCATGAAGATGCTGATGCCGAGCCACGCCAAGGTCGTCCAGCCCTATCGCGACATCCATCCGATCTTCTCGCGCTCCGGCATCGAGGCACAGCTCGACCGCATGCTGCAGCCGCAGGTGACGCTGAAGTCCGGCGGCTACATCATCATGAACCAGACCGAGGCGCTCGTCTCGATCGACGTCAACTCCGGCCGTTCGACGCGCGAGCACTCGATCGAGGAGACCGCGCTCCAGACAAACCTGGAAGCGGCCGAGGAAGTGGCGCGCCAGCTTCGCCTACGCGACCTCGCCGGCCTCGTGGTGATCGACTTCATCGACATGGAGGAGAAGCGCAACAACCGCGCCGTCGAGAAGCGTCTCAAGGATCACCTGAAGAACGACCGCGCCCGCATCCAGGTGGGCCGCATCTCGCATTTCGGCCTGCTCGAAATGTCGCGCCAGCGCATCCGCGCCTCGGTGCTCGAATCGACGATGCAGACCTGCCCGCACTGCAACGGCACGGGCAATATCCGCTCGCAGTCCTCCGTTGCCCTGCATGTGCTGCGCGGCGTCGAGGAATATCTGCTCAAGAACACGACGCACAACATCACCGTGCGGACGGTTCCCGAGATTGCGCTCTACCTGCTCAACCACAAGCGTGGCTCGATCATCGACTACGAAAACCGCTTCGGCGTGGCGATCGTCGTCGAGGCGGACGCCCATGTCGGCGCGCAGCATTTCGCGATCGACCGCGGCGAACCGGTCGAGAACCCGGTGAAGATCGACCAGATCATCCAGTTCGCGCCCGAACCGGACGAGGACGACGACGTCGTCATCGAGGAGGAGATCGACGAGGAGGAAGAGATCGAACAGCCGCGTGAGGCCGTGGCAGCGGCGCGCGCGCCCTTGGACGACCAGAACGGCCGCAACAAGCGCAAGCGCCGGCGCCGCCGGCGCGGCCGCGGCGGCCGCGAAGGCGAGGAAGGTGCCGACACGGCGCATTTCGGCGGCGAACTTGCCGGCGATGACGAGTTCGGCGACGACGAGGACGCCGAGGCGAACGGCGGCGAAGATCAGGCAGCGGACGCAGCCGAGGCGGACGGCGACCAGCCCCGCCGCAAGCGCCGGCGTCGCGGCAAGCGCGGCGGTCGCCGCAACCGCGGTGACGAGGCCGTTGCCGGAGAAGCCGGCGAGGAGGCTGACGAGGCCGATGGCGAGGACGAGGACGTACCCGCCGAGGCTGCGGCCGAAGAGGTGAGCGCCGCCGCTCCGGAAGCCGAAGTCGCGGCGGAAAAGCCCGTATCGAAGCCGCGCCGCAGCCGCAAGGCGAAGGCCGAGCCGGCCGGCGCGATTGCCGACGAAGCCGCGCAGGCCGAGATCGAGGGCCTTCCCCCCGTCGAGGACAAACCCGCCGAACCCGCCGTCGAGGAGGCCGCCGCGGCACTCGACGAGCCGAAGCCGGCCCGGGCGAACCGCGACCTCTCGACGATTGCGACCGCACCCGTCGTCAAGTCCTCCGGCACCAAGGACAGCGAGCCGGGCGACGAGTCGGGCAAGCCCAAGAAGGGCGGCTGGTGGCAGCGCCGCGGCTTCTTCTGAGCCGATCCCGCAGAGACAACCCCGACAGGCCCGGCATCGTCCGGGCCTTGTCTTTTTCCGATTTGCCAACGGGAGGACCGGACAGGTCCGACCGGAATCGGGTGGCCCCGCCGCTTCCGTCCTGCGACAGGACGATTGTCAGACGCTCGGAAGCAACGGGAGCCCTCCATGAAAGACCTGCGCGACAAGACTGCCATCATCACCGGCGCCAGCTCCGGAATCGGCCGCGCCGCCGCCCTTCTCTTTGCCCGGCACGGCGCCAGGCTCGTGCTTGCGGCACGCGGCGCCGACCGGCTTGACGCCCTGGTTCGAGAGATCCGCGAAGGCGGCGGCACGGCACTGGCCATAGCGGGCGACGTCGCCGACGAAGCGCTGCACCGCGGCCTCGTCGAGGCGGCGACCTCGACCTTCGGCGGCCTCGACATCGCCTTCAACAATGCCGGCATCACCGGGCCGGTCGGCCCCCTACCCGCGCTTGCGGCCGCCGACTGGCAAACCGTGCTCGACGTCAATCTGACGAGCGCATTCCTTGCCGCCAAATACCAGTTGCCGGCGCTCGAGGCGCGCGGCGGTGGGTCGCTCGTCTTCACCTCGACCTTCGTCGGCTACACGGCGGGCTTTCCCGGTCTTGCAGCCTACGCCGCGTCGAAGTCCGGCCTCGTCGGCCTGGTCCAGGTGCTTGCCTGCGAATACGGGCCGAAAGGCATCCGGGTGAATGCCCTCCTGCCGGGCGCCACCGACACGCCGATGGGCCGGGAGGTCGCGAGCACGCCGGAGGCGCGGGCCTTCGTCGCCGGCCTCAACGCTTTCAAGCGGCTCGCGGCGCCGGAGGAGATCGCCGAAGCGGCACTCTTTCTCGGTTCGGACGCGTCGAGTTTCATGACGGGAGCGGCGATGCTGGTCGACGGCGGCGTGTCGATCACCCGCACCTGACCGGCCTTGAGAGATCGATTCAGGTCGCTCGCAATCCGATTCCGCTCGCCGCCCCAAGCGGCTGAAGCGGAATCGTTTTCAGGGGTCGCCCTATCGCAGCCATCCGGCAATGCGCTCCATGGCCTCGCTCATCTCCTTGTAGGAGCCCGCATAGGAGAACCGCATCGTGCGGTGCCCTTCGAGCGGGTCGAAATCGAGGCCGGGCGTCGCCGCGACATTGATCCCCGAGAGCATGCGACGCGCGAAATCCATGCTGTCGTTGGTGAACCGGCCGACATCGCAATAGGCGTAGAAGGCACCGTCCATCGGCGAGGCGATGGAGAAGCCGAGTTCGGGCAGGCGCCGGCCGAGCAGCTCGCGGTTGGCGCGATAGGCGTCGCAATAGAGGTCGAGTTCCTCCCCTGAGGCGAGCGCCGCGGTGGCGGCGATCTGCGAGAGTTCCGGCGCGGAAATGTAGAGACTTTGCGCGATGCGCTCGACGGGGCGCACCATCGCCTCCGGCAGCACCATCCAGCCGACGCGCCACCCCGTCATGCAGTAGTATTTCGAGAAGGAATTGATGACGACCACGTCGTCGGTCAGCTCGAGCGCGGTCGTCTCCTCGCCGGCAAAGGTCAGGCCGTGGTAGATCTCGTCGGAGATGAAGGCGATGCCGTTGTCCGAGCAATAGCGGGAAAGTGCTGCGAGCTGCGCGCGGCCCGTCACGGTGCCGGTCGGATTGGCGGGGCTTGCGAGCAGCACGCCGGCGAGCCGGCCCGTCTGCGCCTGTGCCGCCGCGAGGCTTTCCGGCGTCAGCGTGAAGCCGTTCTCCGGCCCCGCCTCGATCTCCACGGTCTCGACGCCGAGCGCCGACAGGATGTTGCGATAGGCGGGATAGCCGGGCCGGGCGATCGCCACCCGGTCGCCCGGGTCGAAGAGGGACAGGAAGGCAAGGTTGAAGCCCGCCGAGGATCCCGTGGTCACGACGATGCGCGCCGGGTCGACGGCGACGCCATGCGCCTGGCGATAGTGCGCGGCAAGCGCCTCGCGAAGGGACAGCAGCCCCAGCGCGTCGGTATAGCCGATCCTTCCCTGTTCCAGCGCCCTGCGGGCGGCATCCAGCGCGGCGCGCGGCGCCGGGTGCACCGGCTGGCCGACGGCCATGGAAATCACGTCGTGACCGGCAGCGCGCCGGCGCGTCGCTTCCGCCAGGACGTCCATCGCGTGGAAGGGTTCGACGGCGCTGCGCCTCGAGGGTCTCATCGGTGTCTCCCTGCTTGTCTCCGGCCCTCCCCTAGCCGGAAGCACCGGCTCTTCACAATCCCGCGAAGACCGGAAATCGGCCGCTTTTCATGTTTCGTTTACCGACGACGCGTCCTATTGTCCCGCAAAGACCGGTGCGGCCAACGGTTTCGCGATTGACGCGGCTGCAGCGGGATGGGATGCAGCCGACCAGACTTCACGAGGACAGACCCGCCATGCGCATCACGACATTCCTTCGGGCGGCCGCCGTCGCCCTCCTCGCCGGCACCGCGCTTCCGCTGAGCGCGGCCGCGCTGGACGACAGCCAGAAGGAGGAAATCGGCGCCTATATCAAGGAATATCTGCTCGCCAACCCGGAGATCCTCCTGGAGGTGCAGGAGGCGCTGCAGGCGAAGCAGGCCGCCGCCCAGCAGGCGCAGTCCGCCTCCGCCATCGACGAGAACAGGGACGCGATCTTCACCTCGAAATACGACATCGCGCTCGGCAATCCGAAGGGCGACGTGACGGTGGTCGAGTTCTTCGACTACAATTGCGGCTACTGCAAACGTGCGCTCACCGACATGGATGCGATCCTCGAGAAGGACAAGAACATCCGCTTCGTCCTGAAGGAACTGCCGATCCTCGGCCCGGACTCGCTTGCCGCCCACAAGGTGAGCGCCGCCTTCCGCGACCTGAAGCCGGAGGCCTACGGCGCGTTCCACCGCGCCCTGCTCGGCGGCGAGGAACGCGCCACCGAGGAAAGCGCCATCGCGCTTGCCGGGAAACTCGGCGTCACCGAGGCGGACATCCGCAAGCAGATGGAGGCAAACCCGCACGACGAGGCGGTGCGCGAGGCCTATACGCTCGCCAACGGCCTCGGCATCACCGGCACGCCCTCCTATGTCATCGCCCGCGAGACGATCTTCGGCGCGATCGGCGCGGACGCCATCGAAGGTAAGGTCGCCAATGTGCGGGCCTGCGGCAAGGCCACTTGCTGAGCGCCATCTTTCCGCCGTTTCCTGCTGGTGTGGCAGTCCCTTGTGGACAAGCGAAGCGCTGTTCCTTGGGGCTTTCCCTGCGGAACCCGCCGGTCTATAGGTACAGGCCTATTGGCATACGGAAATTCGAATGACCTCGACGCTATACGTGCTGAACGGCCCCAATCTCAATGCGCTCGGCAAACGCGAACCCGGCATCTATGGCGGCCAGACGCTGGCGGATATCGAGGCGCTCTGCCGCGCGGAGACCGATCGGCTGGGCTACGGCCTCGAATTCCGCCAGTCCAACCACGAGGGCTTCCTGGTCGACTGGATCCACGAGGCCGGCGAGCGCGGCGCGGGCATCGCGATCAACGCGGGTGCCTATACCCACACGTCCATCGCGCTCCACGACGCGATCCGCGCCATCAAGATCCCCGTCGTCGAGGTGCATCTTTCCAACGTGCATGCGCGCGAGGAATTCCGCCACGCGTCGCGGATCGCGCCGGCGGTCAAGGGCGTCATTTGCGGCTTCGGCGCGCAGAGCTACATCCTCGCGCTCAATGCGCTCGCAACAATCACGACATAACAAGAACAAGGGCTTCCTTCCATGGCTGAGAAGAACAAGGGTATCGATCAGAGCCTGATCCGGGACCTCGCAAACATCCTCAACGAGACCGACCTGACGGAGATCGAGGTCCAGCAGGACGATCTGCGCATCCGCGTGTCGCGCACGCCGGCGGCCATCTCCATGGCGGCGATGCCGGCGATGCCCGCCTATGCCGCACCGGCAGCGCCCCAGCCGGCCGCTGCACCGACGAACGCGGCGGAAACGGCGAAGTCGAACAAGAATGCGGTCGCCGCACCGATGGTCGGCACCGCCTATCTGTCGCCCGCCCCGGGTGCCCGCCCCTTCATCGAGGTCGGCGCGACCGTCAAGGAAGGCCAGACGATCCTGATCATCGAGGCGATGAAGACGATGAACCAGATTCCGGCGCCGCGTTCGGGCAAGGTGACCGAGATCCTGGTCGAGGACGCGAGCCCGGTGGAATATGGCGAACCGCTGATCGTCATCGAATAAGGTGGCCGTCATGATCTCCAAGGTTCTCATAGCCAACCGCGGCGAAATCGCCCTTCGCGTTCTGCGCGCCTGCAAGGAGCTCGGTATCGCCACGGTTGCCGTGCATTCGACGGCGGATGCCGACGCGATGCATGTGCGGCTTGCCGACGAAAGCGTCTGCATCGGCCCGCCGCCGTCGCGTGAAAGCTACCTCAACATCCACCAGATCGTCGCCGCCTGCGAGATCACCGGCGCCGACGCCGTGCATCCGGGCTACGGCTTCCTGTCGGAAAACGCCAAGTTCGCCGAAATCCTCGACGCGCACGGCATCACGTTCATCGGCCCGACCGCGGAGCATATCCGCATCATGGGCGACAAGATCACCGCCAAGAAGACGGCGGAGGCGCTCGGCATCCCGGTCGTTCCGGGCTCCGACGGCGAGGTGAAGCCCGACAATGCGATGCAGGTCGCCCGCAAGATCGGCTTCCCGGTGCTCATCAAGGCGACCGCCGGCGGCGGCGGCCGCGGCATGAAGGTGGCGAAGACCGAAGCCGATCTCGAAGAGGCCGTCTCGACGGCCCGCGCCGAAGCGCTCGCCGCCTTCGGCAACGACGCCGTCTACATGGAAAAGTACCTCGGCAAGCCGCGCCATATCGAAATCCAGGTGGTCGGCGATGGCGAGGGCAATGCCATCCATCTCGGCGAGCGGGACTGCTCGCTGCAGCGCCGCCACCAGAAGGTCTGGGAGGAGGCGAACTCCCCTGCCCTCAATGTCGAGCAGCGCATGAAGATCGGCCAGATCTGCGCCGACGCCATGAGGAAGCTCAAGTACCGCGGCGCCGGCACGGTCGAGTTCCTCTACGAGAACGGCGAGTTCTATTTCATCGAGATGAACACGCGCCTGCAGGTGGAGCATCCGATCACCGAGGCGATCACCGGCATCGATCTCGTGCACGAGCAGATCCGGGTTGCCTCCGGCGCCGGGCTGTCGGTGACGCAGGACGAGGTCGTCTTCTCCGGCCACGCCATCGAATGCCGCATCAATGCGGAAGACCCGCGCACCTTCGTTCCCTCGCCGGGCACGATCACGCATTTCCATGCGCCGGGCGGCCTCGGCGTGCGCGTCGATTCGGGCGCCTATCAGGGCTACCGCATCCCGCCCTATTACGACAGCCTGATCGGCAAGCTGATCGTGCACGGCCGCACGCGCGTCGAATGCATGATGCGGCTGCGCCGGGTCCTCGACGAGTTCGTCATCGACGGCATCAAGACGACGCTGCCGCTCTTCCAGGACCTGATCGGCAACCAGGACATCGCCAACGGCGACTACGACATCCACTGGCTGGAGACCTATCTGGCCAGGGCCTCGGAATAGCCGGCGATGGCGGCGCGGCGCGGCAGGCACCCGGAGATCACACCGGAGCTCCTGCTGCGCGCCTACTCCATCGGTCTGTTCCCGATGGCCGATTCGGCGGACGACCCGGAGCTCTTCTGGGTCGAGCCGGATATCCGGGGCGTCATCCCGCTTGACCGCTTCCACGTCTCGCGCAGCCTTGCCAGGACAATCCGCCGGAAGCCCTTCGACATCCGTGTCGACACGGCCTTCGAGGCGGTGATCGCCGCCTGCGCCGAAGCCGCACCCGACCGCCCGTCCACCTGGATCAATCGGCGGATCAGGACGCTCTACGCGCAGCTTCACCGCATGGGGCACGCCCACAGTGTCGAGGCCTGGGAGGGGGAGCAACTCGTCGGCGGGCTCTATGGCGTTTCGCTCGGCGCCGCCTTCTTCGGCGAGAGCATGTTCTCGCGCCGAACCGATGCCTCGAAGATCTGTCTCGTGCACCTGGTCGAGCGGATGCGCGAGAAGGGATTCCGCCTGCTCGACACGCAGTTCACCACGGAGCATCTCAGAAGCTTCGGCGCGATCGACGTGCCCAAGGCGGATTACGAGGATCTTCTGGCAAACGCGCTCACCTCGCCGCACCTGCCGTTCTGATCTGTCATCGGCTGCGCGAGACGCAACCGCTCGGGTCAGTTGGACGGCTCGGCCTTCGTCTCGACATTTTCCGGCGGCGGGACGTCGGACTGCAGCTTGCATTCGGTCAGCCAGACGTCATAGACCGGGTGCTCGACGGCATTGAGGCCCGGGCTGTCGGCGAACATCCAGCCGGTGAAGATGCGGCGGATCTTGCGGTCCAGCGTGATCTCGTCCACCTCGACGAAGGTCGTCACCTTCTGCGCTTCCGTGTCGTCTCGGTTGTAGCAGACCTTCGGCGTCACCTGCAGCGCGCCGAACTGCACCGTCTCGCCGACATAGACGTCGAAGCTCGTGATGCGGCCGGTGATCTTGTCGATGCCGGAGAAGACGGCGACGGGATTCTCGATGCGCGCCGCCTCGCCGGGGCGCGGCGAAAGCGCCGTGGCGCAGACCATGCCAAGGGCCAGCACGCGCACTGCGGTGCCCGCCCGGCCGTTCGTCAGCGTCTGTATCAAATGGATCACCTGCCGGCTCCCGCAAATCCTGAAGGCGACGATGCGCCGCCCTGCCGATCCGCTAGCGATGAATTGTGGCGAAACGGGATCAGGAGCCCGGCGTCCAGGCGTCATAGTCGCCGGTAACGCGCGGACGTTCGCCGGCCGCGGCGATCGAGCCCGGCGGGCGGTAGGCAAGCGCCGAGCCCGTATGGTTCTGGCGATGCGGCTTCTGCCATTCGCGCGCCTTGTAGTCCTCGTCGGCCGGCGAGACGTCGGTGCGGTGATGCATCCAGCCGTGCCAGCCCGGCGGGATCGCCGAGGCCTCGGCATAGCCGTTGTAGATCACCCAGCGGCGCGTCCGGCCCTCGGAATCCTTGGCCGTGCCCTGATAGTAGACGTTACCGAGTTCGTCCTCGCCGACCCTTGTGCCGAAGCGCCAGGTGTGAAAGCGCGTGCCGATCGTCTGACCGTTCCACCACGTGAAGATTTGCTTCAAGAAATTCATGCGAGACGTCCTTGGCAGGATGCGGGCAACGCCGCCTTCCCTATCGAATTGCGCATTCCGCTTATGGCGCGCCGGACCGCCGATGTCCAGCGATTCCCGCGGCTTTGCATCCCTCCGGCCGGGGCTGATCGTCGCGCCTCACCCGAGCGGCTTCTCGTAGATCCAGGCCGGAATGCCGGACTGGCCGTCGCCGCAGTTCGACGTCTCGCCGACCTTCTCGAAGCCGAGCATCGCGTAGAAGGCGATCGCCCGCGTGTTTCCGGGCTCGACCTCGAGGCGCATCGCGGCGGCGTCCGGAAAGCAGGTCTCGAGCTCGGCGAAGAGATCGCGGCCGATGCCCCGGCGCTGATGTTCCGGCAGCACGTAGAGCTGATGCAGCAGCGCGGTCTTCGGCCGATCCTTCATCATGGCGGCGAAGCCCATGCCGGCGATGTTCCGGCCGTCGTCGGCGACGACAAACTCGCCGTCCCGCCGTGCGAGCCGTTCCTTCAGGGCCGGGACGGAGTGCCATTTCGCCGTCAGTTCCGAGACCTTCGCGGCGCCGTAGAGTGCATCGTAGGTGGCGTGCCACGTCTCGGCGAGCAGTGCGCTCACCTTGGCAAGGTCGCGCTCCGTCGCCGTGCGGACGAAGAACACGGCGCCTATTCCTCGATGCCGAGCTTGGCCTTCACCAGGGCCTGGACGGCCTGCGGGTTGGCCTTGCCGCCGGTCGCCTTCATCACCTGGCCGACGAACCAGCCGGCGAGCGTCGGCTTTGCCTTCACCTTCTCGACCTGGTCCGGATTGGCGGCGATGATCTCGTCGACGGCCTTCTCGATGGCACCGGTGTCGGTCACCTGCTTCATGCCGCGCGATTCCACGATGTCCGCCGGCTCGCCGCCCTCGTTCCAGACGATCTCGAAGAGATCCTTGGCAAGCTTGCCGGAGATCGTGCCGTCCTTGATGAGGTCGATGATCTGGCCGAGCTGGACGGGAGAAACCGGAGTCTCTTCAATGTCCTTGCCGGCTTTGTTCAAGGCGCCCAGCAGGTCGTTGATGACCCAGTTCGCGGCGATCTTGCCGTCGCGGCCGGCGGCGACGGCCTCGAAATAGTCGGCGATCGCCTTTTCCGAGACGAGCACCGAGGCGTCGTAGACGGACAGGCCGAGATCCTTGACGAAGCGCTCCTTCTTGTCGTCCGGCAGTTCCGGCAGGTCGGCGAGCAGACTGCCGACGAACGCGTTGTCGAATTCGAGCGGCAGCAGGTCCGGATCGGGGAAATAGCGATAGTCGTGCGCGTCCTCCTTGGAGCGCATTGAGCGCGTCTCGCCCTTGCCCGGATCGAACAGCCGCGTCTCCTGGTCGATCATGCCGCCGTCCTCCAGGATGGCGATCTGGCGACGCGCCTCGAATTCGATCGCCTGGCCGACGAAGCGGATCGAGTTGACGTTCTTGATCTCGCAGCGCGTACCGAATCCCTCGCCCGGCCGGCGCACCGAAACGTTGACGTCGGCGCGCATCGAGCCTTCGTCCATGTTGCCGTCGCAGGTGCCGAGATAGCGCAGGATGGTGCGCAGCTTGGTGAGATAGGCCTTGGCCTCGTCGGAGGAGCGCATGTCCGGCTTGGAGACGATTTCCATCAGCGCGACGCCGGAACGGTTGAGATCGACATAGGACATGGTCGGATGCTGATCGTGCATCGACTTGCCGGCGTCCTGCTCCAGATGCAGCCGCTCGATGCCGATCTCCACGTCCTCGAACTGCCCCTTGCGGTCCGGGCCGACGGAGATGACGATCTTGCCCTCGCCGACGATCGGGTCCTTGTACTGCGAGATCTGGTAGCCCTGCGGCAGGTCCGGGTAGAAATAGTTCTTCCGGTCGAAGATCGAGCGATGGTTGATCTGCGCCTTCAGGCCGAGCCCCGTGCGCACCGCCTGCCGGACGCATTCCTCGTTGATGACGGGCAGCATGCCGGGCATCGCCGCATCGACCAGCGAGACATTGGCGTTCGGTGCCTTGCCGAATTCCGTCGAAGCGCCGGAGAAGAGCTTCGAATTGGAAAGGATCTGCGCATGCACCTCCATGCCGATGATCACCTCCCAGTCGCCGGTAGCGCCGGGGATGTAGCGTTTCGGATCGGAAATACGGACGTCGACGAGGGTCATGGGATGCTCTTCGCAGTGGCCTTGGATTCGCCTGCCTCGGTAGACCATATGCCCCGGAGGCGCAAGGCTTGCGACGGGTGTCCCATGCCTTCCGGAGCAACCGGCCTTGACATCAGCCATAATTCGTAACATATATTGTTACATGAAAAGAAACAGCCGACTTTCCGCGGTGCTGCATGCGCTGATGCACATGGCCGAGCGCGACCGCCCGATGACCTCGGACGAACTTGCGCATTGCCTCGATACCAATGCCGTCGTCGTCAGGCGCACCATGGCCGGGCTGCGGGATGCCGGCATCGTCGCGTCCGGCCGCGGCCATGGCGGCGGCTGGCAATTCGCCCGACCGCTCGACGACATCTCGCTTTTCGACATCTACAACGCGCTGGGCGAGCCGATTCTCTTCCAGATCGGACCGGCGACCGAAATGCCGGGCTGCGCCGTCGAACGGTCCGTCAACGCCGTCATCGGCGAAGCGCTGAAGGATGCCGAGGCGATGCTGATGGCGCGGTTCCGGCAGAAGACGCTCGCCGACCTCGCGGCAGATTTCCATCTCGCGGTGCTTGCAAAGGCGGCGCGCCCCGACACCGGCTGAGCCGGGTCCCGCTTCCCTCCCCAAGGCAGACGATCGCGCGGCGCGTGTCGCGCGAAGGCTGCCGCTTGCTCCAGAAAGGATGAGACCATGACCGAAGATGCCATCATCGTCGGCGGGGGCTTTGCCGGCCTGTCGGCCGCCATGCAGCTCGCCCGCGCCCGCCGCCGTGTGACCGTGCTCGACACCGGCCTGCCCCGCAACCGCTTCGCCGCCCATGCGCACGGCTTCCTCGCCCAGGACGGACGGCCGGGCCTCGACATCCTCGCCGATGCCCGCCGGCAGCTCGCCGCCTACGGGACGGTGACGTTCCGCGACACCGAAGCCGAGCGCCTCGACGGCGACATCGACGCCTTTTCGGTCCTGACCGGCGACGGCGAGCGCATCGCGGCGCGGCGCGTGCTGCTGGCGACCGGCTTCGAGGACCGGCTGCCGGATGTTGCGGGCCTTGCGGAGCGCTGGGGCAAGACCGTGCTGCATTGCCCGTATTGCCACGGTTACGAGGTCGGCGGCGGCCCGATGGGCGTGCTGGCGCGCACGGCCGATGCGGCGCGCTTCGCCACGATCGTCTCCGACTGGGGCGGCGTGACGCTCTTCACCAACGGGACGGCGGAGCCGGAGGAAGAGGCTCTTGCCCTTCTCGAGCGGCGCAACGTCACGCTTCGCCCGGGCCGGGTGACCGCCATCGCGGACGGTCCGGACGGAATGCTCTCCGTCGAGACCGGTCCCGGCATCCCGACGCTCGTCAGGGCGCTCTTCGTCATGCCCGAGGCGAGGGTGCGCAGCGCCATTCCGGACGACCGGGCGCTTGCCCGCAAGGAAACCCCGATCGGCCCGATCATCAAGACCGACGAGACCGGCCAGACGTCGCTTCCCGGCCTCTATGCCGCCGGCGACATCGCGATCGGCGCCGGCAACATCTCGTTCGCCTCGGCAGACGGAGTGAAGGCCGGGGTCATGCTGCACCATTCGCTGATCGTCGCCGCCAATTGACGAAAACCGGACGCATCGGCTATCACCGGTGCGTCCTTTGGGAGTTTTGATGTTTTCGTCGTCGGAGGCCTGCTGAGGACCCTGCCCGCATCGCGATGCGCGCAGGGTCGGAAAAACGATAGAGCTCGCCCCTCCGGGTGGCGGAACGTTTTTTCGCGTTCGTTCGAACGCCTTACGGATCCCGACCAATGGACATTTCCCGCGCCGAACAGCGCATTCTCCACCTGCTCGCCCAGGGCGGCAGGATCGACATTGAACGGGACGACGACACACGCAAGATCGTGACGGTCGCCTGCATCACGCGGGACGGCTGGCGTGTCTCCGGCCTCGACCTGCCGCTCTTCCGAAAACTCAAGCGGCGGCGCTGCATCGCCTCATCGGGCGGCCGGCCCTACCGCATCACCGGGCGGGGCCTCGCGCTCGTGCGCGCGCAGCTCGACAACCGGTGACCGGACGGCGGCGCGCTGTGCCCGCCTTAACGGCGGGCACCTGCACTCGCGGCCCCGCTTTATTAGAAATGAATAATTTTGCGGGCCACTCCGTTACCGTTCAGGACAAAATGGAGGACCGCTTTCCTTAGCATATCCTATAAGATCAGTTTCAACGGGGAGTGTTACAATGCTCAATGGAACGACTGTTCACCTCGACATCTATGCCCCGACATTGAAGAACAAGATATCGACAACCGCGACGGAGCAGATAAGCTCCGGAAGAACCGAGTTCGACGACCTTCAGGACTACGACATCAGCGGCGACAGCTACACGATCGTGTCGGCCAAGCTCGATATCAGCGGCCTCAAGGTACGCTATACCATCACGGACAATCGCTTTTCCGGCTTCGCCAATGTTCAGGATTTCAACGGATATGTCCTGACATTCGATGGCTTCGGTGGAGCGCGCACGCTCCATTCGGTCACGCTGCAAACCAACAAGACGACGCTTGCGATCGACGAAAGCGCGTTTTCCGTGACCAACAACAAGCTCTTCGTCAACGTGGACGCCGTTGCCTTCAAATATGGCGACAGCTTCACGTTGCTCCTCGGCGTGCAGACCAGGGGGACGAAATCCAACGATCGCCTCGTCGGCGGCAACGGCGCCGACGAACTGCTCGGTCGAGACGGCAATGACAGGCTTCGCGGTGAAGGCGGAGACGACGATCTGCTCGGCGGCGGCGGCCGGGATCGCATTTCAGGCGGTGGAGGCAACGATTACCTGAACGGCGGCGGCGGCGGCGACAAGCTCGCGGGCGGAGGCGGCAGCGATCACTTCGTTTTCGCCGGGCGCTTCGGCCGAGACAAGATCGTCGATTTCGACGCGACGGGCGCGGGCCACGACATACTGGACCTCACGTCCGTCAACGGCATCGACAACTTCGCGGATCTCAAGGACAATCACATGGTCCAGCGGACGGACGGCGTGCGCATCAAGTTTTCGGACGTGGGCACGATCGTGCTCAAGAATGTACAGCTGGACGAACTCCAGCATTCCGATTTCCTGCTCTGAGTCGGCTTGCCGAGCTCAAAGGCCGCCCATGCCATAGCTGAACGGTTCGCTGGAAACCATCTGCCGCGACAGCCCGATCGATTCGATGTCGCGGTCGAGCTTCGGCGAATATACGATCGAGAGCCAATGGACCGAATAGCCCCGGGCGCGGAAGAAGGCGACCGCCGGCTCATTGCGGGCGTGTGTTTGCAGGCGCGCCGCCTCGTAACCTGCCGCCATCATCTCGGCTTCGACCGCCGAAAGAAGCCGGCTGCCGATCCCCTGCCGCTGCAGCGCGGGTTCGACCCAAAGATCGGAAATCTGGTCGTCCAGCTCTTCCCGCGCCGCCCATCCGACAGTCTGCCCTGCCCGCTCGGCCACCGTGACGGCGAGCCAGTTGTTGACAAGGAATGTCTCGAAGGCGTTGCGGGCATTTGCTCCCAGCACATCGAGATCGGCCACGCCGATGACCGCCTGCTCCCAGGCCCGCATGCCGATTTCGACAAGCGTGCGGACATCCTCGCTGCGGGCATTGCGGACAATGATCAACGGACGGCCCTCTTTAGAGGCCCATTAAGCCATTCAAATCTGCATTTGACGAGATCCGCCTTCCAAAATGCAGAGAAAATCCGAGACGCCGCTCAAATGGGCTGCGCGGCCTGATGCCACCGCCGCCCCGGGATTAACGCATGGAAGCTCCCGCAAGCAGGTGCTGCCGTCGCGAACGATCTATGCCGGCTGGAGGAAAGCGTGACGCTCCCTACCACCACTTCTGCGGCGAAAAGCGGCCGGCGGCCTGTTCGATGACATGCGCCGTCCTGAAAAGGGTTTCCTCTTCGAAGGGCTTGCCGATGAGCTGCAGGCCGAGCGGCAGGCCCTTGTGGTCGAGGCCGGCGGGAACGGCGATGCCCGGCAGGCCGGCCATGTTCACCGTCACGGTGAAGATGTCGTTGAGGTACATCTTCACCGGATCGGCCGCGAGATCCTCGTCGGCGATGCCGAAGGCGGAGGACGGCGTGGCGGGCGTCAGGATGGCGTCGACGCCGGCATGGAAGGCGAGCTCGAAGTCCCGTTTGATCAGCGTGCGCACCTTCTGGGCCCGCAGGTAATAGGCGTCGTAGTAGCCGGCGGAGAGCACATAGGTGCCGATCATGATGCGGCGCTTCACCTCCTGGCCGAAGCCGCTGGCGCGCGTCTTCTCGTACATGTCGACGATGTCCTTGCCCTCGACGCGCAGGCCGTAGCGCACGCCGTCGTAGCGGGCGAGGTTCGAGGAGGCTTCCGCCGGCGCCACGATGTAGTAGGCGGGCAGCGCATATTTGGTGTGCGGCAGCGTGATGTCGACGATCTCGGCGCCGGCGTCCTTCAGCCAGGCGATGCCCTGGCTCCAGAGCGCCTCAATCTCGTCGGGCATGCCGTCGACGCGGTATTCCTTCGGAATGCCGATGCGCATGCCCTTGAGCGACTTGCCGAGCGAGGCCTCGTAATCCGGGACCGGAAGGTCGACCGACGTCGTGTCCTTCGGATCGACGCTCGCCATGGATTTCAGAAGGATCGCCGCGTCGCGCACGTCGCGGGCGATGGGACCGGCCTGGTCGAGCGACGAGGCGAAGGCGACGATGCCGAAGCGCGAGCAGCGGCCGTAGGTAGGCTTGATGCCGACCGTGCCGGTGAAGGCCGCCGGCTGGCGGATCGAGCCGCCGGTGTCGGTCGCGGTCGCGCCGGCGCAGAGGAAGGCCGCAACGGCGGCAGCCGAACCGCCCGAGGAGCCGCCCGGCACGAGAAGCTTGTTCGAGCCGACTACTCGCTTCCAATGAAGCCCTTCCTTACCATGCACGTCGAGTTCCGGAGCTTCTCTCTCGCGTTCACGCCAAGGATTGATCACCGGACCATAGTAAGAAGTCTCGTTGGACGAACCCATGGCGAATTCGTCCATGTTGAGCTTGCCGAGCATGACGGCGCCGTCGTTCCAGAGGTTCTGGGTGACGGTCGATTCGTATTTCGGCTTGAAGCCGTCGAGGATATGGCTTGCCGCCTGCGTGTGCACGCCCTCCGTGCCGAACAGGTCCTTGATGCCGAGCGGAATGCCCTCGAGCGCGCCCGCCTTGCCGGCCGCGATGCGCGCGTCGGAGATCTCCGCCATGGCGCGCGCCTTATCCGGCGTCACCGCGACATAGGCGTTGAGCACCGGGTTCGCCGCGCCGATCGCGGCGAGATAGGCCTCCGTCAGTTCGACGGCGGTGATCTCCTTCGCGATGAGCTTCTCGCGGGCTTCGGCGATGGTAAGGCGGGTCAGGTCGGTCATGGTGCGATCGCTTCGGTCGGGCGGCGGGGCCGCTTGAATGTCGGGTGCGGACGGGAACAGGCGCGGGCCTATTCGACGACCTTCGGCACGAGGAAGAAGTTGCGGTCCGTCGCCGGGGCGTTCGCCACCACGTCGTCCGCCTTGTCGCCGTCCGTCACGGCGTCGAGGCGCTTCTTCATGGCCATCGGTGTCACCGAGGTCATGGGTTCGACGCCCGCGACATCGACCTCGGAAAGCTGCTCGACGAAGCCGAGGATGCCGTTCAGCTCGCCCATCATGCGATTGGCCTCCTCCTCGCTGACCGCGATGCGGGCGAGATGGGCGACACGTTTGACGGTGGCGAGATCGACGGACATGGCTTGCTCCGGTGGGATTTTTCCCACCGGCTATAGCCGCCAAGACGGGGCGGCGCAACGGGTGATCGCGTCGGGCCTAAACGATGCGCGTGATCGCGAGGCCGGCAAGCTGGATGTCGCCCGGTGCCCGCGCCGCGCCGTCCATGATCCACACCGGATCGCCGATGCATTCGACCCTGCCCTCGGTGACCACGAGACCGTCGCCGTCGCGGCAGGCAACGATCGGCCGCGACGTGAGGCGGCTGTAGCGCAGGAGTTCCGGCAGATAGGCGGGTTTTCCGCCGAGATGCGGGAAGAACTCGAAGGGCACCAGATCCAGCGCCGCGCCGCCCTCGACCTCTTCCGGCGCGGCGCCCGAAAAGAGCGCGTCGCTCGCGATCGTCGGCGTCATCAGAATCGCACCGGCGCTCGTGCCGATCAGGATGCCGCCGCGCCGCGCCCAGGCCGCGAGCCGGGCGTGCATGCCGCTCGCCCCCAGCCGCTTCAGGAAACCTGCCGTATGGCCGCCGGACAGATGGATGGCGTCACAGGAAAATAGCTTGTCGATCGCCGCGGCATCCGGCGGTTCGTCGAGGTCGAAACAGAGGTCGAGGTCGAGACCGTAACGGGCGTAGTAGGCGCGGCGCTCGCGGAAGAAGCGGCGTCCGGGGTCGGGGCCGGAGGGAATGTAGCCGATGTGCGACCCGACGCCGCGCACCGTCATCATCGCGAGCAGGCGCCGGTCGACCGCCGCATTCGGCGGCACGATCTGGTCGCTGTAGAAGGCGAGATTGCACACGGCCGGACTCCCCGGGGCCGACGCGGTCAACGCGAAACCGCGTCACCGACCTTCGGCACCTCGACCGTCGTCCCGACACCGTCCATCGCGGCAACGAAGGTGTCCGCCGTCTGGTCGAGGACGCCGAAGGAGCCGTAGTGGCAGGGGATGACCGTGCCGAACTTGAAATAGCGCCGGCAAGCGAGCGCCGCCACCGCGCCGCCCATCGTGAAGCGGTCGCCGATCGGCACCAGGCCGATATCCGGCTGGTGCAGTTCCTGGACGAGTGCCATGTCCGAGAAGATGTCGGTGTCGCCCATGTGGTAGAGCGTCGGCTCGTCCTCGAAATGCAGGACGAGGCCGTTGGCGCTGCCGAGCGAATGGGAAACACCGTCCTCGGTGATCTGTGCGGAGGAATGCAGCGCGTTGACGAAGGTCACCGAGAAACCGTCGAAATGCACGGTGCCGCCGGTATTGCCCATGTCGACGTTCGCAGCGCCCTTCGAGCCGAGCCAGGCCGCAAGGTCGGCATTGGCGAAGACCGTCGCACCGGTCTCCCCGGCGATCGCCAGCGTATCGCCGACATGGTCGCCGTGGCCGTGCGTCAGGAGGACGTGGGTGAGGCCTGCCGTCGCATCGCGGCGGGTCGATTCGTCGAAGGCCGGATTGCCGGTGAAGAAGGGGTCGATCAGGATCTTGGCCTTGGCGGTCTCGATGCGAAAGGCGGAATGGCCGAGCCAGGTGATCTTCATGGATGGTTTTCCTTTGCATAGGCGTGGCGGACGATAGAAACCAACGAATGTCGGCGACAACCGTTTCCATTCGCGGCAGGAAGAATATAAGCGTGGCGCGCGGGAAGGCGAACGTCCCGCGCCAACCGCAGTGCAGAAAAGGGGCAGTCATGGCCGACGACGACTACATCTACGACGAAACGACCGGCGAATGGCGCCCGGCCTCCGCGATTGCCGCCGAGCAGGCGGCGCGCAGTGTCGTGCGCGACGCCAGCGGCAATGCGCTTGCCGACGGGGATTCCGTCGTGCTCATAAAGGACCTGAAGGTCAAGGGCGCGGGGCAGACGCTGAAGCAGGGCACGGTGATCCGGTCGATCCGGCTGACCGACAACCCGGACGAAATCGACTGCCGCCACGATGCCATCAAGGGGCTGGTGCTGCGCACCGAGTTCGTGCGCAAGCGCTGAACGTGCATCTGGAAAGCCGCATCATGGCGACGCTGACACTCGAGCAACTGGCGACGGACCTTCAACCGAACCAGGCGATCGCCGGCCTCGATCTCGGCACCAAGACGATCGGCCTCTCCGTATCCGATCTTGGCCGGCGGCTCGCCACCCCTCGCCCGGTCCTGAAGCGCGTGAAGTTCGGCATCGACGCCGAGGCGCTGCTCGCCTTCGCGGCGAAGGAGAGGATCGCCGCCTTCGTCATCGGATTGCCGGTGAACATGGACGGCAGCGCCGGGCCGCGCGTGCAGGCGACCCGCGCCTTCGTGCGCTTGATGAGCGAGAAGACCGACATCCCCTTCGTCTACTGGGACGAGCGGCTGTCGACGGTCGCGGCGGAACGCACGCTGATCGAGATGGACGTGTCGCGCCGCAAGCGGGCCGAACGGATCGATTCGGCGGCGGCCTCCTTCATCCTTCAGGGAGCGCTCGACAGGCTCTCCTCGCTGGCAAGACCGGCGGAGGATTGAGCCCTCGCACGGCGCGCCTGCCACCAGGCGGCGATCGCCGCACGCTGTCGCCAGCCGATGATGGCGAAGACGATCAGGCTGTCGACGACGATCGCCCGCGCCACCAGCGGCGGAATGGTCTCCGGCGGGATGCCGAGGATATGGCCATAGATGCGGAAGACGAGATCGTGCGATTCGCGCGTCAGCATGAAGAAGCCGAAGCTCATGTCGTAGTAGGACAGCCCGTACCAGCCCGCCAGCAGCGTGACCGGAAGCGCCCACAGGATCAGCAACCACTTCATGCCGTTTGCTCCTCTGCGATGACCATTTCCCCGAGCGCCAGCACCGCCTGCCCCGTGACGAGCATAGACAGCACCACGAAGGCCGGCACGGCGATATCGAGCGCGAGAACCGCAAAGAAGATCGTCATGACCAATGTAAGGGCCATCCTGGCCATCGGTTCCGCCCGGCAAATGGTTAAAAATCCGTTGCCGGCACCATTGCCCGTTAACCTTTGGCCTGCAACTTAAACCAATCGTTAAGGTTAATTTCCACAGCGCGGCGGCTGCCGGAGGCTGGACGTGACGCGCCGCATCGCGTGCGGCGGGCCAACGACAAAAGGGGGTTGCCCGGCAGCGCGGCGCGTGGAATGAAGGGGCGGTCTTCCGCCTCCCTCCCCGGTCCGCAATGCTCGTCATCTTCGAAAGCACGCTTCCCGTCTTCCTGCTCGTCGTGCTGGGGGCGCTGCTCAAGCGCTGGCGCGCCATCGACGGCGGGCTGTGGACGGGGCTCGAGCAGCTCGGCTTCTACGTGCTCTTTCCCGCCCTGCTCTTCGCGACGCTCGCCAAGGCGGATTTCCGCGGCATGGAGGCGGGTGCGGTCGCGATCGCGTCGATCGGCGCGGTCACGGTCATGGCGGCCCTGCTCGCCGCGAGCTGGCCGCTCTTCCGCAGGGCCGGCGTGCCGGCCGCGACCTATACCTCGGTCTTCCAGACCGCGACGCGCTGGAACGGCTTCATGGCGCTCGCCATCGCCGAGAAGCTCTACGGGGCGGAGAGCCTGGCGCTGATCGCGCTCGTCATGACGCTGATCATCATCCCGATCAATTTCTACAATATCGGCATGCTGATCTGGTTCGGCGGCGGCAGCCGCAGCCTCAACGCCTTCGCGCGCAAGATCGTCACCAACCCGCTGATCCTGGCATCGCTTGCCGGCATCCTGTTCAACGGCCTGGGGCTGACGCTCTATGCGCCGCTGATGCAGACCATCGACCTCGTGGCCGACACCTCGCTCAGCCTCGGCCTCGTCATGGTGGGCGCCGGCCTGAGGGTCGCGGACGCGCTCAGGCCGAGCGCGCTGTCGCTCGTTCCCGTCGGCCTGAAGCTGCTCGGCATGCCCGTGCTGATGGTCGGCGCCGGCTGGCTTGCCGGCGTCGGCGGCGTGCCGCTGCTGTCGATCGCACTTGGCGCCGCGGTGCCGACGGCGATGAACGGCTACCTGCTCGCCAAGCAGATGGGCGGCGACGCCCCCTTCTATGCCGCGGTCGCGACCGTGCAGACGGTCGCCTCCTTCGTCACCATCCCCTTCGTGCTGATGGTGACCGCCTACGTGGCGGGATAGAGCAGGTCGACGATATAGGCCGAATCGAAGCGCGAATCGAGCATGCCGTAGGTCGAGCGCCAGCCTGCGGCGAGCCGCGTCTCGAGGAAGGCGTCGGCGACGCGCCCGGCGCCGATGCGGTAGAGCTCGGCGGCAGCCGCGGCGAGTGCCAGCTGCTCGACGAGCATGCGGGCGGCCCCCTCGTCGCGCTCGCAGAGCGACATGGCGGCCCTCAGCACCTCGACCGTCTTCGGCCCGGACGGGCCGAGGTCGCGTGAAAGTCCCGCAAAGACCAGTTCGAAGAGGTCGCGGCCACGCGCGAGAACGCGCAGCACGTCGAGCGCCATGACGTTGCCGGAGCCCTCCCAGATCGCGTTGACCGGCGCCTCGCGGTAGTGCCGGGCGATCGGGCGCTCCTCGACATAGCCGCTGCCGCCGATGCATTCCATCGCCTCGTAGATCAGGGCCGGCGCGATCTTGCAGCACCAGTATTTGATCACCGGCGTCATGACGCGGGCATAGGCGGCGTCCTCGGCGCTCGCCTGCGCGCGGTCGAAGGCGTCGGCGAGGCGGAAGGACAGCGCCGTCGCCGCCGCGACGTCGAGCGCCATGTCGGCGAGAACCCGCGTCATCAGCGGCTGCTCGACCAGCGTCTTGCCGAAGACCTTGCGGCCCCGCGTATGGTGCACGGCCTCGGCCAGCGCGGCGCGCATGATGCCCGACGAGGCGAGCGCGCAGTCGAGCCGCGTCAGCGTCACCATGTCGAGGATCGTGCGGATGCCGGCGTCGGGCGCGCCGAGCAGGAAGCCGAACGTGTCGGAGAACTCGACCTCGGAGGAGGCGTTCGAACGGTTGCCGATCTTGTCCTTGAGACGCTGGAAGCGCAGGCCGTTCGCCGCCCCGTCCTCCAGCAGCCGCGGCACGAGGAAGCAGCCGATGCCCTCGCGGGTCTTGGCGAGCATCACGAAGCCGTCGCACATCGGCGCCGACATGAACCACTTGTGGCCGGCGAGCCGGTAGATGCCCTCGCCCACCCGCTCGGCGGTGGACGTGTTGGCACGCACGTCGGTGCCGCCCTGCTTTTCCGTCATGCCCATGCCGATGGTGATGCCGGTCTTCTGCATCGCCGGCTTGTTGGCCGAATCGTACTTTCGCGACAGCACCTTGACGCCCCATTCGCGCTGCACGGCGGGCGAGGCGGAGAGCGCGGCAAGCGCGGCGCTCGTCATGGTCAGCGGGCAGAGATGGCCGCATTCGAGCTGCGACGTCAGGTAGAAGCGCACGGCGCGCGCCTTGTGCGCGCTGCCCTTCTCGTCCGGCAGGCTCTCCCAGATCGAGGAATGCAGGCCGTTGCCCATGGAACGCCGCATCAGCGCGTGCCAGGCCGGATGGAAATCGACGACGTCGATGCGTTCGCCGCGCGGGCCGTGCGTCCTGAGCTTCGGTACGCCCTCGTTCGCCATCCGCGCCAGTTCCTGCGATTCGGCCGCGGTCGCGACCTTGCCGATCGCCTCGAAGTCGTCGCGCAGCACCTTCGGCATGGACGACGTCAGATCGACCAGCAGCGGATCGGACCGATAGGCATTGATTCCCGACCAGAGTTTCGGCTGGTTCAGGTCCGCGAGGATCTTTTCGGTCCGGGTCAACTGAGTCATGAGCGGGTTCTAGCCTATGTCAGGGGCCGGTGGAACGGTTCGACGCGACGCAGTTGCAAAAGAATGGGGACGATCCGCCGGGGCGGCCTCTTCGCCTTGCCGCGCCGGAGGCGAGGCTCTATAGACCGCGCGTATCCAGACAGTAGAGGCGGGTCTCCATGGATTTCTTTCCGCATCGCCACCTGCTCGGCATCAAGGGCCTGACCGAACAGGAAATCACCTATCTGCTCGACAGGGCCGACGAGGCCGTGAAGATCAGCCGGCAGCGGGAGAAGAAGACCTCGACGCTCCGCGGCCTCACCCAGATCAACCTGTTCTTCGAGGCCTCGACGCGCACGCAATCCTCCTTTGAGCTCGCGGGAAAACGGCTCGGCGCTGACGTGATGAACATGTCGGTCGGCAATTCCTCGGTGAAGAAGGGCGAGACGCTGATCGATACGGCGATGACGCTCAACGCCATGCACCCGGATGTGCTCGTCGTGCGCCATTCCTCGGCGGGGGCCGCCGCCCTTCTGGCGCAGAAGGTCTCCTGCGCGGTCATCAATGCCGGCGACGGCCAGCACGAACACCCGACCCAGGCATTGCTCGACGCGCTGACCATCCGCCGCGCCAAGGGCAGGCTCTCGCGCATCATCGTCGCGATCTGCGGCGACGTGCTGCACTCCCGCGTCGCGCGCTCCAATATCCTGCTGCTCAACGCCATGGGGGCCCGCGTGCGCGTCGTCGCGCCCGCGACGCTGCTTCCCGCGGGCATTGCCGACATGGGATGCGAGGTCTTCCATTCCATGGAGGAAGGGCTGAAGGACGCCGATGTCGTGATGATGCTCCGCCTGCAGCGCGAGCGCATGGCCGGCGCCTTCGTGCCGTCGGTGCGCGAATATTTCCACTATTACGGGCTCGACGCGGCGAAATTGAAGGTTGCCAGGGACGACGCCCTCGTCATGCATCCCGGCCCGATGAACCGTGGCGTCGAGATCGCCTCTGAGATCGCCGACGGGCCGCAGAGCGTCATCGAGCAGCAGGTCGAGATGGGCGTCGCCGTGCGCATGGCCGTCATGGAGACCCTCCTTCTGTCGCAAAACCAGGGCCCGCGCGCATGACCCGCACGACCGTTCTCAAGAACCTCCGCATCCTCGATCCCTCCCGCGATCTCGACGGGACGGGCACGATCGTCATCGAAGGCGGCCGGATCGCGGCGGCCGGCGCTGCGGCGCAGAACCAGGGCGCGCCGGAGGGCGCCAAGGTCGTCGACTGCCGGGGCCTGATCGCCGCGCCCGGCCTCGTCGACGCCCGCGTCTTCGTCGGCGAGCCCGGCGCCGAGCACCGCGAGACGATCGAATCGGCCGCGCGCGCCGCGGCAGCGGGCGGCGTCACGACCTTCATTGCGATGCCCGACACCGATCCGGTGATCGACGACATCGCGCTCGTCGAGTTCGTGCTGAAGACGGCGCGCGACAAGGCGGTGGTCAACATCCACCCGGCCGCCGCGCTGACCAAGGGGCTCGCCGGCGAGGAGATGACGGAGTTCGGCCTGCTGCGCGCCGCCGGCGCCGTCGCCTTCACCAACGGCCGCAGGGGCATGCACGACACGCAGGTGCTGCGCCGCGCGATGACCTATGCCCGCGAATTCGGCGCGGTCGTCGCGCTGGAGACGAAGGACAAATATCTCGGCGCCGGCGGCGTCATGAACGAGGGACTGCTGGCGAGCTGGCTCGGATTGTCCGGAAGCCCGCGCGAGGCGGAAATCATCCCGCTGGAACGCGACCTCCGCATCGCCGCGCTGACCAGGGCCGCCTATCACGCGGCGAAGATCTCGGTGCCGGAATCGGCCGAGGCCGTACGCGTCGCCCGCCGGCGCGGCACCGACGTCACCTGCGGCATCTCGATCAACCACCTGACGCTGAACGAGAACGACATCGGCGAATACCGCACCTTCTTCAAGCTGTCGCCGCCGCTGAGGGGCGAGGACGACCGCAAGGCGATGGTCGGGGCGCTGGCCGACGGCACGATCGACATCATCGTCTCGTCGCACGACCCGCAGGACGTCGACACGAAGCGGCTTCCCTTCGCCGACGCGGCGGACGGCGCCGTCGGCCTCGAGACGTCGCTGGCCGCCGCGCTCCGCCTGCACCACAGCGGCGAGGTTCCGCTCATGCGGCTGATCGACGCGATGTCGAGCCGCCCGGCGAAGATCTTCAGCCTCGATGCGGGCACGCTTGCGCCGGGGGCGGCAGCCGACATCGTGCTGATCGATCCCGACGAGCCCTGGATCCTCACCCGGGACCAGCTCGTGTCGCGCTCGAAGAACACGCCGTTCGAGGACGCCCGCTTTACGGGCCGCGTGATTCACACCTATGTTGCGGGAAAACGCGTGTACTCGGCCCGCTGAGCGCGGACCGGGAAAAACACGCCACGACGCGGCGGGAGGGACAGCCTTGGCGGACATCTTCACCTGGCAGGCGAGCCTGCCGCTCACGCTGGCGGCGCTCGTCCTCGGCTATCTCTTGGGCTCCATCCCGTTCGGGCTGATCCTGACGCGCATGGCCGGGCTCGGCGACGTGCGCAAGATCGGCTCGGGCAATATCGGCGCGACGAACGTGCTGCGGACCGGCAACCGGAAGCTCGCCGCCGCCACGCTGCTGCTCGACGCGCTGAAGGGAACGGCGGCTGCCGCCCTCGCCGCCCGCTTTGGGCAGGACGCCGGCATCGCCGCAGGCCTCGCCGCCTTTCTCGGCCATCTCTACCCGGTCTGGCTCGGCTTCAAGGGCGGCAAGGGGGTCGCCACCTATGTCGGCGTGCTGCTCGGCCTCGTGCCGCTGATGCTGCCGGTCTTCGCCGCGCTGTGGATCGGCACGGCCTGGCTCACCCGGCTCTCCTCGCTTTCCGCCCTGGTTGCAACGGCCATCAGTCCGGTTGTAGTGTGGTTCATCGGCAACCCGAAAGTGGCGGTCCTTTTCGCGATCCTGACCGTCATCAGCTGGTGGAAGCACCGCGCCAACATCGCGCGGCTGATGAGCGGCACGGAAAGCAGGATCGGCGACAAGGGATGAGATGGCGGACGGCAGCGCAGGCAGGCGGGGAATTGCGCTGACGGACAAGCAGAGGATCGCCTGGCTGAGGCTGATCCGCAGCGAAAATGTCGGCCCCGTCACCTTCCGGGAACTGATCAACCATTTCGGCAGCGCGGAAGCCGCGCTCGAGATGCTGCCGGAACTGTCGCGGCGCGGCGGTTCGAGCCGGCCCGTGCGCGTGGCGAGTCTCGACGAGGCGCTCGGCGAGCTCGATCTCGCCGAGCGCCACCGCGCCGCCTTCGTCGGCATCGGCGAGCCGGACTATCCGCCGCTTCTGCGCCAGATCGACGGCGCCCCGCCGCTGCTGGCCGTCAAGGGCCAGGCCGGCGTGGCGACCGACCCGGCGGTCGGCATCGTCGGGGCACGCAACGCCTCGATCGCCGGCGCCAAATTCGCAGCCACCATGGCGCGCGACATCGGCCGTGCGGGCTATGCCGTCGTCTCGGGCCTGGCCCGCGGCATCGACACGGCAGCGCATCGCGCGAGCCTCGAAACCGGCACGATCGCCGCGATGGCCGGCGGGCTCGACCGGCCCTACCCGCCGGAAAACGCCGGCCTCCTCGACGAGATCACCGGCGGCAGCGGACTTGCCGTCAGCGAGATGCCCTTCGGCTGGGAGCCGCGCGCCCGCGACTTCCCGCGGCGCAACCGGCTGATCGCCGGCATGGCCTACGGCGTCGTCGTCGTGGAAGCGGCGCAGCGCTCGGGCTCGCTGATCACCGCCCGCAACGCCGCCGATTTCGGCCGCCTGGTCTTCGCCGTGCCGGGCTCTCCCCTCGACCCGCGCTGTCACGGCACGAACGGGCTGCTCAAGGACGGCGCCATCGTGACGACCGGTCCGCAGGACGTGATCGAGGCCATCGCACCGCTTCGCGATCCGGATCTCGTCTCCGTGCGCGGTCGCGCCAACGAGCCGGGGCCGGACGACCGGGCGTTCACGACCCTGCCGCCGTCCGACAGCGATCGCGACCGGATCACGGCAGCACTCGGTCCAACGCCCGTGGAGATCGACGACATTATCCGCCACACCGAACTGCCGGCGGCAACCGTCTATCTCATCCTGCTGGAGCTCGACCTCGCAGGACGGCTGCACCGCTATTCCGGCGGCCTAGTTGCCCTTGCCACGGACTGACAGCGGCCTGAGACCATCTTGAATGTCACCGGCCTCGACATAGGCCATCTCTATGAGATATCGTAGCATTTCGGCACCTTCGCCATCTGCGACCAAGCGCAGCTCTCCAAGCATCTGGCGTATATACGCGATCTTTTCTTTGGATCGAACAGGCACGGCTTCCGGTAGTCTGGGCTGGGGGCTCATTGCGGTTTCCTGCTCTCGACGCAACCTATGTGCGAATTTTGTCGGCGCGCGCCACACCAATAAGACGATACAACCTTTATTCTTAATTGCAAGGTCATTTAACACTCTCATTGGTTGCGGATGACGGCGACGTCACTTATTTTGGCCCTGCCTCTTGACCGCCGGCCAATCCCTGTTCATTTCGAGGCATCGACTGTCCGGTGAAAGCCGCGCATTTCTGCCCGCCTTCCGCGTGTGGCATCCTGCATCAGAGTTTTGACGATGAATGTTGTAGTGGTAGAATCGCCTGCCAAGGCCAAGACGATCAATAAGTACCTGGGCCCCGGCTACAAGGTGCTCGCCTCCTTCGGCCATGTGCGCGACCTGCCGGCCAAGGACGGTTCCGTGCGCCCCGACGAGGACTTCGAGATGTCCTGGGAGGTCGACGGCGCCTCGGCCAAGCGCATGAAGGACATCGCCGACGCGGTGAAGGCGTCGGACGGGCTCATTCTCGCAACCGATCCGGACCGCGAGGGCGAAGCGATTTCCTGGCACGTGCTCGATCTGCTGAAGAAGAAGCGCGTGATCGGCGACAAGCCGGTACAGCGCGTCGTCTTCAACGCCATCACCAAATCCGCCGTCCTCGAGGCGATGAAATCGCCGCGCGACATCGATATCGCCCTGGTCGACGCCTATCTGGCGCGCCGCGCGCTCGACTATCTCGTCGGCTTCAATCTGTCGCCCGTCCTGTGGCGCAAGCTGCCGGGCGCCCGGTCGGCCGGCCGCGTCCAGTCGGTGGCGCTCCGCCTCGTCTGCGACCGCGAGGCCGAGATCGAACGCTTTGTCTCCGAGGAATACTGGAACATCTCGGCGCTCCTGAAGACGCCGCGCGGCGACGAGTTCGAGGCACGCCTCGTCTCGGCGGAAGGCAAGCGGCTGCAGGCGCGATCGGTCGGAAACGGCGACGAGGCGGGCCGGCTGAAGACGCTGCTCGACGGCGCAGCCTATCGCGTCGAGAGTGTCGAGGCGAAGCCGACGAAGCGCAATCCGGCGCCACCCTTCACCACGTCGACGCTCCAGCAGGCCGCGTCCTCCAAGCTCGGCTTCTCTGCCTCGCGCACCATGCAGGTGGCGCAGAAGCTCTACGAGGGCATCGACATCGGCGGCGAGACGGTCGGCCTCATCACCTATATGCGGACCGACGGCGTGCAGATGGCACCCGAGGCGATCGACGCGGCGCGCCGCGCGGTGGCGGAGCAGTTCGGCGAGCGCTACGTGCCCGAAAAGCCGCGCTTCTATTCCACCAAGGCGAAGAACGCGCAGGAGGCGCACGAGGCGATCCGCCCGACCTCCTTCGACCGCACGCCGGACCAGGTCAGGCGCTTCCTCGACGCCGACCAGCTGCGCCTCTACGACCTCGTCTGGAAACGCGGCATCGCCAGCCAGATGGCGTCGGCCGAGATCGAGCGCACGACTGTCGAGATCGAGGCCGACAACGGCGGCAGGAAGGCCGGGCTCAGGGCGACCGGCTCGGTCATCCGCTTCGACGGTTTCATCGCGGCCTATACGGACCAGAAGGAGGACGGCGAGCAGTCGGACGACGGGGACGACGACGGCCGCCTGCCCGAGATCAATGCGCGCGAGACCCTCGCCAGGCAGAAGATCAATGCCAGCCAGCACTTCACCGAGCCGCCGCCGCGCTATTCGGAAGCCACCCTCATCAAGAAGATGGAAGAGCTCGGCATCGGACGCCCGTCGACCTATGCCGCGACGCTCGCCACCCTGCGCGACCGCGAATATATCGTGATCGACAAGCGCAAGCTGATCCCGGAGGCGAAGGGCCGGCTGGTCACCGCCTTCCTCGAAAGTTTCTTCACCCGCTATGTCGAATACGACTTCACCGCCGATCTCGAGGAGAAGCTCGACAAGATCTCGGCCGGCGAACTCGACTGGAAGCAGGTCCTGCGTGACTTCTGGAAGGATTTCTTCGCGCAGATCGAGGACACGAAGGAACTGCGCGTCACCAACGTGCTCGACGCACTGAACGAGGAACTCGCCCCCCTCGTGTTTCCGAAGCGCGAGGACGGCAGCGATCCGCGCATCTGCCAGGCCTGCGGCACCGGCAAGCTGTCGCTGAAGCTCGGCAAGTTCGGCGCCTTCGTCGGCTGCTCGAACTATCCTGAATGCAACTATACCCGCCAGCTTTCCGCCGATGCCAATGGCGATGCGGAGGCGAACGGCAACAACGAGCCGCAGAGCCTCGGCAAGGATCCGCATACGGGCGAGGAGATCACCCTGCGCTCGGGCCGGTTCGGCCCCTATGTCCAGCGCGGCGACGGCAAGGAGGCAAAGCGCGCGAGCCTGCCCAAGGGCTGGACGCCGGCATCGATCGACCACGAAAAGGCGATGGCCCTGCTCTCGCTGCCGCGCGACATCGGCCAGCATCCGGAAACGGCAAAGATGATCTCGTCCGGCATCGGCCGCTACGGGCCGTTCGTCCTGCATGACGGCACCTATGCGAACCTCGAGTCCGTCGAGGACGTCTTCACCATCGGCCTCAACCGCGCCGTTTCGGTTCTCGCGGACAAGCAGTCCAAGGGCGCCAACGGGCGTGGCCGCGGCACGCCGGCTGCGCTCAAGGACCTCGGCGAGCATCCGTCGGGCGGCCCGATCACGGTGCGCGACGGCAAGTACGGCCCCTATGTCAACTGGGGCAAGGTCAACGCCACGCTGCCGAAGGGCAAGGATGCCCAGTCGGTGACGGTGGAGGAGGCGGTCGCGCTCATCACCGAGAAGAGCGGCAAGAGCCCGGCGAAGGGCGGCAAGGCGAAATCCGCCAGGTCCTCCACGAAGGCCGAAAGCACCAAAACCGCGAAGCCGAAGGCGAAGGCGGGCGGCGCAAAGAAACCGGCCGCGAAAGCCAAGAAGGCCTGACCCATGGCAAGAGACCCGCGCGACCGGCCGCGACACGGCAACCGACCCGGGCGCGCGGGGCGCGATCTGCCGCCCGGCGCCGATATTCCGATCATCCACGGCGAGGTGCCGCCGCGCGACGTGCTGCTGCGCTTCATCTCCGAGCATCCGGAGCAGGCCTCGAAGCGTGAACTCGCCAAGGCCTTCGGCCTCAAGGGCGAGGCGCGTGTCGAATTGAAGGCGCTGCTCAAGTCCTTCGAGGAGGAAGGGCTGCTGGAAAAGCGCCGCAAGTCGCTGATCCGGCCGGGCGGCCTGCCGCCGGTCGCCGTGCTCGACATCACCACCCGCGACGTGGACGGCGAACTGATCGGCCGCCCGGCGGAGTGGCTCGAGGACGCCGGTGTCGCTCCCGCCGTCCTCATCCGCCAGTCGACGGTCGGCAAGACGGACAAGGCGCCTGTCGCCGGCCTCGGCGACCGGGTTCTCGCAAAGATCTTTCCCGCGAAGGAACGCGGCGGCCCCGCCTATACGGGACGCATCATCAAGGTGCTCGACAAGCGCAAGAATGCCGGCATGGGCGTCTTCCGCGCCTTTGCCGACGGCACCGGCCGCATCCTGCCCATCGACCGGCGCGGCGAGGAGCTTTCGGTCGACGCCGATTTCACCGAAGGCGCCAGGGACGGCGATCTGGTCGAGATCGACGTCGTGAAGATCGGCCGCTACGGCCTGCCGCGCGCCCAGGTGAAGGCGGTCATCGGTTCCGTCGCCTCCGAAAAGGCGATCTCGATGATCGCAATCCACGCCCATGGCATCCCGCATGTCTTTTCCGACTCGGTCATTCGCGAGGCGGAGGCGGCCGGTCCGGCCACCATGGCGCATCGCGAGGACTGGCGCGCGCTTCCCCTCGTCACCATCGACCCCGCCGACGCGAAGGACCACGACGACGCCGTCCATGCCGAGCCGGATCCCTCGCCCGACAATCCGGGCGGCGTCATCGTCACGGTCGCGATCGCCGACGTGAGCTGGTATGTGCGGCCGAAATCGGCGCTCGACCGCGAGGCCCTGAAGCGCGGCAACTCGGTCTATTTTCCGGATCGCGTCGTGCCGATGCTGCCGGAGCGCATCTCCAACGACCTCTGCTCGCTGAAAGAGGGTGTCGACCGGCCGGCGCTCGCGGTGCGCATGGTCTTCTCGAAGGAGGGCCGCAAGGCGGGCCACACCTTCCACCGCGTCATGATGAAGAGCGCGGCCAAGCTCTCCTACAGCCAGGCGCAGGCGGCGATCGACGGCGCGCCGGACGACCGGACGGGACCGATCCTCGAGACGATCCTGAAGCCGCTCTGGGAGGCCTACCGGATCATGACCGTCGGCCGCAACCGCCGCCAGCCGCTCGAACTCGACATGCCCGAGCGCAAGATCCTGCTCAAGGAGGACGGCACGGTCGACCGGGTCGTCGTGCCGCCCCGCCTCGACGCACACAGGCTGATCGAGGAGATGATGATCCAGGCGAACGTCGCCGCCGCCGAGACGCTGGAGACCAGGCGGCAGGCACTGATCTATCGCGTCCATGACGCGCCGTCGCTCGCCAAGCAGGAGAGCCTGCGCGACTTCCTGCAGACGCTCGACATCGCCCTGATGAAGGGCGGCAACCTCCGCTCGAACCACTTCAACGGCATTTTGTCGAAGGCCAAGGACAGGCCCTACGAGCAGATGGTCAACGAAATGGTGCTGCGCTCGCAGAGCCAGGCGATCTACAGCCCGGAGAACATCGGCCATTTCGGTCTGAACCTGCTGAAATACGCCCATTTCACCTCGCCGATCCGGCGCTATGCGGACCTCATCGTGCACCGCGCCCTCGTCGGCTCGCTCGGGTTCGGAGAGGGCGGCCTCACGCCTGACGAAGAGGCAACGCTCGACGACGTCGCGGCCGAGATCTCGACCTTCGAGCGGCGCGCCATGGCGGCCGAGCGCGACACCGTGGACCGGCTGATCGCCCACCACCTCGCCGGCCGCGTCGGCGAGGAGTTCGACGGGCGGGTGTCGGGCGTCACCAGGGCGGGACTCTTTGTCACCCTGCCCGCCTATGGCGCGGACGGCTTCGTGCCTATATCCACGCTCGGACGCGACTACTTCATCTACGACGAGGCGCACCAGGCGCTGTCCGGCGAGAAGACGGGTCTCGGCTTTCGCCTTGGCGACGCGGTGCGCGTGAAGCTCGCGGAAGCCATTCCGCTGGCCGGCGCGCTGCGTTTCGAGATGCTGAGCGAGGGACGGAAGATGCCGACGGCGATGCGCTCCTTCCACAAGTCCGGCAAGCGCGGCCGCGAAGGCGCGCGCCGCCAGCCGGGCACCAGACCGCCACGCGCCCGGCGCTGACGACACGACGAGGAACGATGTCATGCAGGCAGAGGAAGACGACGGCGCTCCGGCGACCTTCGAGCAGAGCCGGGCCGATCGGCCGACCGGCACCGCGATCAGGCGCGGCGCGCTCGGGCGCTGTCCGGCCTGCGGCAGCGGGCGGCTCTTCGGGGCCTTTCTGAAACCCGTCGACACCTGTGCCGCCTGCGGCGAGGCCATGCACCATCACCGTTCGGACGACCTGCCGCCCTATATCGTCATCACGATCGTCGGCCACCTGGTGCTCGGCGGCTACATGATGACGGACCTCGTCGTGCCGCTCTCCACCTGGGCGCATCTCGCCATCTGGGCGCCGATCACCGTCGCCGGTTCGCTTCTGCTGATGCAGCCGGTCAAGGGCGGCGTCATCGGCCTGCAATGGGCCCTGCGCATGCACGGCTTCGGCGGCGAGGCCGACGAGGCCGAGCCCGTTCTTCCGAAGCGGAATACCTCTGCTTGAGTGCCGGCGGCAGGATCAGGCCCGTCGATGCCGCCGCCGTCCTCCTGCTGGACAGGTCCGGGCACGGCGTCCGCGTGCTCGTCGGACGGCGGAGCACGCGCCACGTCTTCATGCCCGATGTCTTCGTCTTTCCCGGCGGGCGGCGCGACCGCGGCGATTCGCGCCTGACGGTCGCCGGGCCGTTGTGCGGGACCGAGGCGGAACGCCTGGCGGTCCGGACGCCGGCGCGCACCACGGCGGCAACGCTTCGCGGCCTTGCCGTCGGGGCACTGCGGGAGCTCTACGAAGAGGCCGACCTCTCCGTCGGATGTCCGAAGGCCGCCGGCGGCCCGCTTCCCTTCGCCCCGGACCTGTCGCGGCTGCGCTATGTCGCCCGCGCCGTGACGCCGCCGGGCAATCCCCGACGTTACGACACGCGCTTCTTCGCGCTCTTTGCCGACGAATGCGGTGTCGACCTCATGAGCCTGCGCGACAGCGAAGAACTCCGCGAACTCACCTGGCTCGACATTTTTGCGCCGCCTCGCCTCGAAATGCCCGACATATCCGTCATGATCCTTGAAGAGCTTCGCAATTCTCTGCAAGTAGACCCGTCGTTGCCGTTCGGGCGCCCGGCCGTCTTCTTCCATACGAAGCGCGGGCGGTTCGTCCGAGAAATCCTCTGAGGGATCCCGCATGTCACAGCCGCTGAACGGCGCCTCCCCCGAAGAGATTCACTGGCCATCGCTGATCGCCGCCGTCTCGGCGATCAGCGCCGTCGGAATCGCCATCGGCCTCGGCCTGCCGCTGCTCAGCATCATCATGGAAAAGCGCGGCATTCCCTCGACGCTGATCGGGCTGAATTCGGCCATGGCCGGCATTTCCGCCATGGCGATCGCCCCCTTCACGACGCAGCTCGCCCACCGCTTCACCACCGCCAGCGTGATGATCGCCGCGGTGTTCGTCGCTGCCGCCAGCGCGCTCGGCTTCTATTATATCGAGAATTTCTGGCTCTGGTTTCCGCTGCGACTGCTCTTCCACGGCGCGATCACCGTGCTTTTCATCCTGTCCGAGTTCTGGATCAATGCAGCCGCGCCGCCGAGACGGCGCGGCCTCGTGCTCGGCATCTACGGGACCGTCCTGTCGCTCGGCTTTGCCGCCGGGCCGCTGCTCTTCTCGGTGCTCGGCAGCGACGGCGTCCTGCCCTTCGCCGTCGGCGCGGCCATCATCCTGCTCGCCGCGATCCCGATCTTCACGGCACGGCGCGAGAGCCCGGACATCAACGAAAAGCCGGAGCTGCATTTCATGCGCTACGTCTTCCTCGTGCCCACCGCGACCGCGGCCGTCTTCGTCTTCGGCGCGGTCGAGGCGGGTGGCCTGTCGCTCTTCCCGATCTATGCGACGCGCGGCGGCTTCACCGAGACGCAGGCAGCGCTGCTGCTGACGGTCATGGGCATCGGCAATGTCATCTTCCAGATCCCGCTCGGCATGGTGTCTGACCGTCTGCGGGACCGCCGCGGACTGCTCACCCTTCTCGCCCTCGTCGGACTGGTCGGCGCGCTCGCCCTGCCGACGCTTGCGGAGAACTGGCTGCTGATGGGAGCGGTGCTGCTGTTCTGGGGCGGCTGCGTCTCCGGGCTCTACACGATCGGCCTCAGCCATCTGGGCTCCCGGCTGACCGGCGCCGACCTCGCTGCGGCCAATGCCGCCTTCGTCTTCTCCTACGCCGTCGGCACCGTCGCCGGTCCCCAGGCGATCGGCGCGGCGATGGACCTCACCGGCAACGACGGATTCGCGTTCGCAATCGTCTTCTTCTTCGGGCTCTATGTCGCCCTTTCGCTGGGGCGCATGCTGCTACGACCAAAACGCACTTGACTTTTCGGGCGCGATTTGTAGTTTCGCGCCAACTTCTGGGTTTGCGGCCGTGGGACCGGGTTGGTTGTCCACGGCTTCGTTTTTGATAAAGGCAGGACGACCATGGCCAAGGCTACCACCATCAAGATCAAGCTCTTGTCGACGGCCGACACGGGCTTCTTTTACGTCACGACGAAAAACAGCCGGACGATGACGGAAAAGATGACCAAGACCAAGTACGACCCGGTCGCCCGGAAGCATGTCGAGTTCAAGGAGACCAAAATCAAGTAAGTCTTGATCGGTCATTTCCTTCCGGAAGGCGCGGGCCATGTCCCGCGCCTTTTTTATTGGCAGCCGGGGGATATCCGAGCGGAAAGCAAAAACGCCGCTCCCCGAGGGAAGCGGCGTTGAGCGGGGGTCGACCGGAAAGGACCACGGCACGAGGATTCCGCATATGTCCAATCCAGTCGACCGACCCCACGACCCAGGAGATGCGGCGGACCTAGCATCATGGGGTAACCGATTGAGCGGGCTTATCTTTGCCCATGTGGAGAGAATTGCGCGAAAAAAGAAAAAAATCAACGCATTCTTAACCGTTATCACGAATCGGCACAGGAGATGGTTAATTCTTGCACAGTTGCCGCCGGCCCCTTGCCGTTTTGCAATGCGCCCGATGCTGGCCTTCGCCTTCAATCGATACGGGTGTTCAGGGAGCCTCACTCCGTATGGGTGCGGCCAATGATTTGGCATACCAATCAATGGCATAAAAATCATTGATTCATATTAGTATTTTTTAATTAGTTGAAAAGTTGTTCGTCAAAAACCCCATGCAACCAAAGATGTTGCGCAGCTTCGGAGATCGACCATCGGCCATTCCGCCCCGGCCCAGCCGCGCAAAAATGCATGGCAGATGCCATGCAGCGGAATGGCCCTCCATGCTGCTTTTGAGGTCAATGCCGCGAATCACGGCAGCGCGGCGCCCGATCTCTATGCAGCAGCAGCGACGACGCGGTTGCGACCGCTGCGTTTCGCCTCGTAGAGCGCCGTGTCGGCGCGCTTGACGAGCGCCTCCGGCGTATCGCCCGTCTGCAGCGTCGAAAGACCGAGCGAGGCCGTCACGGCGAGCACCTCGCCCGTGCGGCCGATCTGGAACGGCACGCTCTCGATGATGATCCTCAGCCGCTCGGCGACGGCTGCGGCGACGTCCGCAGGCGTATCGGGCATCACGACGACGAATTCCTCCCCGCCGTAGCGGCAGGCGAGGTCGGCGCCGCGCACGGTGCTGCGGACACGGCTGGCGAATTCCTTGAGAACGGCGTCGCCGATATCGTGCCCAT
>NZ_JAKGBU010000049.1:0-17163 GCF_021555155.1 Rhizobium alarense
TCTTCCTCTGGGTCCTGCTGCGCGGCCGCGCCACGAACGGCTGGTAACGGAAAGCCCCATGATCACCGCCAAGAACCTTTCCGTGCGCCTTGCTGGCAAGCCCATCGTGCACGGTATCTCGCTGGAGGCACCCGCCGGAAAGCTCACGGCGATCGTCGGCCCCAACGGCAGCGGCAAGACGACGACGATGAAGGCGCTTGCCGGGGAACTCGACAGCACCGGCGAGATCACCATCAACGGCCGCGACATCCGGGGCCTCGAACCCTGGCGGCTCGCGACGAAGCGCGCCGTGCTCCCCCAGGCGACGGCGATCGCCTTTCCCTTCACCGTGCGCGAGATCGTGCGGATGGGGCTTTCGACCGGCCCGAACCGCCACGCCGGACGCATCGACGAGGTTACCGCCGCGGCGCTCGAAGCCGTCGACCTCTCGGGTTTCGCCGGCCGCCTCTATCAGGAGCTGTCGGGCGGCGAACAGCAACGGGTGCAGCTCGCCCGCGTGCTCTCCCAGATCTGGGATCCGGTGCTCGACGGCGAGCCGTGCTTCCTGCTGCTCGACGAGCCGGTTTCCAGCCTCGACATCCGCCATCAGCTGACGATCATGCAACTGGCACGCTCCTATTGTGCCGCCGGCGGCGGCGTCATCGCCGTCATGCATGACCTCAACCTGACCGCCATGTTCGCGGACGGCATGGTCATGATGAAGGCGGGACGCGTCGCCCTGGCCGGCCCGCCGTCCGACGTGCTGACAGACGACGCGATGGAGGCGGTTTTCGGTTGCCGCATGCGCGTCAACGGCCTGCCGCCGGATGGTACGCCCTTCGTCCTGCCGCACACTGCGGCCTAGACGCCCCGGAACTTTTCACGGATTCCCGCGTTTGCCCGCCGAAACGAGATTCGGCAATGGGGAGCGGCCTGCGACGCCCTCCCATGACAGTGGCAAAGGAGATTCCGGATGGCAAACGGCCTGTTTTCGGCGCGCAACGGCAAGGGGCGCAGGTTCTTCCGCGAGGAGGAACAGACCCTTGAGGATCAGCTCGCTCAGCTTCGCGACGATGTCGCGTCGCTTGCCAAGCTCGTCGCGCGCGACGCGTCGCACGGCGTCGACGGCGCCCGGCGCAAGATGCGTGGCGCACGCCACCGGGCCGAGGAGGTCAAGGAGCATGCGGAAAGCGATATCCGCGACCTGATCTCGGCCGGCGAAGAGGTCTTGGCCGATTTCCGCAATCGCTACCGCGGCACCGGCCGCGAGGTACGCCGGACCGTGCGGCAGCACCCGGTCGCGGCCCTCGGCGCCATGGCGGCGGCCGGCTTCGTGCTTGCGGCGCTTCTCCGCCGCTGAACGGCGTGATTTCCTCATGAGATGCAGCAGACCAGGGCGGAGCCGGGCATTCTCCGGCTCCGCCGCATGACAAAACACGATCGCGGTAAGGCGGCGGGCCCCATGTTCTCGATCATTGCCGCACTGGCACAAAACCTGTTCTTCCGCGTGGAAGGGCGCTTCGACATGGCGATGACGCGCGTGAAAAGGAACGCGGCCGTCTGCGCCGTCACGGTCGTCTTCCTCGCCTCCGCTTACTGCCTTTCGGTGGTCGCAACCTGCGTGGCGCTCGCCGCGCGTTTCGGCACCGTGCCGGCACTTTTCGGCCTCGCCGGCGGCTTCGTGCTCGCAGCGCTCATCCTCATTGGCGTGATGATCCTTCTCAACCGCAGGGACCGCAGGCGCAGACGCGCCCGGCAGCGGCGCATCGCCAGCCGCAACGACATGCTCGCACTCGCGGCTGCGCTCGCCCGGAACCGGCCGCTTGCGGCGACCGCCGTCGGCGTCGCGCTCGCGCTGCTTCTTCCCGCCAAATCGCGCCGCCGACGGCATCGCGACGATTGAGCACGCTCTCTCCCATCGCCGGCGTTCCAGGACTAGCGCTGATCGAGCGGCAGGCGGATGACGGCCGTCAGGCCCTGCGGCAGAAATTCCACATGCACGCTGCTGCCGAGCACCTTGTCGAGGCTGCGCTCTATGAGGATGGAGCCAAACCCCCTGTGGCGCGGCGGACGCACGGCGGGGCCGCCCGTTTCGTGCCAGGTCATGTGCAGCACCTGCTCGCCGTCTTCTTCCGCCACACGCGCCGTGATGACGACCTTGCCGCGCGGCACGGAGAGTGCACCGAAGCGGCGCGCATTGGTCGTCAGTTCGTGCAGGACGAGACCGAGCCCGATCGCCTGGTCCGGACCGAGCCGTACCTCGTCCTTGTGGATCTCGATCTGGCGGTCGTAGTCCTCCACATAGGGTAGGAGCTGGGCGCGCAAGAGCTCGTTCAGCCGGATGGTGCCCCATTCGTGGTCGCTGAGAAGTCCGTGCCCCTCGGAGATCGCCTGCAGCCGCCCCGCGAAAGCCTCCATGAATTCCGCGGGATTGCTCGTCTGCCTGAGCGTCTGGCGGGCCAGCGACTGCAGCATGGCAAGCGTGTTCTTGACGCGATGATTGAGCTCGCGCAACAGGGTCCGCATCCGCTCCGCCGTCGCCTGGCTTTCGGTCACGTCGAGGTTTATGCCAAGGAAGAAGAGCGGCCGGCCCTGCGCGTCGCGTTCGTGGACACGGCCGCGACCGAGCAGCCACCGCCCGGAAGGCCGCACACGGAACAGCCCGTCATATTCCTTGCCGCTCGAAAGCGCGGCGCGAAGGCGCCCGAGAGTCGCATGCCGGTCCAGCGGATCGATCGCCGCGAACACCCTGCGCGCACTGATCTCTCGACCATCCTCGAGCTCCAGCATGTCGCGGAGCGCGGCGTTGCCGCTCACCTCGCCCGTCCGGATGTTCCACAGCCAGCTTCCGACATTGGCAGCGTCGAGCGCCATGGCATGCCGGCGCTCCTGGCGGGAAACCGCATCGGCGTCGAGCGCGCGCGCACGCGCCTCCTCCTTGAGCCGCATGACGGAGGAGGCAAGCCGGCCGAGGCCGCGCAGCCTTTCGACGAGATCGCAGGCGATCTCCTGTCGCGAGACGGTATCGAAGACGCAGACGGTGCCGACGATCTGGTCACCGCGCAGGATGGGGGCACCGGCGTAGAACCGGAGTTTCGATGGATTGCCCACGCTCGGAAGCGATCGGAATGCCTCTTCCGCCGATGCATCGAGCACGACGAGGACGTCGCGCTGGATCAATAGCCGGCTGCAAAAGGAATCGGCGGAGGGGGCCATCAGCTGGTTCGTTCCGTGCCGCGAAACGAACCACTGGTCTGTCGCGCCCAGGAGGGTCACAAGAGCGATCGGCGCGCCGAAAAGACCGGCCGCCAGGGCGGCGATCTCGTCGAAGTCGGCGTCGGGGGACGACAGCGCGTCGCGCGCCGCCGCGAGCGCCTCCAGCCGCGCGGTATCCCGCAACACGCCCGTGACGATCGGATTGGCGGAAACCCACTCTTCGGTCATGGGAAGTCAATGACCCGCTCGCCGACCGCAGCGGTTGCGATCCGGGACGTCGGGCGTTCCTTTATCTGTCAAGCCCCATGCAGGCCGCCGGTGCCGCCGGCCCGCTTCTCGAAATCGCCCCGTCGGTCACCCAGCGAAGGCACGCGACGTCAGCGGCGCCGAGACGGCATCCGGGCCGTAGTCGCTCTCGCCGCGGACATCCAGCAGTTCCTGCAACTTCTGCCGCGCGCGATTGACGCGGCTCTTGATCGTGCCGAGCGCGCAGCCGCAAATCTCCGCCGCTTCCTCGTAGGAGAAGCCGGATGCGCCAACCAGGATGATCGCCTCGCGCTGCTCGTCCGGCAGTTTCTCCAGCGCCTTGCGGAAATCCTGCATGTCGAGCGAGCCGTATTGCGACGGATGCTGAGCGAGATTCTCGGTGAAGACGCCGTCGCTGTCCTGTACCTCGCGGCCGCGCTTGCGAAGCTTGCTGTAGAGTTCGTTGCGCAGGATGGTAAAGAGCCACGCCTTCATGTTGGTGCCCATCTCGAACTGTTCCTGCTTCGCCCAGGCCTTCATGATGGTGTCCTGGACGAGGTCATCCGCCTGGTCGTGGCGGCCGACGAGCGAGATCGCGAAGGCACGCAGGCTCGGCAGGATGGACAGCAGTTCGCATTTGAAATTCGTCGTAACCGGTTCCATGTCCGCCTTTACTCGCCTATACGCGCGCTGCTGCTCCTGCTCGCCTGCTCGACAGCATCCAACTGCTCGAGAAGTTCGAGAAACCGCTGGGGAACGGTCTGTTCCTCCACCGATAGATAAAAGCTGCGAAGCCTCTCTGCAATCTGGGTATTGGAACCCATCGCCGCCCTTTTGCCCCTTTTGCCGCCTGTTCTATCTTCCATACCGCTCACAATCTTAGCTTCCTGACTTCCAATCGGTGAATACCCCCCGGTGAAGTATGCGAGGCAACGTCGCGTGCGGAAAAAGGTTCCGATGCGGGAACCAAAAATCCTTTCGCGCATTCCCGGCTTTAGTGAAATTCCAGTCCTATGACGTTCAGGGGGGTCACATGCCGATTTCCGACCGCATCGCACCGCACCTGCCGGCCATGCGCCGTTACGCCCGCGCCCTCACCGGCGCCCAGTCCTCCGGCGACACCTATGTCGCCGCGACGCTCGAAGCCATCCTGACGGATCCGGCCGTCTTTCTCCAGGCGGAGGACGACCGGGCCGGCCTGTTCCGCCTCCTGACACGGATCATAACATCGCTGCCGATCTCGATGAGCGGGCCGGCGCAGGTTGTGCCCGGGCTGGAAGCACCTTACGATCTCTCTGCCGTACCGCCGCGGGCGCGCCAGGCACTGCTGCTCGTCACCGTCGAAGGTTTTCTCCCGAAACAGGCGGCGACCATCCTGGAGACCGCCATGGAGGAGGTATCCGAACTGCTGGACACCGCCTTCGCAGAGATCGCCGCCCAGGCCGAGACCGGAATCATGATCATCGAGGACGAGCCGCTGATCGCTCTCGATCTTGCCCATATGGTCAACAGCATGGGTCATCGCGTGACCGGCATCGCCCGCACCCAGCAGGAGGCCGAGCGGCTCTGGGCCGATAGCCGGCCCGGCCTCATCCTCGCCGACGTGAAACTCGCGGACGGCAGTTCCGGCATCGACGCGGTCAACACGATCCTGTCGCGCGCCGACCTTCCGGTGATCTTCATCACCGCCTATCCCGAACGCCTGCTGACCGGCGAACGTCCGGAACCGGCCTTTCTGGTCAGCAAGCCGTTCAATCCGGAGGTGATCAAGGTGCTGATCAACCAGGCGCTGCTCTTCACGCCGCCATCCCGCGCAGCCGCCTGACGTCATACGCTCCCCCCACGCCCGGCCGGGCGCTCTTGTCGGCCGCCGCGCGCAAAAAAACAGCCAGCGCGAGACGCACTGGCTGTTTGAGGGTCCACGGACCGGAGGGGGACACGGTTGCGTGGCTCGGACGCTGGCCAGAGGGCCTCGCATTGGGGAATGCGCGTACCAGCGTCGAGACTGACAACGGCGAAGGCCTGGATTGGTTCCCGACGGATCGAAATTTTTTGCGGCAAGCCGCCGCTCAGAGAATGGCGTCCAGTTCGGCGCGATGACGGTAGAGCGCGAGAAACCGCCGGTAGTCCCGGTCATAGGACGGCTTGCGGTCGGCGTCCGGCAGGAATTCGTCTCCGCCGGGATACATTCCGGAACCCGCGCTTGCGAGGTCGTCGTAGATCCCGCCTGCGACGGCGGCGACCATCGCCGTGCCGAGCAGGACCGCATCGTTGGTCTTCGGCACCACGACGCGGCACCCCGTCACGTCGCGGTAGAGTTCCATCAGGAGCGGGTTCTTCACATGCCCGCCCGTTACATGCAGCGTGTCGAGGGCGTAGCCGCATTCGCCCAGCTTGTCGAGGATGTGGCGAATGCCGAGCGCGATTGCGACGCAGGTGCGCCAATAGAGCCGGCAGAGTCCATCGAAGGACGGATCGAGCGAAAGTCCGCTGATGACACCGAGCGCATGGGGATCGGCGAGCGGCGAACGGTTGCCGTGGAAGTCCGGCAGGACATGCATCCTCTCCGCAAAGGCCGCTCCCTCCTCCGCCTGCAACTCGCGGATGCGCGAAGCGATGCGCATGTGGGTGGCAGAAACCGGCTCTCCGCCGGCGCTGTGCGTGCGCACCAGATGATCGAGCAGCGCTCCTGTCGCCGACTGGCCGCCTTCGACCAGCCACCAGCCCGGCAGGACAGCCTCGTAGTAGGGGCCCCACATGCCGAAGCCGAATTTCTTCTCGCGGGAAAAGGCGACGATGCAGCTCGACGTGCCGCCGATGAGCGCGAGCTGTCGCTCCATCGCCTCCGGATCCGACGCAAAGGCGCCGACGACACCGAGCGTGCCGGCATAGGCGTCGATGAGACCGGTGCCGACGAGGCACTCCGTATCGAGGCCGAGCGCCGCCGCCGCCGCGGGCGTCAGCCGTCCGACGGCCGCGCCGACCGGCAGCGTTTCGTCCGGCAGCGCGCCGCGCTCCTGCAGATCCTCGAGGCCGATGAGCTTGAGGAAGTCGGCGCGCCAGCCCTGTGTCTCGTGGGCGAGATAGTTCCACTTCGCCGTGATGGTGCAGCGGGAGCGGCTGAGCGAGCCAGTCGCCTTCCACGTCATGAAGTCGGCAAGATCGAAGAAATAGCCGGCCTTCTGCCATTGCTCCGGGCAGCGGCGCTTCAGCCACATCAGCTTCGGCATCTCCATTTCCGGCGACATCACCTTGCCGGAGTGGTCGAGCACGGGATGACCCGAACGGGTGCAGAAATCTGCCTCGGCCAGCGCCCGATGGTCGAGCCAGACGACCGTGTCCCACCGCGTCTCGCCGCCGGCGCCGGAGACGGCAAGCGGCGCGCCGTCGCGATCGCGCACGACGAGCGAGCAGGTCGCGTCGAAGCCGAGCGCCGCGACTCGGCTGCGATCCTCGCCGGCCTCGGCAAGCGCCGCGCGGACACAATGGCAGACCGCGCGCCAGATATCCTCCGAATCGTGCTCGGCGTGGTTTTCGCGGGAACGGCGCATGGCGATCGGGTGATCGGCGCGCGCCAGCAGCGTGCCCCTACGGTCAAACACGCCGGCGCGCGCGCTGCCGGTCCCGATGTCCACCGCCACGATCAGGTCGCGCATCAAAGAGGTTTCCCGTCGCCTTTTTCTTTGGCGACAAACTGTAACAAATCCCGCATGTCGTCAAACAGGAGATCGGGGTCGAGGCTGGCCAGCGCGTCGCGGTGGCGTGCACCGCGCGCGTGCGAACCGCCGGCGAAGGCAAGCACCCGCATGCCCGCCGCCTTGGCGGCCTGGATTCCCGCCGGGCTGTCCTCCACGACGACGCAGTGCTCCGCCGCCACCCCCATGCAGGCGCTTGCATGCAGGAAGAGGTCGGGTGCCGGCTTGCCGTGCGCGACCATGCTGGCACTGAAGATGTTGGGTTCGAAACAGTCGATAAGGCCGGTGACGGACAGCGACAGCCGAATGCGCTCGGGCTGGCTGGACGAGGCGACGCAGTGCGGAACAGCGAGCCGGTCGATCACGTCGCGGATGCCCTCGATCGGCCTGAGGTCTGTCCTGAACCGCGCGTAGAGACGCTTGCGCATCTCCTCGAGGAAACGGTCGTCGATGGCGAGACCGTAGTCCTCGTGCAGGATCTCCGACATGGTCTTGAGGCTCTTGCCAAGGAAGCGCTCGTGGGCCTCGTCCTCGCTCATTGTCACCCCGGCGGCCTGCAGCGCCGCGACGAGCACCGCGATCGAGATCGGCTCGCTGTCGACGAGCACGCCGTCACAGTCGAAAATCACAAGTTCCGTCGCCGTGGCGGCCATCAATCCGGTCCCGCATTGCGTTCGAGCCGCGCACAGCCATCCCGCTCGCCGGCCTCAGCCGGCAAGCCCGTCAGCCAGATAGAGCTGGAGCGTTGCGCGCGTCCCCTTTTCCCAAAGTGTCCTCAGCGCCCTGTCGAATCGTCGCCGGAACAGCTCGGAGGCCGCAACCTCGCCGAAAATGTCCGACAGCGCAAGGAATGCCCCCGGATCGTGCTTCGCCATCAGGGCGGCATCCTGCAGCCGATCGGCGCTCGCATCGTTGAACATGATCGGCTTGCCACTGTCCGACGTACCGGCGAAATAGCGGCACCAGAGTGCCGAGACGAGCGACAGCCCGACGACGTCCTCGCCGCGGCGAAGCCGGTCGGCCGTCGACGGCAGGATGAATTTCGGCTGACGGTTCGATCCGTCCTGCGCGAGGCGCGGGATCGTGTCTGCGATCTTCGGGTTCGAGAAGCGCCGCTCGATGAGCTGAAAATAGTCGTCGAGGCTCGTGTCCGGCACCGGCGGGATCACCGGAATGATCTCCTCGCGCTCGAGCTTGGCGAGGAAGGCGCGGATGTCCGGATCCGCCATTGCCTCATGGACGAAGTGGATGTCGATCAGCGCCGCCGGATAGGCGATCGCCGCGTGCCCGCCGTTGAGGATGCGGATCTTCATGTGCTCGTAGGGTGCGACGTCGGGCACGAACTGGACGCCGACCTCTTCCAGCGCCGGGCGCCCCTCGGGGAAGCGGTCTTCCAGGACCCACTGCTTGAACTCCTCGCAGAAGACCGGCCAGGCGTCGTCGATGTGGTAGTCGGAGGCAACGATACCGATCTCCCTCGCGCCGGTCGCCGGCGTGATACGATCGACCATGCCGTTCGGAAAGGCGACATTGGCGTCGATCCAGTCGGCAAGCATCGGATCTGACAGGCGCGCAAGGCCGCAAACGGCCGCGTGCGTCACCTCCCCGTTGCCGGGAATGTTGTCGCAGGACATTACCGTGAAGGGGGCGAGCCCCTTTGCCTTGCGCGCCCTGAGGCCCGCGATGATGAGGCCGAAGACGGTCTTCGGCGTGTCCGGATGTTCCGCATCGGCGACCATGGCGGGATGCGAGGGATTGAACACGCCGGATGCCGGATCGATGAAATAGCCGCCTTCGGTGATCGTCAGCGAGACGATCCGGATCGCGGGATCGGCAAGCTGCGCCACCGTTGCCGCGTGATCGCCCGGCCTGAGATAGCCGATCATCGCGCCGGTGACATGAGCGCCAGTGCGGCTGTTGTCCTGCTCGACGACCGTCGTCAGGAAGTCCTGGGCCTCGAGCTTGGCGCGCATCGCCTCGTCCGACGGCAGGACGCCCGCGCCGATGATCGCCCAGTCATGGGCCTTTCCAAGATTGAAGAGGTCGTCGAGATAGACGGCCTGATGCGCACGATGGAAGTTGCCGACCCCGAAATGCACGATCCCCGGCGTCAGCGCCGAACGACCGTAGGACGGCACGCCGGCGGTCTTTGCGATCTCCCCGAGATTCGCGAGCGACAGTTTCGTGGTCATCGTCAGTTCCTTCCGGATGGAGACGGAACGTCGTCTCCGGTCATTGCTTTGCGGGTCCGCGTGCCGCGGGCCTCAACTCATCCAGTTGCCGCCATCGACATTGTAGGTCTGGGCGACCACGTAGGTGCTCTCGGCGGACGCGAGGAAGATCGCCATGCCGACGAGATCCTCGGCCGTGCCCATGCGGCCGAAGGGAACCTCCGCGCCGACCAGCCGCTTCTTCTCGCCGAGCGGACGGTTCTCGTATTTGGCGAACATCGCGTCGACGCCGTCCCAGTGCTCGCCGTCCACCACGCCGGGCGCGATGGCGTTGACGTTGATGCCGTGCCTGATCAGGTTCAGCCCCGCCGACTGGGTCAGGCTGATGACGGCCGCCTTCGTGGCGCAGTAGACGGCGACCAGCGCCTCGCCGCGACGGCCTGCCTGGCTCGCCATGTTGATGATCTTGCCGCCCCTGCCCCGCGCGATCATCTGCCTGGCCACCGCCTGCAGGGTGAAGAGCGTGCCGGAAACGTTGATCGAAAACAGCCTGTCGTAGCTTTCGCGCGTGATCTCGACGATCGGCGCGAGGTCGAAAAGCGCGGCATTGTTGACGAGGATGTCGATGCCGCCGGCTTCCTTCACACAGGCGGCAACCGCTGCATCGATCGAGGGCTGGCTCGTGACGTCCATCTCCACCGCATAGGCGCCGGCACCGATCTCGGCGGCCGTGCGCTGGGCGCGTTCGATGTTGATGTCGGCGATCGCGACGCGGGCGCCTTCGCGGATATAGGCTTCGGCGAAGGCACGCCCGATGCCGCGCGCCGATCCCGTGATCAGCGCGCTCTTGCCATCCAGCCTCTTCATCGCAAAGCCGTTCCCTTCTGGTCGAACCTGTGGATGCGAGCGTCCTCGGGGGTCAGGAAGACCTGGTCGCCGTGCGAGACCGGGACGTCGCCGGAGGTCCGGACGGTCACCATGCCGATGCCGTCGACATGGACATGCAGGAAGGTGTCGGAGCCGAGATGCTCGGCGACGCCGACGGTCCCCTTCCAGGCGCCGGCATCCTTGGACATCCGGAGATGTTCCGGGCGGATGCCGACCGTGTGGGCGCCATAGGGTTCGGCGACGGCTCCTGTCGCGAAGTTCATACGCGGCGAACCGATGAAGCCGGCGACGAAGAGGTTGTCGGGCTTGTTGTAGAGGTCGAGCGGCGAACCGACCTGCTCGATATTGCCGGCGTTGAGTACGACGATCTTGTCGGCCATCGTCATGGCTTCGACCTGATCGTGCGTCACGTAGACCATCGTCGTCTTCAACTGGTGATGCAACTCGCTGATCTCGAGGCGCATCGTGCCGCGCAATGCCGCGTCGAGGTTCGACAGCGGCTCGTCGAAGAGAAAGGCCGACGGCTCGCGCACGATCGCCCGGCCGATGGCCACGCGCTGGCGCTGGCCGCCTGAGAGCTGGCCCGGCCGCCGTTCCAGGTAGCTGGTAAGGTTCAAGACCCGTGCGGCCTCCGTCACCTTCTTGTCGATCAGTTCCTTGTCGGCCTTCGCCATCTTGAGCGGGAAGGCGATGTTGTTGCGTACCGTCATATGCGGATAGAGCGCGTAGGACTGGAACACCATGGCGAGGCCGCGTTTTGCGGGCGCCGCGCCGGTCACGTCGCGGCCGTCGATCTCGATCGTACCGCTCGTCGTGTCCTCCAACCCGGCGATGAGGCGCAGAAGCGTGGACTTGCCGCAGCCCGACGGGCCGACGAAGACGACGAACTCGCCATCCTCGATGGTCAGGTCGATGCCCGGGATGACCTGTGTCGCGCCGAAGCTCTTGTTGACTTTTTTCAGGATGATCTTGCCCATGGGTCCCTCCCCGGTCTTTCGTTTGTTACTTCACGGCGCCGAAGGTGAGGCCGCGGACAAGCTGCTTCTGCGAGAACCATCCCATGATGAGGATCGGCGCGATGGCGAGCGTCGAGGCGGCCGAGAGCTTCGCCCAGAACAGGCCCTGCGGGCTGGAGAACGAGGCGATGAAGGCGGTCAGCGGCGCCGCGTTCGTCGTCGTCAGGCGGATCGTCCAGAACGCTTCGTTCCATGCGAGGATGATGTTGAGCAGCATGGTCGACGCGATGCCCGGCACCGCCATCGGCGTCAGCACGTAGACGATCTCGTCGAACAGCGAGGCGCCGTCCATGCGCGCCGCCTCCAGGATTTCACCCGGAATTTCGCGGAAATAGGTGTAGAGCATCCAGACGACGATCGGCAGGTTGATCAGGGTCAGCATCACCGTCAGGCCGAAACGGGTGTCGAGAAGCCCGGTGTCGCGGAAGATGAGGTAGATCGGCACCAGCACGGCGACGGCCGGCATCATCTTGGTCGACAGCATCCACATCAGGATGTCCTTCGTACGCTTCGTCGGCGAGAAGGCCATCGACCAGGCCGCGGGGACGGCGATGAGCAGCGCCAGCAGCGTCGAGCCGACCGCCAGCACCACCGAGTTCATGAAGGGCTTGAAATAGTCGCGCTGCGTCTGCACCGTCACGTAGTTCTCGAAGGTGAAGGACGGCACGAGGTTGAAGCCCTGGATCGCCTCCGACTCGCTCTTCACACTGGTGATGAGCGTATAGAGGATCGGGAAGAAGATGATCAGCGCAACGATCCAGGCTGCGATCGTTGCAACGGCCATCCGGCGGGTCGAGACTGCACGGGCCATGGTCCCCTCCTACTTGTCCAGGTTCTTGCCGACGGCGCGCATCAGGAAGATCGCGACGATATTGGCCAGGATGACGGCGATGATGCCCCCCGCCGAAGCGCCGCCGACGTCATAGCCGAGAAGCGCCGTGCGGTAGATCAGGAAGGCGAGGTTGGTGGATGCGTAGCCGGGCCCGCCATTGGTCGTGACCAGGATCTCCGCATAGACGCCGAGCAGGAAGATCGTCTCGATCAGAATGACGACGGTGATGGCGCGCGCCAGGTGCGGCAGCGTGAGATAGATGAAGCGGTTGAGGAAGTTAGCGCCGTCCATCTCGGCCGCCTCCTTCTGCTCGCCGTCGAGCGACTGCAGGGCGGTGAGCAGGATCAGCGTCGCAAACGGCAGCCATTGCCAGGAGACGATGATGACGATCGCGAGGAGCGGATACTGCGCGAACCAGTCGACGGGCTGGAAGCCGAGGGCGCGGTTGATGTCGGCGAGCACCCCGTAGCCCGGATGCATGATCATGTTCTTCCAGACAAGGGCCGCCACCGGCGGCATGACGAAGAACGGCGAGATGATCATGATGCGCACGATCCCCTGCCCCCACATCGGCTGGTCAAGCAGCAGCGCGATCGCGACACCGCCGAGGACGGTGATGATCAGCGTGCCGCCGACGATGACGAGCGTGTTCCAGATCGACTGGAAGAAGGCCGGGTCGGTGTAGAAGAAGCGGTAGTTGAACAGCCCCGTCCAGCTCACGTTCCCCGGATTGAGCAGGTTGTAGTTCTGGAACGAGAACCACAGCGTCATCGCCAGCGGCACGATCATCCAGATGAAAAGAAGCCCAACCGATGGCGCCATCATCAGACGCGCCAAACCACGGGTGTTCGCAGTCGCCATAACTCTATCCTCCCGATGTACCGGCCATTCTGCGGGCCGGCTCCAGCGTCGTCCGGCAGCACATCATGCAGCCGAAGGCCTCGCAAGCATGCCGAAAAGGCCGCCGGTTGATGCCGGTCGGCACCAACCGGCGGCAAGGTTCCTGTTTGGCTGCCCGGACCACGTCCGGGCAGCCCTTCCTTGGGGAGGAACCGTCTTACTTGATGTAGCCGGCGCGCATCATTTCGCGCTCGCTCACCTGCTGCGCCTGGGCGAGCGCGTCATCGACCGACATCTGGCCGGCGAGCGCGGCCGAGAAGAGCTGGCCGACCGTCGTGCCGAGACCCTGGAACTCCGGGATCGCCACGAACTGCACGCCGACATAAGGAACCGGCTTGACCGTCGGGTTCTTCGGGTCCGCGGCATTGATCGAGTCGATCGTCATCTTGGAGAAGGGTGCCGCCGCCTGGTAGTCGGCATTCTCGTAGAGCGAGGTGCGCGTGCCCGGAGGCACGTTTGCCCAGCCTTCTTTCTCGGCGACGAGCTTGGTGTACTCCTTGCTGGTCGCCCATGCGATGAACTTCTCCGCGGCTTCCGTCTTCTGCGAGCCTGCCGGGATCGCGAGGTTCCAGGCCCAGAGCCAGTTGCCCCGCTTGCCGAGACCCGTGTCGGGAGCGAGCGCATAACCGACCTTGTCGGCAACCGTCGATTCGGTCGGATTGGACACGAAGGATGCGGCAACCGTCGCGTCGATCCACATGCCGCACTTGCCCTGTTGGAAGAGCGCCAGGTTCTCGTTGAAGCCGTTCGAGGACGCGCCCTGCGGGCCGGCGTCGTTCATCAGCTTGACGTAGAAGTCGAGCGTGCTCTTCCATTCCGGCTGGTCGAACTGCGGCTTCCAGTTCTCGTCGAACCAGCGCGCCCCGAAGGCGTTCGAGGTGGCCGTCAGGAAGGCCATGTTCTCGCCCCAGCCGGCCTTGCCGCGCAGGCAGATGCCGTTGATGTCGGCCGAACGGTCGGTCATCTTGCGGGCGGCGTCGGCGACGAATTCCCAGGTCGGAGCGTCGGGCATGGTCAGCCCTGCCTTCTCCATCAGATCCTTGCGGTACATGATGAAGGAGGATTCGCCGTAGAACGGTGCCGCATAGAGCTTGCCGTCCTCGCCGGTCAGGCCCGAGCGGATGGCCGGCAGCAGGTCGTCGACGTCATAGTCCCCGCCGAGATTGTCGAGCGCGACCAGCCAGCCCTGCTTTGCCCAGATCGGAACCTCATAGGTACCGATCGTCATGATGTCGTACTGGCCGCCCTTGGTCGCGATGTCGGTCGTGACGCGTTCGCGCAGCACGTTTTCCTCGAGCGTCACCCACTCGAGCTGAATGTCCGGGTTCTTTGTGGTGAAATCGTCGGTCAGGCCCTGCATGCGGATCATGTCGCCGTTGTTGACGGTGGCGATCGTGAGGGTTTCCGCATACGCGGACGACAACAGGACGACGGCCGAGCAGGTGCCCAGCAGAAGGGTCTTCAAATTCATCATCTTCCTCCCAGAAGGGTTGTGAGCATTTGCTTCGCTCATGGGCAATTACTCACTCAATCGCGTGCAAAGTCAATGCGGATTCGATGCTGCACTGCCGAAGGCAAGCATCATCCATCTGTTTTCATTAGGACAATTGTAAAAAACGGCGGCGCGAAGGACAGGCGCCCCGGTCTGGGGTCACTCCGCCAGGAGATATTGCGCGGTCGCCTCGTCGGTAATGAGGCCATTGATCATGTGGCCGCGGAGGGCGGCGAGAATCGCCGGATATTTGCGCCTGCCCTTGGCGATGCCGATCACCGCCGTCGTCTCGCGGGGCGGAAGCGGAACAGACGCGACACGCTCGTTGATGCTGCCGGAGAGCAGGCGTCCGTCGCGGTCGAACATCCAGCCGCAAATCTCGCCCGCGGCCCCCTCGTCCATCAGCCGCGCCATCTCCGCGGCGTCGAGGAAGCCGTCGAGGCAGAGCGGCGCATCCGTGCCGAGTTCGCCGACGCCGACGAAGGCGACATCCGCCTCGCGCCCCAGTTGCAGCGTCGACTGAACGAGGCTCTGCTTGTGCAGGAGATCGCGCTCCTCGCTCGACGACACCAGCACCGGCAGCGGCATGGGAAAGTGCCGCGCCTTCACGGCATCCGCCATGGAGAAGATGACGTTGTAGTAGGCGGCAGAACCGTCCGGGCCGATATTGCCGGTCAGCGACATGATGCGATGCTGCGGACATTCCATGGCGGGCAACTGGTCGATCGCCGCCTTCAGCGTGCGCCCGGTTCCGACGGCCAGCACGATCGGATCGGTCTTCTTCAGCCAACGTTCGATCTCGGCGGCCCCCGCCTCCGCGATGCCGATCGTCGTCGACGTCGACCCGGGGTCGCTCGGCACGACGTCGACATGGGTTAGCGAAAACTTGTCCTTGAGCCGTTCACCGAGTTCCAGGCACTCGGCAATCGGATGGTCGAGACGAACCTTGATCAGCCGTTCGGCGACGGCGAGCGAAACCAGGCGTTGTGCGGACTGCCGCGAAATGCCCATGGCGGCGGCGACCTCGTCCTGGGTGCGGCCCGCGACATAATAGAGCCAACCGGCGCGTGCCGCGTCGTCCAGCCTGCCCACCGTATCCGACCGTCTTGCCATTCCGCCACCCTTGTTCCGCGACTGAATGTGCTGCCATCAATCCGGCCCCGCTGTCAAACGGCATGTCGGCAGAGAGGGACGACCGGCCGCCGGCGCATGCCCTCGCGACCGGCGGCCCACCCTTTAAACAGAACTAAAACGCTCATGTTTTCGGGGTGTTTTTTCCGCTCGAAGCCCTGATCTACCGGAGTTTCAAATTGAAAATTTACCGTTTGATAAAAAAATAAACCTGGGTTACCGTTCTGTCATCCAAAGCTCGACATTTGGGAGATAACAATGGGAACGACTGCAACTGGGATCCATCCGGGTCGACTATCGCCAGCGGAATACGAGGCCAATTTCTCCGACCTTCATCCGCGGCTCGATGACCATGAGGCGCTGGTCGCCGCCGATCGCTGCTACTTCTGTCACGACGCGCCCTGCATGACGGCCTGTCCGACCTCCATCGACATACCCCTGTTCATCCGCCAGATCGCGACGGGCAATCCGATCGGCTCGGCGAAGACCATCTTCGACCAGAATATCCTGGGCGGCATGTGCGCCCGCGTCTGTCCGACCGAGACGCTCTGCGAACAGGTCTGCGTGCGCAACACGGCCGAGCACCGTCCCGTCGAGATCGGCCGCCTGCAGCGCTATGCGACCGACGTGGCGATACGCGAGAACAGGCAGTTCTACGGGCGCGCCGAACGGACCGGCAAGGTGGTCGCCGTCGTCGGGGCGGGGCCGGCGGGCCTTGCCTGCGCCCACCGTCTCGCCGTCAAGGGCCATGACGTGATCGTCTTCGACGCGCGCGAAAAGCCGGGCGGCCTCAACGAGTACGGCATCGCCACTTACAAGGCCGTCGACGACTTCGCACAGCAGGAAGTCGATTATGTGCTCGGCGTCGGCGGCATCGACGTGAAGACCGGTCTTTCGCTTGGCCGCGACTTCACGCTCGCCGACCTGACCCAGAATTTCGACGCCGTCTTCCTCGGCATGGGGCTTGCCGGGGTCAACGCGTTGCGGACCGAGGGCGAGACGCTGCCCGGCGTGCAGGACGCCGTCGACTTCATCGCGGAGCTGCGCCAGGCGACGGACAAGGCGGCGGTGCCGGTTGGCCGGCGCGTCGTCGTCATCGGCGGCGGCATGACGGCGATCGACGCCGCCGTGCAGGCAAAACTGCTCGGCGCGGAGGAGGTGACGATCTGCTACCGCCGCGGCAAGGAGCACATGAACGCGTCCGAATTCGAGCAGGATCTCGCCACCTCCAAGGGCGTGATGATCCGTCACTGGCTGCAGCCGAAGCGCGTCGTCGCCCGCGACGGGCACGTCGCCGGCATCGAGGTCGAGTATACCGAGATGCGTGACGGCAAACTCGCCGGCACCGGCGAAACCGGCATTCTGGCCGCCGACCAGATCTTCAAGGCGATCGGGCAGTCCTTCGAAGCCTCGGGCCTCGGCGCGCTCGTGCTCGAAGCCGGCCGCATCGCCGTCGATCCGGAAGGCCGTACCTCGATCGAGGGGGTCTGGGCCGGCGGCGACTGCGTCAAGGCCGGCGAGGACCTGACGGTCACCTCGGTGGCGCAGGGCCGCGACGCGGCCGAATCGATCAACCGGGCGCTCGCCGCCGGCCGGC
>NZ_JAKGBU010000049.1:17263-39721 GCF_021555155.1 Rhizobium alarense
TGAAGGGAGGATGAGACATGGCTGATCTTCGCAACACTTTTGTCGGTATCAAGTCGCCCAACCCCTTCTGGCTCGCCTCGGCGCCGCCGACCGACAAGGCCTACAATGTCGAGCGCGCCTTCAAGGCTGGCTGGGGCGGCGTGGTCTGGAAGACGCTCGGCGAGGAAGGCCCGCCGGTCGTCAACGTCAACGGCCCGCGCTACGGCGCGATCTGGGGCGCCGACCGCCGGCTTCTCGGCCTCAACAACATCGAGCTCATCACCGACCGCGACCTCTATACCAACCTGCGCGAAATGAAGCAGGTGAAGATGAACTGGCCGGATCGGGCCCTGATCACCTCGATCATGGTGCCCTGCGAGGAAGAGGCCTGGAAGGCGATCCTGCCGCTCGTCGAGCAGACGGGTGCGGACGGCATCGAGCTCAACTTCGGCTGTCCGCACGGCATGTCAGAGCGCGGCATGGGGGCCGCGGTCGGCCAGGTGCCGGAATATATCGAGATGGTCGTTCGCTGGTGCAAGCAGTACACGCGCATGCCGGTGATCACCAAGCTGACGCCGAACATCACCGACATCCGCAAACCCGCCCGCGCGGCCCATGCCGGCGGCACCGACGCCGTCTCGCTGATCAACACGATCAACTCGATCACCTCGGTCAATCTCGATACCTTCTCGCCGGAACCCTCGATCGACGGACGCGGCAGCCATGGCGGTTATTGCGGCCCTGCCGTCAAGCCGATCGCACTCAACATGGTGGCCGAGATCGCCCGCGATCCGGAGACCCGCGGCCTGCCGATCTCCGGCATCGGCGGCATCACCACCTGGCGGGACGCGGCCGAGTTCCTGGCGCTCGGCGCCGGCAATGTGCAGGTCTGCACGGCGGCCATGACCTACGGCTTCAAGATCGTGCAGGAGATGATCACCGGGCTTTCCGACTGGATGGATGCCAAGGGCCACCGCTCGCTCGACGACATCTGCGGCCGCGCCGTGCCGAACGTCACCGACTGGCAGTATCTCAACCTCAACTACGTCGCCAAGGCGCGCATCGACCAGGATGCCTGCATCAAATGCGGCCGCTGTCACATCGCCTGCGAGGACACCTCGCACCAGGCGATCACGCAGTTCGTCGATGGCGTCCGGCATTTCGAGGTGATGGAGGACGAGTGCGTCGGCTGCAATCTCTGCGTCAACGTCTGCCCGGTCGAGAACTGCATCACCATGGTCGGCCTCGATGCCGGGACGCTGGACCAGCGGACCGGAAAACCCGTCGATCCGAACTATGCCAACTGGACGACGCACCCGAACAACCCGATGGCGCGGCAGGCCGCCGAGTGATCCGGCGCCGGCGCCCGCCGGCCGTCGAAATCCTGCCAGAGTGCCGGGGGAAGGCCCCCGGCGCTTTTCATTTCAGCGCCTCTCTTGGTGACGGAACACCGCGGCGCTATCCTGCGATGCTCGCCGTCTCGGGAGGTGGATATGGAGACAGTCACCGGAATAGGCGGACTTTTCTTCCGCAGCCGCGATCCGGATGCGCTGGCGCGCTGGTACGAAACACATCTCGGCATCAAATGCGTGCCGTCGAGTTATGACGAGCAGCCCTGGCAGCAGGAGGCCGGTTCCACGGTCTTCGCGCCGTTCATGCAGGCGACCGACTATTTCGGACGTCCGGAACAGGCCTGGATGGTGAATTTCCGCGTCCGCGATCTCGACGCCATGGTCGCTCAGCTCCAGGCGGCCGGCATCGACGTGACCATCGATCCGGAGGCTTATCCGAACGGCCGCTTTGCAAGAATTGTCGATCCGGAAGGCAATCCGATCGAGCTGTGGCAGCCCTTTCCATCCGGATGATCGAGCTTTCGCAAAGAGCTGCAGACGACACTGACGGGGCCGCGAGCCGCCGGCATGACGCCGACGCGTGAAATCGTCACGACCCGACGGCGCGGTCCGTTTCACGCGATCGTGAAACGGACCGTCAACCAATAACGCCTTGCCGGCGGGCGCGCACTCGTAAATAGGTCATAAATCGGAGGAAGGGACACTCCGGACACGATACGGGTAGAGCGCTTGAAGATCATTGCCAGGTTCAGCCGCCGGAAGGCCCATCTGTTGTCCGGCGCCGTGCTGGGCGTTTTCGTCCTGACCCATTTCGCCAACCACGCGCTCGGCCTGATCTCCGTGGAACTGATGGAACTGGCGCGGCATCCCTTCAACGCGTTCTGGCGAAGCTGGCCCGGCACCGTTGCGCTCTATGGCGCACTCACGGTGCATTTCGTGCTCGCCCTCGACAGCCTCTATCGGCGGCGCACGTTGCGCATGCCGGCGGCGGAGGCCGCAAAGATCGTGCTCGGACTTGCTTTGCCCTTCCTCATCCTGCCGCATGTGGTGGCGACCCGCGTCGAACATGTCCTGACCGGCTTCGACGTCGGGTATCCCGAAATGCTGCGCAATCTCTGGGCTTCCACGGGCAATACCGTCCGGCAGTCCGTCGCCTTGCTGGTCGCCTGGAGCCATGCCTGCCTCGGCATGTGGTTCTGGATGCGGGGACGGAGCTGGTTTCCGCGCTACGCCGTTCCGCTCTACACGTTTGCCGCGGCCATGCCGGTACTCGCCCTCCTCGGCTTCTATACCGGCGCGCGACTCGTGCCGCCCGCCGTTCCGTCCGATTCGTGGTTCCGCGCCTTCCGGGCGGACCCCAAGCTCCTCGGCGAGATCAGGCTGGGGCTCACCGCCATGCTGGCCTCGCTTGTCGGCCTCACGTTCATCCTGCGCGCCTTGCCCGCCTCGGGGCGCGTACGCGTGCGCTATCCAAACGGCAAGGTCGTCACCGTCGATCCCGGCTTCAGCGTCCTGGAGGCGAGCCGCTCTGCAGGAATCCCGCATGCGGCGATCTGCGGCGGTCGCGGCCGGTGCTCGACATGTCGCGTCCGGGTGCTGGACGGTTTGGAGAACCTGCCGCCACCGGGCCAGGCGGAACAGGCCACCCTCGCCCGCATCGGCGCCCCTGCCACCGTGCGGCTCGCCTGCCAGCTCCGGCCGACGCAGGACCTCACAGTTTCCCCGCTCATCGACGTGGAGAATCTCGGGCTCGGAGGCCGCGTCGCCGGAGAGGACGATGCCGGACGCGAGCGGCGGGTCGTCGTGCTGTTCTGCGACATCCGGCAGTTCACGACGCTTGCCGAACAGAAGCTGCCCTACGACACGGTGTTCCTGCTCAACCGCTATTTCGCCGTCGTCGGCGAAGCGGTCAGGGAGAGCGGCGGGGCCATCGACAAGTTCGTCGGTGACGGGGCAATCGCGCTGTTCGGTCTCGACACCGGTTTCGACGCGGCCTGCCGCCAGGCGCTGCGGGCCGCGCAACGAATCGCCGAGGGCGTGGAAAACCTCAGCCGGACCCTGAAGGCGGATCTCGACCAGCCGCTGCGCATCGCGATGGGACTTCACGGCGGCCCGGCGGTGGTGGGTCGGATCGGCCACGGCCAGGCAACCTCGCTGACCGCGATCGGCGACACGATCAACACGGCGAGCCGGCTCGAAGGGCTCGCCAAGCAGCACGACGTGGAACTCGCCGTTTCCTCCATCGTCGTCGACCGGGCCGGCGTCGTGCCCGAAAACCAGGAGCGGCAGGAGATCAGCCTTCGGGGCCGCACCGCGCCGCTCGAGACCTGGATCATTCGCCATGTCCGGGAACTCGCGCTGCCCGGCACGCCTGCTGCCTGACGCCGCAGGACCGTATCGCACCATTCTCGCGGTCGACATGCTTTCCCACTGGAGGTGCACGCATTTTTGGCCTATTGCCATGCGCCGAAGACGCCATTTTCGGATCCCCGCATTGAAACAGGACGTAAGACCCTCCTCGGCGAACCGCCATGCGACCGGCCGCGAGAAGCTGCGCGGGCATCTTGCCATGCTGCTTTTCGCCGTGCTGATCGCCGGATCCTTCTCCTTCGGCGGCATGGCGGCACAGTTCATGGAAGCCGAGCCGTTGACGCTCTGGCGCTACCTCATGACCAGCGTCGTGATGGGTATCATGGCCTTCGCCATCTTCCGCATGCCGACGAAGCGGCCGCGGCAGACCTATCGCTTCGCGGTGCTCGGCGGCCTCATCGCCATCTACATGCTGACGATGTTCACGGCGCTCGAATATACCGATCCCGTCTCGACCGGCGCGGTCTTCACGCTGATGCCGCTGCTCAGCGCCGGCTTCGCCCTCGTGCTTCTCGGCCAGACGACGCGGCCCGGTGTGCTCGGGGCTCTCGTGCTCGCCGCGCTCGGCGCGCTCTGGGTGATCTTTCGCGGCGACCCGGCGGCGCTGCTCGCCTTCGACGTCGGAACCGGTGAACTCATCTTCTTCGTCGGCGTCGTCTGCCACGCCGCCTACGTGCCGCTCATCCGCCGGTACGATCGCGGCGAGCACCCGCTCACCTTCGCCTTCTGGGTGACGATCTTCGCGACGATCTGGCTGAGCTGGCCGGGCACGCCGGGGCTGGTCGCCACCGACTTCCTTTCCCTGCCGCTCAGCGTCTATCTCGCCGTGTTCTATCTTTCGGTCGTGACGACCGCCTTCACCTTCCTGCTGCTGCAATATGCCTCGATGCGCCTGCCGGCGCCGAAGGTGCTTGCCTACGGCTACCTGACGCCGAGTTTCATCATCCTGGTCGAAGGCCTGCTCGGACACGGCTGGGCGAGCCCTTCCGTCCTCATCGGCGCGTTGATGACCGCCGGCGGCCTCGGTCTCATGGCGCTGCTGCCGGACTGAGCCGGCACAGGCTGCCGCAAACAAACCCGGGGATTGCCCCAGGGCCGCCCGATTGAGGCCGTGCTCCGGAACCAAGCTGACATCATCGCGTTACGAATCGGGTGTTAGCTGCCCGACCGTTCTTTCGCCCTGGAGCAGGCCAGTGAAACGTTTCGAGACCATCGACGGCATGCGGGGATATTTTCTCGTCTTCATGCTGATCAACCACCTCGTCTTCGTCGGTGACTACTGGCTGATGGAAGTGAACCACCGCAACCTCGCCTTCGTCGAGGACGCGCAGGGCTTCGTCTTCCTCTCCGGTCTGCTGATCGGCCTCATCTACGCGAAGAAGATGATGAAGAACGGCTATGAGACCGGACGGCAGCTGATCTGGAGCCGGGCGGGCGAGCTCTACCGCTACGCGATGGGCACCGTCATCGCCGTCCTGCTGGTCCAGATGATCCTGCCGGACGCCTACAAGCTCTGGTTCAACTGGCTCGGCTATACGAATTTCGACCAGCCGGTCCGACTCGCCGCCATCGCGACCTTCCTGTTCCAGCCGACCTTCATGGACATCCTGCCGCAATACATCATCTACATGCTCTTCGCGCCGATGCTCATACGGCTCTGCCTCGACGGCAAGTGGGCGCAGGTGCTCGCCGGCTCTCTGCTCGTGTGGATGGCAGGCCAGCTCGGCCTGCAGCGCTTCGCGACCGATCCCCTGAACCAGCTCGCCATGGGTTCGGACGATCAGGGCATCCGCGTCAGCTTCAACCTTCTCGGCTGGCAGATCGTCTTCTTCTCCGCCATGGTCTTCGGCGTGCTGACGGCGCAGAACCGCATCGACTGGCACACGATTTTCTCGCCCGAGCGTACGCTGATCCCGAAGGCCGCGTTCGCGATCTGTGTCTTCTTCCTGCCGCTTCGGCTGGCGACCGCGCATGAGCTCCTGCCCGAATCCGTGCTCGGAAAGTTCGCCACCATGGAAATCCGGGCCGATTTCGGTCCGGTCTATCTGCTGAACTTCCTCGCAGTCGCCTCCGGCATCACATGGCTGATTCTTGCCGGCCCGCATCATCACCGTCCCGCCGTCCGGGCCGTCGCCAATGCCGTCATCTGGGTGTTCAGCCTGCGCTACCTCCGCCTGCTCGGCCGTCACTCCCTGCAGGTCTATGTCTGGCACGTGGCGCTCGTCTATGCCGTCTACTATCTCGACGGCCGCACCGCGGAGCTGTCGGAGCTGACGAAGACGACGATCGCGATCGTTTGCCTCGCCCTTCTCTCGCTGCCGGCCGTCTGGCGCGAACGCGACGAGATTTTCCGAACACGGAGTGCGACGGACGGTCCGGCGACTTCGGGACTGCACCTGCCCGCCAAGCCAAGCGATTGATGCAGGCGGCCCGTGACCTTCGCGTGCGATCAGGCGTGGCCGATAGCCGACGGCTGGTCGCGCACCTCGAGGCCGTTCAGGAAAAGCTGTTCGAGGAAGCGTGCCGCATCCTCGAAGCGCCCCTCGCCTGACTGGTTCTGCCCCAGCACCGCGCGCACCTGCACGTCGAAGTCCGCATAGTGCTGCGTCGTCGACCAGATCGAGAAGATGAGGTGGTAGGGATCGCATTTGGCGATCTTGCCCGCCCTGGCCCAGCTGCGGATGACCGCCGCCTTCTCGTCGACCAGGGATTTCAGCGGCCCCTTGAGCTCGTCCTCGATATTCGGCGCGCCCTGCAGGATTTCGTTCGCGAAAAGCCGGCTCTCGCGCGGAAAGTCGCGCGCCATTTCCAGCTTGCGGCGGATATAGCTGCGGATCTCGGCAACGGGACTGCCCTCGGCATCGAATTCGCGCAGCGGATCGAGCCAGGTGTCGAGCACGCGCGTGATCAGCGCCCGGTGCATCGCCTCCTTGGTGCGGAAATAATAGAGCAGGTTTGGCTTCGACATACCGGCAACCTCGGCGATCTGATCGACGGTCGCGCCGCGGAACCCGTGCAGGGAAAAGACTTCCAGCGCAGCCTCGAGGATCTGCTCCTCCTTCTCCTCCTGGATCCGCGTCCGCCGCTGCGTCTTCGCCGCCCTCGGTAAGACCATGTCGCCCCTCGCCCCCCAACGGCAAAAGTGCCGTCAAATTCACCAGTTTAGCAGGTCGCCATTATTTTGGGCGGCGCCGCCGATTTTTCGGTTTTCGGCCTTGAGTGCCGGAATGGAAATTGTAATGTTTACCAACCGGTCAAATTATCAGCCAGTCGCGCCGCAAAGGCAACTGCTGATCGGAAGGCGAGATCACAAGAAGCGCCACGGGACCGGAGGGAACGACAAAGGGCCGCAGAGGCCCGGGCACAATGGGAGCATTGCACATGGCCGCACCCGGCGAGAACATGCGCGTCAACGCCGACCGCCTGTGGGACAGTCTCATGGAGATGGCGAAGATCGGCCCCGGCATCGCCGGCGGCAACAACCGCCAGACGCTGACCGATGCCGATGCGGAAGGCCGCAGGCTTTTCCAGTCCTGGTGCGAGGCGGCCAGCCTGACCATGGGCGTCGACACGATGGGCACCATGTTCATGACGCGCCCCGGCACCGATCCGGATGCGCTCCCCGTCTATGTCGGGTCGCATCTCGACACCCAGCCGACCGGCGGCAAGTATGACGGTGTGCTCGGCGTGCTTTCGGGTCTCGAAGTCGTGCGCTCCATGAACGACCTCGGCATCCGGACGAAACACCCGATCGTCGTCACCAACTGGACGAACGAGGAAGGCGCACGCTTCGCCCCCGCCATGCTCGCTTCCGGCGTCTTCGCCGGTGTGCACACGCAGGACTACGCCTATCAACGCAAGGATCCGGAGGGCAAGACCTTCGGTGACGAGCTGCAACGCATCGGCTGGGTCGGCGATGAGGAGGTCGGCGCGCGAAAAATGCATGCCTATTTCGAGTACCACATCGAACAGGGCCCGATCCTCGAGGCGGAAGAAAAGCAGATCGGCGTCGTCACGCACTGTCAGGGCCTCTGGTGGCTGGAATTCACGCTGACCGGCCGCGAGGCACATACCGGCTCGACGCCGATGACGATGCGCGTCAATGCCGGCCTCGCCATGGCGCGCATCATGGAGATGGTGCAGGCGGTTGCCATGGAGAACCAGCCGGGCGCCGTCGGCGGCGTTGGCCAGGTGTTCTTCGCACCGAACTCGCGCAACGTGCTGCCCGGCAAGGTGGTCTTCACCGTCGACATCCGCTCGCCCGACCAGGGCAAGCTCGACGGCATGCGCGCGCGCATCGAGAGCGAAGCGGCCGCGATCTGCGCGGCGCTCGGCGTCGGCTGTTCCATCGAAGCCGTCGGCCATTTCGACCCCGTCACCTTCGACCCGACGCTGGTCGCGGCCGTGCGCAAGGCCGCAGAGGATCTCGGCTACAGCCACATGAACCTCATTTCCGGCGCCGGTCACGACGCCTGCTGGGCGGCAAAGGTCGCACCGGCGACAATGATCATGTGCCCGTGCGTCGGTGGCCTGTCGCACAACGAGGCGGAGGACATCTCGAAGGAATGGGCGACCGCCGGTGCCGATGTACTGCTCCATGCGGTGATCGAGACGGCGGGGATTGCGGAATGAGCGCCGACGCGTCCCCTGAAGAAACTGAGGCCGAAGACGAAAGAGCCACGATCGAATATTCCTTCACCATGCGCGTGAACGGCGTTTCGCAGGCTCAAGTCGATGCCTTTGTCGCTGACGTTGAAGATTGGTCGGTAAAGCCCATAGCGGACGGCATCTTCCTCTATCCTCGTGAAGAGGACGGTGTCGGCGGAAATGCCGATGAGTATCTGCACGGCGTCTTCGACCGCCATGACAAGGTGTTCGCCGCCGCCGGGAAGATCGGGACCGCCCGCGAGATCAGCCTTGCAATCTACTTCGACGCGAACCGGGTCGCCGCGGTTTGCCCCAACCTCGACGCGGCAATCATCCGGCGTCTGGCGGATCTGAATTTCTCGCTCGAAATCTGCGTGTTTCCGAGCAGCTTTGAAGACGACGAAGGGACGGAAGAATGAGCACTGTCATCAAGGGCGGGACCGTTGTCACCGCCGATCTCACCTACAGGGCGGACGTCAAGGTGGAGGGCGGCAGGATCGTCGAGATCGGGCCGGACCTTTCGGGCGACGAGACGCTGGACGCTTCCGGCTGCTATGTCATGCCGGGCGGCATCGATCCGCACACCCATCTCGAAATGCCCTTCATGGGCACCTATTCCTCGGACGATTTTGAGAGCGGCACGCGCGCGGCGCTCTCCGGCGGCACGACGATGGTCGTCGATTTCGCGCTGCCCTCGCCCGGCCAGTCGCTGCTGGAAGCGCTGACCATGTGGGACAACAAGACCTCGCGGGCGACCTGCGACTTCTCCTTCCACATGGCGATCACCTGGTGGGGCGAGCAGGTGTTCAACGAGATGGAGACCGTCGTCCGCGACAAGGGCATCAACTCGTTCAAGCACTTCATGGCCTACAAGGGCGCGCTGATGGTGGACGACGACGAGATGTTCCATTCGTTCCAGCGCTGCGCGGAACTCGGCGCGCTGCCGATGGTGCATGCCGAAAACGGCGACATCGTCGCGCAGATGCAGGCAAAGCTCCTGGCCGAGGGCAACAACGGGCCGGAGGCGCACGCCTATTCCCGCCCGGCCGCCGTCGAGGGAGAAGCGACGAACCGCGCCATCATCATCGCCGACATGGCGGGCGCGCCGCTCTATGTGGTGCACACGTCCTGCGAACAGGCGCACGAGGCGATCCGCCGGGCGCGGCAGAACGGCATGCGTGTCTACGGCGAGCCGCTGATCCAGCACCTGACGCTCGACGAGAGCGAATATGCCAATCCCGACTGGGACCACGCCGCGCGCCGGGTGATGAGCCCGCCCTTCCGCGACAAGAAGCACCAGGACTCGCTTTGGGCCGGCCTTGCCGCCGGCTCGCTGCAGGTGGTGGCAACCGACCACTGCGCCTTTACCACCGCGCAGAAGCGCTTCGGCGTCGGCGACTTCACCAAGATCCCGAACGGCACCGGCGGGCTCGAGGACCGGATGCCGATGCTCTGGACGCATGGTGTGGCGACCGGCCGCATCACGATGAACGAGTTCGTCGCCGTGACCTCGACCAACATCGCCAAGATCCTCAACATGTATCCGAAGAAGGGTGCGATCCTCGTCGGAGCCGATGCCGACATCGTCGTCTGGGATCCGAAGCGTTCCAAGACGATCACGGCCAGAAGCCAGCAGTCGGCGATCGACTACAACGTCTTCGAGGGCAAGGCGGTGACCGGCCTGCCGCGCTTCACGCTGACCCGCGGCGTCGTCGCCATTGAGGAATCGACGGTGAAGACCCGCGAGGGCCATGGCGAGTTCGTCAGGCGCGAGCCCTTCACCGCCGTGAACACGGCGCTGTCCACCTGGAAGGAGATCACCGCGCCGCGCAAAGTGCAGCGCAGCGGCATTCCGGCGAGCGGCGTATGACGACAGCGTTCAGGCGCACGTGGTCAGGCCGGAACCAGCGCTTCGAGATGCGGCAGCAGCACCACGCTCTCCTGCTCGTGGGGATCCGTCCGCGCAATGATCGCCGAAGCGGGCGCGTCGGACAGGTTGGCGGGAAGATGCGGCACGCCGGCCGGGATGTAGAACATCTCGCCCGCCCTGACGATCACGTGATGCTCGAGGTTGTCGCCGTACCAGGTGTGCGCCTCGCCCGACAGCATGTAGATCGCCGTCTCGTGGCTCTCGTGCATATGCGCCTTGGCCCGGCCGCCCGGCGGGATCGTCAAAAGGTGCATGCAGATCGCCGACGACCCCACGCTTTCGCGCGCGATCCCCTCGAAGTAGCTGAACCCCTGCTTGCCGTCATAGGTGCTGCCCGGACGCACAACCCGGCAGGTCGGCTTGTCGGAACTGGTCATCGTTTCCCCCCGAACTCGAATGTGAATTTCCCGTGGCTGATCTGATAATGAACACGATGCCGATTGCAATGCCGGGAGCGGACATGCACTCTGCCGCAAGTGGCGCCGAAGGGCGCAGCGCGAGATGAATGCCATGCCCCAAACCGTTGTTTCCGCCGCCGGTCTCGGCCTCACCTTCGAGACCGGAGACGGCCCGGTTCACGCGCTGACGGGTGTCGACCTGACCGTCGGCAAGGGCGATTTCGTCTCCTTCATCGGCCCCTCCGGCTGCGGCAAGACGACGTTCCTGCGCGTCATCGCCGACCTGGAGAAGCCGACCTCCGGCACGATCACGGTCAACGGCATGACACCGGAGGAAGCGCGCCGCAACCGCGCCTACGGGTATGTCTTCCAGGCGGCGGCGCTCTATCCCTGGCGAACCATCGAGGACAATGTCGCGCTGCCGCTCGAGATCATGGGCTATACATCGGCCGAAAGGAAGGCACGCATCGCCCGCACGCTCGATCTCGTCAATCTTACCGGCTTCGGCAAGAAATATCCCTGGCAGCTCTCGGGCGGCATGCAGCAACGCGCCTCGATCGCCCGCGCGCTCGCCTTCGACGCGGACCTCCTCCTGATGGACGAGCCCTTCGGCGCCCTCGACGAGATCGTGCGCGACCACCTGAACGAGCAGCTCCTGAAGCTCTGGGCGGCGACAGAGAAGACGATCTGCTTCGTCACCCATTCGATCCCGGAGGCCGTCTACCTCTCGACGAAGATCGTCGTCATGAGCCCGCGGCCGGGCCGCGTGACCGACGTGATCGACTCGCCGCTGCCGAAGGAACGCCCGCTCGACATCCGCGAGACCCCCGAGTTCCTCGAAATCGCCCACCGCGTCCGCGAGGGCCTGCGCGCGGGCCACAGCTATGAGGAGCACGTCTGATGAAGCTCCCCTATATCCTCTGGCTCTTCGGCGCGACGGCCGTCTTCATCGGGGCGGCAACGTCGTCCAGGGCCTATGTCGGGACCAGCAACCTGCTTTTCCTGCTGCTCTCCATGGCGCTCTATATCGTCGGCAACCTGATGATGCTGCGGCTGATGCGCGAGGGCGGGCTCGGCCTGGCGATCTCGTTGTCGGCGATCACGCAGCTGCTGCTGATCAACGTCATCGCCTTCCTGTTCTTCGGCGAGCGGCTGAACCCGACGCAGCTTGCGGGCGTCGGGCTCGGCATTCTCGCCATGGGCCTGATGCTGATGCCCACCGCGGCGCGGAGCTGATGCGATGGAGAGGGAAGGATTCGTTCGGGACCGCCTGCTGCCGATCGGGGCCGTCGTCTTCGCACTGCTGGTCGTCTGGTACGTCTTCGTCATGCTCCTCAACATGCCCTTCGAGCGCGACAGCGCGGCACGAGCGGGCGAAACGGCGGGGTTCCTCGAGTTGCTGCCCAACACGATGGTGCAGGAGCGGCCGGTGCTGCCGGCTCCGCATCAGGTGGTCGCCGAACTCTGGGACACGACCGTCAACAAGGCGGTCACCTCCAAGCGCAGCCTCGTCTATCATGCCTGGATCACGCTTTCCGCGACGCTTCTCGGCTTCGTCATGGGCGCCGCGCTCGGCATACTGCTGGCGATCGGCATCGTGCACAACCGCGCGATGGACCGCTCGCTGATGCCCTGGGTGATCGCCAGCCAGACGATCCCGATCCTCGCGATCGCGCCGATGATCATCGTCGTGCTCAATGCCGTCGGCATTTCGGGCCTGATGCCCAAGGCGCTGATCTCGACCTATCTCTCCTTCTTCCCGGTCGTCGTCGGCATGGTGAAGGGCCTGCGCAGCCCGGAGCAGATCCAGCTCGATCTCATGCACACCTACAACGCCTCACCGTCCCAGGCCTTCTGGAAGCTGCGCTGGCCCGCCTCCATGCCCTATCTCTTCACCTCGTTGAAGGTGGCGGTGGCAATCTCGCTCGTCGGCGCCATCGTCGGCGAATTGCCGACCGGCGCCGTCGCGGGCCTCGGCGCGCGCCTGCTCGCCGGCTCCTACTACGGCCAGACGGTGCAGATCTGGTCGGCGCTCTTCATGGCAGCCGGCGTCGCCGCCCTGCTCGTGGCCATCGTCGGCCTTGCCCATTCGGCGGTGCTCAGGCGCATGGGGGCCCGGCCATGAACGTCGCCGTGCTTGCCGCCACCGCCGTTTTCTGGCTTGCCGCCTGGGTCTTCAACGAATGGCTGGTCCGGCGTCGATTCGCGAACCACACCGCCGAGCGCGCCGCACGCCTTGCGGTGCCGCTGGTCTTCGGCATCACGATCCTCGTCATCTGGGAAGGGCTCGTGCGCGGCTTGAACATTCCCTCCGTGCTGCTGCCGGCGCCGACGATGATCTGGGTCCGGCTCGTGAATTCGGTGCCGACCCTCTGGGCGGATTTCCGCCAGACATTCCTCAAGTCGGTGCTGGTCGGCTATGCGCTCGGCTGCGGCCTCGGTTTCCTCGTCGCGATCCTCATCGACCGTTCGCCCTTCCTGCAGAAGGGGCTGCTGCCGCTCGGCAATTTCGTCTCGGCGCTGCCGGTCATCGGCGTGGCGCCGATCATGGTGATGTGGTTCGGCTTCGACTGGCAGTCCAAGGTCGCCGTCGTCGTCATCATGACTTTCTTCCCCATGCTGGTGAACACCGTCGCGGGTCTCGCCGCAGCCAGCCACATGGAGCGCGACCTGATGCGCACCTATGCGGCGGACTGGTTCCAGACGCTGGTGAAGCTCCGGCTTCCCGCCGCCTGGCCCTTCATCTTCAACGCGCTGAAGATCAACTCGACGCTGGCGCTGATCGGCGCCATCGTCGCCGAGTTCTTCGGGACGCCCATCGTCGGCATGGGCTTCCGGATTTCCACGGAAGTGGGCCGCATGAATGTCGACATGGTCTGGGCCGAAATCGCGGTCGCCGCGGTGGCTGGCTCCACCTTTTACGGATTCGTAGCGCTCGCCGAGCGCGCGGTCACGTTCTGGCATCCGTCTGTCCGCGGTGGACAGGCGTAACAATAAGAGGGAACCGACATGAAAACGAAAATCGCATCCATGCTAATGGCGAGCGCCTTCTCGCTCGTCGCCTTCCAGGCCCAGTCGGCCGACAAGGTGACGCTGCAGTTGAAGTGGGTGACCCAGGCCCAGTTCGCCGGCTACTACGTCGCCAAGGACAAGGGATTCTACGAGGAAGAAGGCCTCGACGTCGAGATCAAGCCGGGCGGACCGGACATCGCGCCGGCCCAGGTGATCGCCGGCGGCGGTGCCGACGTCATCGTCGACTGGATGCCCTCCGCTCTCGCCAGCCGCGAGAAGGGCGTCGCGCTCGTCAACATCGCCCAGCCCTTCAAGTCCTCCGGCATGATGCTGACCTGCCTCAAGGAATCGGGCGTCGCCACTCCTGCCGACTTCAAGGGCAAGACGCTCGGCGTCTGGTTCTTCGGCAACGAATACCCGTTCCTGTCCTGGATGAGCCAGTTGAAGATCCCGACCGACGGCGGCGCCGAGGGCGTGACCGTGCTGAAGCAGGGCTTCAACGTCGATCCGCTGATCCAGAAGCAGGCGGCCTGCATCTCCACAATGACCTACAACGAATACTGGCAGGTCATCGACGCCGGCATCAAGGCCGAGGACCTCGTGACCTTCAAATACGAGGACCAGGGCGTCGCGACGCTCGAGGACGGCCTCTATGCCCTGGAGGACAAGCTCGCAGATCCGGCTTTCAAGGAAAAGATGGTCAAGTTCGTCCGCGCCTCCATGAAGGGCTGGAAATACGCCGAGGAGAACCCGGACGAAGCCGCCGACATCGTGCTCGATAACGACTCCACGGGTGCGCAGACCGAAGCGCACCAGAAGCGCATGATGGGCGAGATCGCCAAGCTGACGGCCGGCTCCAACGGCACGCTCGACGAGGCGGACTACAAGCGCACCGTCGCGTCGCTGCTTGCCGGCGGCTCGGATCCCGTCATCTCCAAGGAGCCGGAAGGCGCCTGGACGCATGAGGTTACGGACGCTGCCCTGAAATAACGGTGCCGCCGCGAAACATCCCGGGCGCGTGACCTCCGGGCGCGCGCCCGAACTATTAACGGTATTAAGTCTATGCTCCCGCTTCACTTTTACGCGGCCGTTCCGGTTGCGTCGCAACAAACCGAAATATAAGTTAATGAGGCACCATCCTGTCGCTCTCTTGTAAGGCGAAAGACTTCCCACTAAATAGGCCGGACAGTGTAGCGCTGGCCTTGTGGAAGGTCATCGGGGAGGACCGCAATGAGCGATGAGACGCCCCGTCATCAGGCGACGACAACGAACCGGGCGGCGACAGGACGGTCCATAGCGTCCCGAAGGCGCCTGCAGAGCGATCATTCGAGAAAGAGCTGGCCGATGGCTCGCGCGTACCGACATACCGTTTTCCTGTCGCTGGCCGCGCTTCTTGCCGCCGCCTTGCCCTTGCAGGCTGCCGAGCCGGCGGTCTCGTCCGGTCAGGTCGCTGCCCAGAACCTGCCGGCCATCGTGGTGACCGCCGTGCACGAACAGGCGCTCGTCGACCGGGTGATCGTGTCGGGCGATGTCCGCGCGGTCCATGAGGTCTATGTCGCCCCCCTGATCGAAGGTCAGTCGATCCGCACGATCAATGCCGATGTCGGCGACACGGTCGAAGCCGGCGCGGTGCTCGCCACGCTCAACGACGACGCGCTCCTCCTCGAGCGCAGCCAGCTGAATGCCACGCTCGCCAAGGCCGAAGCGTCGCTGTCGCAGCTCAGGGCGCAACTCGCGGAGGCGAAGGCCAATTCCGACGAGGCCGAACGGGTGCGCGCCCGCTCCGTCAAGCTGTCGAAATCGGGCTCGATGTCGCAGGCGACCGCCGACCAGGCCACCGCTTCGGCAATCGCCGCCTCGGCGCGGGTTACCTCGGCCGAGCATGCCATCACGGTGGCGGAAGCCGATATCAAGGTCGTCGAGGCGCAGATCGCCGACGTCGACCTCAAGCTGGTGCGCACCGAAGTCAAGGCGCCCGTCGCGGGCATCATTGCCTCGAAGACGGCGAAGGTTGGGGCGATTGCCGCCGGCGCCGGCGAACCGCTGTTCTCGATGATCCGCGACGGCGCAATCGAGCTCGAGGCCGACGTGCCGGAGAGCGCCATCTTGAAGCTCGCGGTCGGCCAGAAGGCAAAGATCGCGCTTGCCGGCGGTGAACGCACGCTCGGCGGCAGCATCCGCCTGGTCGAGCCGACGATCGACCCGCAGACGCGCCTCGGCACCGTGCTTCTCTCCTTCGACGAGCCGGAAAAGGCCCGCGTCGGCATGTTCGCCAGCGCCGAGATCATTACAGAGGAGAAGACGAGCACCGTGCTGCCTCTCTCCGCGGTCACCACCTCTTCCGAGGGCTCGTTCGTCCGCAAGGTCGAGGACGGTGTCGTCAAAATGGTCAAGGTCGAAACGGGCATCCAGGACGGCCAGGTGATCGAGATCATCAACGGGCTCGCTGCCGGCGACGAGGTCGTCGCGAAGGCGGGCGCCTATGTGCGCGACGGCGACCGGATCAACCCGATCAGGACCGGCGACAGCGTCGCATCGAACTGACGAACGGCCCCGCGAGAAGGGCCGGATACGAACTGAGGCATGACGATCGGGCCGGCGCGGAGCCGGCCGCAGGCGTCGCCGGGATGTCTGCCCGTCGTGGCCATCCCTTTTTTGAAGGCCCAGAAGACAGGAACACGGGGACGATGAACTTTTCAGCTTGGTCCATTCGCAATCCGGTTGCGCCGCTGCTTGCGTTCTTCCTGCTGTGCTATGTCGGCATCCAGTCGTTCTACAGCCTGCCGATCACGCGCTTCCCCAACATCGACGTGCCGGTCATCGCCGTCACCGTGACCCAGAGCGGCGCGGCTCCGGCCGAGCTCGAGGTGCAGGTCGCCAAGGAAATCGAGGATGCGGTCGCCGGTATCGCCGGCGTCGACGACATCATGTCGACCGTCACAGACGGCAGTTCGGTCACCTCGGTGCTCTTCGAGATCGAGGTGCCGACGAACCAGGCGCTGCAGGACGTCAAGGACGCGATCGACCGCATCCGCAGCGACCTGCCGGCCTCCGTCGATGAACCGGTCGTGACCAAGATCGACGTCGAGGGCCAGGCGATCCAGACCTTCGCGGTCTCCTCGCCCAACATGACCCTCGAGGAACTCTCCTGGTTCGTCGACGATACGGTGAAGCGCGCGCTGCAGGGCCAGACCGGCATCGGCAAGATCGACCGCTACGGCGGTGCCGACCGCGAGGTACGGGTCGATCTCAACCCGGACAAGCTGAACGCCTTCGGCATCTCCGCCGCCGACGTCAACCGCCAGATTCGCAGCATGAATGCCGATGTCGGTTCCGGTCGCGGCCAGATCGCCGGTGCCGAACAGGCGATCCGCACGCTCGGCGACGCCCGCTCGGTCGAAAAGCTCTCCGACACGGTGATCTCGCTTCCGAACGGCAGGTTTGTCCGGCTGTCCGACCTCGGCCGCGTCACCGACACCTATGAGGAGCCGAAGTCCTTCGCGCGCTTCAACGGTACGCCCGTCGTCACCTTCGCGGTCTTCCGCTCGAAGGGCGCAAGCGAGGTCACCGTCGCCGAATCCGTCGACAAGGCGCTGGCGACCGTGCGGGAGAAGAATCCCGACGTCTCGATCGAACTCGTCGACGATGCGGTCTATTTCACCTATGGCAACTACGAGGCGGCGCTGCACACGCTGATCGAGGGCGCGCTGCTTGCCGTCATTGTCGTGCTCCTCTTCCTGCGGAACTGGCGTGCGACGCTCATCTCGGCTGTCGCGCTGCCCCTGTCGGCGATCCCGACCTTCTTCGTCATGGACCTCTTGGGCTTCTCGCTCAATCTGGTGAGCTTCCTCGCCCTGACGCTTGCCACCGGTATTCTGGTCGACGACGCGATCGTGGAAATCGAGAACATCGCGCGGCACATCAAGATGGGCAAGACGCCGTACCGGGCGGCGATCGAGGCGGCCGACGAGATCGGCCTCGCCGTGATCGCGACGACCTTCACCATCATCGCCGTCTTCGTGCCCGTCTCGTTCATGCCGGGCATACCGGGCCAGTACTTCATCCAGTTCGGCCTCACTGTGGCGGTCTCGGTGTTCTTCTCGCTGATGGTGGCGCGGCTGGTCACGCCCGTGATGGCCGCCTACCTGATGCGTTCCGGCGATGCGGACGGCCACGGCGAGGAGAAGGAAGGCGTCTTCATGCGCGGCTATACCCGGCTCGTCACGATCACGACCGGTCACTGGTACAGCCGCTATGCGACGCTTTTGGCGGCCGTCGCCTTCCTCGTCGGTTCCGTCATGCTGCTTGCCACGGTGCCCGGCAGCTTCCTGCCGCCGGAAGACGCCTCCCGCGTCGTCCTGTCAATCGAACTGCCGCCCGACGCGATGCTGGAAGACACCGACCGGACGGTTGCGGGCATCTACGATCGCGTCAAGGATATTGACGGCGTCGAGAGCGTCTTCATCCTCGGCGGCGCGTCGCCGAAGGGCGACCTTGAACTGCGCCGCGCGTCGGTGACCGTGATCCTCGACAAGCTCGACCACTCGCTGGTGCGCAAGCTCGTCAACGATGTCGCGGGCCGGATCCCGGTGATCGGCGCCTTCGTCCCGAAGGTCGAGGCCCACGGCCGCGTCAGACCACAATGGGATATCGAGAAGGAAATTTTCGCGGCGCTGCGCGACGTTCCCGACGTGCGCGTCATCAAGCTCAACGACCGCGGCGAGCGTGACCTCTCCTTCAACCTGCTGTCCAACAACGAGGCGGATCTCAATGCCACCGTCGCCGCGCTGGAATCCAAGCTGCGCGCCGATCCGGTGCTGTCCAACGTCAGCTCCGAGGGCTCGTTGCCGCGGCCGGAACTTCAGATCCGCCCGCGCGACGACCAGATGGCGCGTTTCGGCATCACCACGTCGCAGATCTCCGAGGTCATCCGCGTCGCGACCATCGGCGACATCGATTCGCAGCTGAGCAAGATGTCGCTCGACGACAGGCTAATCCCGATCCGCGTGCAGGTCGATCGCAGCTTCCGCGCCGATCTCGCCTCCATCCGCGACCTGAAGATCCAGACGGCCGCGGGTGCCGTGGTGCCGCTGGCAAGCGTCGCCGACATCGATTATTCGGAAGGCCCGAGTTCCATCAAGCGGCACGACCGCAATCGCGTCGTGTCGATCGGGTCGGACCTCCGGCAGGGTGTCGCCCTCGATACGGCAAGCGCCCGGTTCAAGGAAATCGCCAACGGCATCGACATGCCGCCGACCGTGCAGTTCCTGGAAAGCGGCGATGCCGAGGTACAGGCAGAAATGCAGCAGAGCTTTGGCAACGCGATGCTGCTCGGCCTCCTGCTGGTGCTGATGGTTCTGATCCTGCTCTTCAAGGACGTGATCCAGCCCTTCACCATCCTGTTCTCGCTGCCGCTCGCGATCGGCGGCGTGGCGGCCGGTCTCATCCTGACGCAGAACGCGCTCTCCATGCCGGTGCTGATCGGCATCCTGATGCTGATGGGCATCGTCACCAAGAACGCCATCCTGCTCGTCGATTTCGCCATCGAAATGATGCACCGGGGCATGGAGCGCAAGCTCGCCATGGTGGAAGCCGGCCGCAAGCGCGCCCGGCCGATCATCATGACCTCGATCGCCATGTCGGCGGGCATGCTGCCCTCGGCGCTCGGCGTCGGCGAAGGCGGCTCGTTCCGCGCCCCGATGGCCATCGCGGTGATCGGCGGCATCATCGTCTCCACCGTGCTGTCGCTCGTCGTCGTGCCGTCGTTCTTCCTCATCATGGACGACCTGTCGCGCCTGCTCGGCTGGATGTTCGGCCGGTTCATCGGCAAGAAGGACGACGAAGCCGAACCGATGGACGCCGAAACGCTGACGAAGATCGCGGGCGAGAACGCCCAGTCGATCGAAACGATGCAATCGCGTCTGGACAGGCTCGAAAAGCAGGTCAAAGCGGGCGACAAGAAACCGTTCAGCGTCGTCCACACCTCTTCCCTGGCCGCAGAATAGTGTCGGCGGCCGCCATGGTTGCGGCCCCGCCCTTTCCTTTCCAGTGTTGATCGAAGTCAATTCGCTTGCCCCCGCAACGGGATACCGTCTCCGCATGGGAATAGGTCTGCTGCGGAGCGGAGGCGTGAAATCGATGAACAGGATTTTGAGACTGGGGATCAGGGAGCGCGACGTCCTCATGCAGTCGCCCCTCTTCTCGCGGCTCGGCGTGGAGTCCCTTGCCTTGCTGATGGAAATGGCGGTCTTGAGCAGCATCCAGCCGCGGCAGGCGCTGTTTCGCGAGGGCGAGCCCGCCGAGCAGCTCATCTGTGTGCTCGCCGGCTATGTGCGCGTCTTCCGGCTGGATGCCGCGGGACGGGAAGCGGACGTGCAGATTTACGGCGCCGGAGACCTGGTGGGCGCCAGCATCGTGCCCCCCGGCCGGCCCTACCCGCTGAACGCGCAGGCCGCCGAAGGCGGCATGATCGCCCGCTTCGAGACGCGCCGCCTGATGGAAGCGGCCGGCCAGCGGCCGGACATCGCGCTGGCGCTGGCGCATCTGCTTGCCGACCAGCTCGGCACATCGCTCCGGACGATCGCCGACGATCGCCTGCACACCGCGCCGCAGCGCGTCGCCCGCTACCTGCTGGAGAACTGTGCCGCAGATGGCCGGGAGGCAAGCTTCCGCCTGCCCTTCCAGAAAAGCCTGCTCGCCGGCAAACTCGGCCTCGCTCCGGAGGCGCTGTCCCGTGCCTTCTCGATGCTGCGCCAATACGGCGTGAACGTGCGCGGCCGCCTCATTCAGATCGCCGACAAGGAGGCCTTGCGACGGGTCTGTTAAAACAGTCGCGAGTGATCCGCCGGCGACATCGGCCGCTCAGTGCAGGCCGCCCTCGCGCTTGAGGAAGTCGATGATGGTCTCCACGCCGTCGCCGCGCTTCATGTCGGAGAAGACGAAGGGACGGCTGGTGCGCATGCGCGCCGCGTCGGCCTCCATGACCGAAAGATCGGCACCGACATAGGGCGCGAGATCCTTTTTGTTGATCACCAGGAGGTCGGAGCGGGTGATGCCCGGCCCGCCCTTGCGCGGGATCTCCTCGCCCTGGCAGACCGAGATGACGTAGATCGTCAGGTCGGCAAGATCGGGCGAGAAGGTGGCAGCCAGATTGTCGCCCCCCGACTCGATGAAGACGACGTCGAGGTCCGGGATGCGCCGGTTGAGGTCGGCGATCGCCTGCAGGTTGATCGTCGCATCCTCGCGGATGGCGGTGTGCGGGCAGCCGCCGGTCTCGACGCCGACGATGCGGTCGGAGGAGAGCGCCTGCATGCGCACGAGCGCCTCGGCATCCTCCTTCGTGTAGATGTCGTTGGTGACGACGGCGACCGAATAAGTCTCGCGCATCGCCTTGCACAGCTTTTCCGTCAGCGCCGTCTTGCCGGACCCGACCGGTCCGCCGATACCCACCCTGAGCGGGCCGTTGTTCGTGCTCATGTCCTTCACCTTTGGTCGTGGGGCCGGACGACGATCCGCCAGACCCGAATTGATCGGCACCTATGACCGGAACAGCCGTGGTTCAAGGGTTTCGTGCCGGAGGCTCGCGACATCGGCAAGGACCGTCGCCGAGCCGAGGTCATCCAGCATGCTGCAAGCGGCGCGCGCCGCGATACGCGCGAGCAGCGGCTCGATCGCAGCGAGCACCGCCACGCCGTCGCGCTGCCCGATGACCCCGCAACGGATGGCGACCGAAGCGAGGTTCGACACCACCGCATGGAGATAGGCGGCGGCGGACGCTTCCAGCCCCGTCGCATGCGCCCCCGCGACGGCGCCGACCGCCACCGGATAGGCAGTGGAGGAACCGAGCGTTGCGAGCGCCGGATGCGGCCAGGCCGCCGCCGCGGTCAGGAATGCCTCGCCCTGCTGCAGGGACTCGCGATAGCGTTCCCCGGACCCGCACAGTGCGGCCGCCAGCTCCGCCACCGCCGCGAGCCTGCCTTCGTCGCCGGCCGCGCGATAGGCTTCCGCCAGAAGCACCGCATCGTTCCAGAAGCCGCCGTCCCGGAGCAGCGCTTCCAGCCAGTCCCGGAGACCCGTCGCATCCGCCACGGTGCCGTCGTGCACGGCCTGCTCCAATCCGCCGGAATAGCTGAAGGCGCCGATCGGAAAGGCGGGCGACAGCCAGGCCATCAGGCGAAGCAGCGCAACGGTCGGCTGACGCTCAGTGATGATCGTGTCCATGACCGTGACCGCCCGCTGCATGGTAGGCACCGCGCACCGGGTGGAAGGGTTCGCACACCTCCGTGATGGTGGCACCCAGTCCGGCGAGCATGTCGCGGATGACATGATCGCGCAGGATGAGGATGCGCCCCTCCTCAAGCTGTGCCGTCAGATGGCGGTTGCCGAGATGCCAGGCGAGTTCGGTCAGGTGAAGCGTATCGCGCGATCTTATCTCGTAGAGTTCCTCCGGCGCGGCGACGACCTCGATGCAGTCGCCGCTTTCGGTCACGAGCAGGTCGCCATGTCCAAGCTGGACCGGCTCCCTCAGGTCCAGCATCACCACGTCGTCCCCCTTCGTGTGCAGCAGCTTGCGCCGGAGGTGGCGCTGGTCGTGCGTCAGAATGACGACGTCGACGGCGGGCCGATGCTCCGCGCCTTTCGGCAGGATTTCGGTGGAACGATGTGGCATGCGAGGAATCCTGTGCTCAACCGCGGCGCAGACGCCGCTCTCGGGGCAGAAAAGCACTTTTGCACCGCGAAGAAAACCGACTTCGCACCACGCTACGACAAT
>NZ_JAKGBU010000005.1:0-12754 GCF_021555155.1 Rhizobium alarense
CGATTGGACACGCAACCGCGCCGACAGGTAGAGAGCTGAAAGGTATCGGCCACGTGTTCACGGATGCCACGCCCGTCACCTCCGCAAGTCGGATATTTACGTGACTAAGCCATCGGTCCACATCGGTATGTTGAAGTTCGCTCTAGGACTCGATGCTAGCCGATGCCAGGCAGCAGGCTTCCAACGCGGTACCCTTAAATACGTCGCCGGCGTTCTCTGCCGCTTCCAAATTGGCTCGCATTCGGTGAACGTCCGACCACGTGAATTCCTTTATCGCGATAAAGAGAAAGCCAAGTTGATATTCTGAAGGCAATTGCGCCTTGAATTCTTCCAATGTCCTGAAGATAGCCGCACACAGCCTTCTCGTGTCGCGAATGGCATTGGCCTCGATCCTATCCCACATCCTTTGTTCCGGATGTTTGTGAATATGCATCTTGTTTCCTCCGTCATCCCGGCAGCACCTTGTGCCAAAGCAGCGCGTCCGCCGGAATGCAATCGACGGGGCCGTACTGGTATTGTGCAGAGGATCTTGCCTCTGTCGCAAGAGGCTGACCACCTACGAGAAGTCACGTTCGCCATCAGGATTGATGGCCATCTTCCCGCTGGATTCGCGATCTACTGGAAAATCTGCAGCGGTTTTCTTCGGGGGGCACCGGGCCAGACGTGTTCGCGCGTGCGAAAGCACGGGCGTGGCAATTTACTATCAAGCGCCCAGCGGTTCACGCGATCTCGACCCAGATGGCTACTCTGCTAGCAGTCTCGGATGTCACAAGCACAACCGTCAACTGACATCCGAATGGGAACAGATCCGGGCTCGACATGGGCTGTAATTCACCGGGGCCTTGACGCCTTCCTCGATGTTCTTTATTCGTTCCCGCCATGAACACGTTCGCGCGCCACTCGATACGAATACGCTGACGCACTCCGGCTATGTCCGGTGCCACCCGTACTGCGTTTTGTTTCCGAGGGATGCCATGAAGAGTGTCTCGAATGACCGGAGGGACGATGCTGTCCCGCACAAGGTCACGCTCTCTCCGACCTATACCCCGCTGGCGACCATCAAGTGCGATGGCCCCGCCAAGTTCCGATCCCAGCAGGCGAGGGACTTCGCCTGCCTGCTTGATCTTGATCCTGATGTCGCCCGATGGAACACGACGCCGCCGCTGCTTCGGAATGCTGATGACGAATATCAGCTCGACTTCCTCGTGCTGACCGGGGAGGGCGGATCCTTCCTGATCGACGTCGGCCAGGAGGAGCCTTCGTCGCCGGTCTGGCTATCGAGTGCAATCGAATCCATGGGGTATCGCTACCGCCCCGTGGCTATGATCGACTTCGCCGGCAGCTTCCGCCTGCGGAACGCGAAGGACCTTCTCCGCTACGGCTTCTATAGAGCGCCGCTTGGCGACAGGATTCGTCTGCTGGCCGGCCTCAAGGAAATGGGATCGCTCACTATCGCGGAATGCCTCTCGGCGATCCAGGAAGGGCGGCCGATGCCGACATTGGCCTCGCTCATTCTCCAAGGATTCCTGGAGATCGATCTCGACGAAGCCCTGATCAGCCCGGAAACGCAGGTTCGCCGGATACGGGGATGACGTGACGCAATCAAACGCCAGCAATCGTCATTTCTAATCCTGGAACACTCCAATGAAAAACATCTCTCGCGACGGGCACGACTTCTCGCTGCCCGAATTCCTTGCGTATGCATCCATCAGCGGTGCAATGCGGCCATTCAAGCGTGCCACGCGGTATGCCATCGGACTCATCGTTCCCGACTGGGATCGGAGGGTCACCTACATGCGGGCGGCGCTCGTGGTGATCGACCGGGAACTGGATTTCCGCTTCCGGGATCAGGTTAAGGCTTTCGATGACGAGAAGACTGAATCCTCGATCGAGTCCGTGATGGACATGCTCCAGAACACGAAGACGATCATCCTTTTCAAGTCGTCGGAAGCGATCCCTTCAGATCTCCGACACGCTCTCGATGCAATCGTACAGGTTCCGCCTCCCGATAGTCGCTTGGTGCGCGGCGTGGTTCGGTGGGCATACGGCATCGGGGTCACCGAGCAGCAGGCGGAGTCCCTCGCAAAATCCAACTGGAAACGCCTAAAGCTCGCGATGACACGCGGCCGGCCAATCTCGCGCGTGTTCGCAGTCCTCGAAAAGATGGCGCAGGAGGAGCCGTCAGCACCGAAGCAGGCGAAAGATCCCGAAGCGCTCTCGGATATCCGTCTCGAAGACATGGAGGGCTACGGCGAAGCCAAGGAGTGGGGCCTTGAGCTTGCGCGCGATCTCGCCGACTGGCGCGCGGGTACGATCTCGTGGGAGGATGTCGACAAGGGAGTGCTTCTGTCCGGCCCGCCGGGGACGGGGAAGACAATGTTCGCGCGCGCGCTCGCCGCCTCATGCCATGTAAAGCTTATCGCAACCTCGTATGCCAAGTGGCAGGCAAGGGGATATCTCAACGACTTCCTGAAGGCGATGCAGAAGAGCTTCAAGGAAGCTAGAGATGCCGCGCCGGCAATCCTGTTCATCGACGAGATCGACGCATTCGGATCTCGGGATGATGCTCAGGGCAGCAATGCTTCCTACGACATCAAGGCAATCAATGGCCTCCTGGAGCAACTCGACGGCATCGAGGGTAGGGAGGGCGTAATCGTCGTTGCTGCCTGCAACCATCCCAAGATGGTCGACGCCGCCATCCTGCGAGCGGGACGACTCGACCGTCATGTAGTGATTTCGCTCCCGGATCAGCACTCCCGCGAGGCCATCTTCAGAATGCATCTGCTCGAGAGCCTTGGTGTCGAGGACTATCGTGACTTTGCGGCGGCGACTGCGGGTCTATCTGGAGCCGAGATCCAGAAGATCGTACGCAACGCCCGCAGGTCAGCACGGCGGCGGCGCGGACCGATCACGAGGGCCGATGTGATCCTTCATCTGCCCTTCATGGCGGACATCCCTCCGAACATCTTGAAGGCGAGTGCGGTCCATGAGATCGGGCACGCAGTCGTCGGCGTAGCCCTCGGCATGGATCTCGTGAGAGTTTCCATCGCCGGCCGTATCAGGGTCGATAGCAGTCTGCAGTCCCTGGGTCAGGCGCGCTTCAGACGAGGCACATGGATTCGCAGGACGAAGGAGCACTATCTCGATCTGATTGCCATGACGATGGCCGGCATGGCTGCGGAAGAAGTCTTCCTGGGAGGTCACGATGATGGCGTCGCAGGCAACGAGGGATCCGACCTCTTCGAGGCGACGAAGACGGCCATCGCCTTGGAGCGATCATATGGGATGGGCGAAAAGCTTGCCTCCTACGGAGACCTCCGCCGACGACACTTCGAGGGCTTCGGGCATTTCGATCCTATGTTGCTGGTGCGGGTCGACTGCATTCTGCAAGAGCAACTTGATCGCGCGAAAGAAATCCTCGCACGGCATCGGAAGGCGTGCTCGATCTTGACCGATGAACTGGCTTCGCGACTGGAGCTCCCGGGGCAGGAGGTGTTGGACGCGCTCGACGGGGAGGACGAGAACAGGCCCCGATGGTCCGCCTAGCGACTTCAATTAACGTCCGAACAACCATCCTAAAATCCCTCGACGCTTCGGCGGCGGGGGCTCAGAAGCGGCGGCCCTTTCCTCTTCGATCTCGCGATGAAGGTTCCCGAATAATTTCTCCATCCGCTCATCGCGTTCTTGTTTCTCCTCGGCCTTGACGCGCATTATGTCATTGGCCAGCATCTCCCCGTAAAGTTCTGCCGCCGTCGAATGATCTCTCGGCTCTCCCCATAGTTCGCGCATCCACTTCCTGTCAGTCGGGCCAAGGAGCTCAAGCCGATCACAGCCAATGCGGTCATAGGAGAGATTGAGTGTGGAAAGCCGCGCGTATGGAACGCGTTGGATATAGCCATACCCAGCGTAGCTAGACATCGACGCCAGATGATGGAGCTCCCGAAGGTGATCTTCGTATCCCACCTTCTCCTTGCGGGCCTTCCGAATCTTCAGCCGCAGCGCGACGGCCATCTCTCTCCAGGCGGCGGGCAGCGGAAGGTGACGTCGTGCCATAGCGTAGCGCTGATCTGCATCGTCCTTGATCCGATTGAGCGCGTCGTACCAAAACTCTCCGTTCTCGGGAGCCGGGCCTTCGGCCTGAGCCACGAAAGTTCCGTCGGCTTGCTCACTGCTAGCCATTTCCCACATGCCGCGGTCGAGCGTGCGGGCCTCTTCCTCAGTAGCCGTGTCGACCCAAGTTGCGATCTTCGTCACTGCCTCCCCCATCCTCGAAGTTCGAGAAACCACGCCTTTCTCGGTCCCTTAACGGAACATTGATTCTTGCCGTACATTATCCCACTTTACGTGTCACTTTACATCGCTATAACATCGGAATCACGGAAGAGAGGGAGCCGCCATGACCAAGACTTTTGATCCGCTGTTTGGCGACTTCATCGAACATGTCCCGCTGAAGTCTGCGCCACTTGTTAAAGTGCTTGCCCAAGTGCGCTTCCCGGATGTGACCGTTAATCCGGATAGGGAGTTCATCTCCGGATTCCAGAAAGCCATCCGCAAGACGTATCCGCAGTTTGTTGAAGAAGCCACGCAGAACATCGCCATCGGGCCGAACGGGATCAACGTGACGCCATCGGTCGTGTGGCGGTTCATCGATGCCACCAGCATGTGGCGCGTTTCTGTCACGCCAACATTCTTGTCGCTGGAGACGCGCAAGTATCAGTCTGGAGCGGACTTCGCATCGCGGTTCAAGCAGTTGCTTATGAACCTGGGCGAAACGATCGCGCCGAGCCACGTTTCCCGCATCGGGATCCGTTATGTCGATCAAGTCGAGGCAACAGACGGACTGGATGTGAATGAATTGCTGGAACCCCATATGGTGGAGATCGCAAGCAGGCTCAGCAACGTCCGGCACATGATTTCGGAAGTCGAAGCACCTTCAAAGGAAGGTTCAGTGCTCGCGCGCTGGGGACATCTGCCAAGTCAGGGATCCCATGACCCCGAAATCATGCCACCAGTGAACAATCCCTCGTGGTTCCTCGACGTGGATTCATTCTCTAGTTACGAATCAAATCTTCTGGATTACGATCCAGAAAAAGTAAGTGCGATCACCCACGATCTCGCAAACAGAGCTTACAACCTATTCAGGTGGTGCGTGAACGATCACTTCCTTGAGAAATTTGGAAAGGGTGCCTGATGTCAGCCTTGCAGCGAGTTAAGCGTAGTTCATACGATTGGACCCGCGGCTCCTCATCGCGTGGAGGATCGTTGGGATACATCCTGGTTGATGACAACGTCATCGAGAGATTGACGCAGCGAGCAACGTCAAGTTCCGATACGCTGAAAGAGCTGCCCACGATCGGAACGCTGCTGAAGAGCGGCACCGCACCGCGGGCGAATGTCATTACGGTGTCCGATGAACAGCGGAATGTGCCGGCGTATCTTGCGACCATCAAGCGGATCACTGGCTTCTCGTGGGAGAAGATCGGCGTTCTGCTCGGGTGCACCCGGCAGACGGTCTACAACTGGACCCAGGGCGAAGCGGTCAAGCCGGAGAATGCCCGGCAGGTGGCGGCGCTGCATGAGACGATCAGCTACGTCGACCGCGGCAGTCATGCAGAGACCGTCGCGCTCCTCGAACGCGAGTTCGGTGGCAGATCGCTTCTTAATGTGATCAAGGATGGCGAGTTCGCCGTGGCCCGCAGGCTTGCCGGGAAGGGATCCGGCCGGCCGGCTTCGACTTGGACGAAGATGCAGCCCCAGAAGGCCTCCGGAAGACAGGATCACTGGACCGACCGAGTTGCCGCTCAGATCGAAGATCCTGTTGACGATGGCGCGGCCTTCGTTCCCAATAAGATCGTCAAGAAGGTGAGATTCAAGCTGAAGTAATACGGCATGGCGGATTCGGATGGCTCGGTGGAAGGACTCACCGACGAGGAAATGACGGCGCTCTCCGCGTGGAGGCAGGGCGACTACACTCTCCAATGGGCGCATTTCCCCGTTGTCACCGACACCACCGAAGAGGACGTGGAAATCGGCTTCGATGTTGCCGTCGGCTGGGTCGTCGTCACACAGACCTGCGATATCGTGAACTGCGGGCGAAACAAAGACTACGTCACGATCTGCCCGATTATCGAAGCCGACGACCGCCTCCTGAAGGATGTCATCAACGGTGTGACACCCGCGGCGGCCATTCTCGAGCTCCGGGAGCAGGATCACCACGTCATCGACCTAGGACGGGCCGCCAGCATTCACAAAAGGGTCTTGGCCAATCTTCCGCGCAAGGACGGCTTCAGCAGCGACATGTGCCGCAGCGTGCTCCAGCAGTCTCTTGAGCGGCGTTTCGGCCGCTTCGCCTTCCCTGACTGGCTCAGCACCGGACCTCTCAGGCAGCTCCGGGACCGGGCACGCGAGAAGCACAAGTCGGGCGGCCCCGTCGGCGACGTCTACAAAGCGATCGATGAGTTCCGCGTCCGCGGGAATCCTGATCTCGAGAGCCATGGATCCGCCATCGGGTTCTATGCTGTCGTGGATCCCGAGAAAGAGAAGAAGACCACGCGTAAGGCTATCCAGGACGAGTTTAAAGCCCTTTCCGCCAAGTTCGACTGGCCTGAGGTGTACGTCAAGGAGGATGAATTCTTCACCGTGATGACGCTCGACGAGATGTCGGCGAGGCAGTTCCGGGAAAGCCATTCTGTGGATCTCGACTTCATCTCGAACGTCAAGTCCAACGGTAGCAACTAGGCCTGCTCGACGCTTTCTAAGGCTAGACTGTCGTCCTCACCTGTTGGGGAGAAGGTTCTTCAGGAGCAATTCGAGCGGGCGAAGGCGATCCCGGAGGAACACAGGGCCGCAGTCGGCTTCTGTCGAAACGGCGCGGATATTTACCCACCATATTTCGCCCGGAACCGATGAATAAGGGCTGTCCTGGGTCGTAAGCCCGAAAATCTGCTTGCCCAGCCGAAAATCGGGTAGTTTCCCCCTACGAAACAGAGAAATCCTTTAAGTCGAAACCGACATTGTCTCCCGAAAAACGGGCAGGGATACAGCAATGTCGTTTCAGAATAATCCAAACATCATCAAGGTCACCGGCACGGTGCGGGAGATCAACGGCAGATCGTTCCTCGGACGCAACGGCGTGGATGACATCGATGACGTGTGGCATTTCGCCTCCATCGTCATCGAAGACGCAAATGGCGGACTTCTGAAATTCGAGCGCGTCACTACCAATGAAAAGATCGATGCGGAGATTGAGATCGGCAACACTGCCACGTTCTATTTCCGCCGAATCCAGGGATGGAAGAAATCGGTATTCCACATTGTTGCCACCGAGAGCGAAGTCCGTGGCAACAACTATTTCTCGCTTGTCCGGACGATAGACGTGCTCAAGCAGAGACTGGTCGCGATCGGCATCCTGCCCATTGCATACCTACTGGGATGGATTTTCGTCGGACTTCCAGTCAGCTACATCTTCGGCACCAAACTCGCCTCTTGGCTGGTGTTGATCGTGCCAGGTTTCCTGTTCTATTTCCTCGCCATCCATCATTCCAACCCGGCCAGCGTTCGGAAGGACTCCCTGGCTGTGCGGAAAGAGCTTGAGCGTTCTCGCGTCGGCCAGAAATTCGCCGGCCGCGAACTGAAGACGGTGTGAACGGAGATGGCGAAGTTTGACAGAAACGCTGCACATCGGGCCATCGTCACGCTCTTCGGTGGCTTCCTGGGCATTTCCATTCTGGCATCCGCCGTGATCCTCGCATTCATCATTCTCAGCACTGTAGGCGCGCCGCTGTGGGCCTCATGGTCGGCGCATACGTCGCGTTTGGAACTTGAAAAGGAGCGCGTCGCCCGTATAGAGAAAGCCGCCCAAGAGAATAGCTTTCAGGTTGTTTGCTCGGATTATTTCGAAGCGTCGTTTCTGGACAGATGGATTGGTGGATACAGGAGGCTCTCATGGTGCGAGGACTATCGGGACAGGATTCCTGGTGCATCCTGAACAGAATGCTTTGCGGGCGGAATCAGAAATCCTGCCCACCAAGGCTGGCGATGCCCGCTGAAATCGCCAGCACCACGAGCTGGGTGATGTTCCTGGCGCGAAACCGGGATTTTAACCGCTCGATCCTGTGCTCGATCGTCCGCGCCGATAGATTGGCCGCGGTGGCGACTTCGCGTGTCGATGCTCCTTCCGCCAGCAGTTGCAGGATCGCAAGGTCGGCATCGTCCAGGCCGTCGGTTCGTGGCCCTGTCGGCAGCAGGAAGCGTATGTCGAGTAGCCCGATGCACCATGAACTCAGGCCAGCCGAATTCTTCTGCGGCAGAATGATCCGGTCATAGGCCACGTGCATGTCGAGGATCCTCGTCACGATGCACCTCATCGCCGGGCGCTGTCGTTTGGCGGCGTCGGCATAGGCCGGAACCACGATTCCCTGCAGGTAGTGCTGGTCCGGGAAGTCGGATAATGAGCCTCGACGTTGCAAGAGGTGCAGGCTGGCAAATCCAGTCGGCAGGTCGTAGCCCTTGATGAAATCGAGATGGAATTCTTCGGGTTTCCCCGACTGGATATTGATCACGAGCAGGATCATGTTCGCCCGCAGCATTCCGCGGAAGGGGCCATAGAGACTTTCCGGATCGGCAAGCCCATCGGGGCTGGAAATCCACGAATCCATGAGAAGCCGGGAAATCTGCTTGAAGGTTGCCGGCCGCTTCATCGTCGGCATCCGGTGGCAACACGATCAGCATGAAGGGACAGAAACCAACGGTTTTGTCACGACGCATGGAGTTCTTTTGTTCCATGCATAAGCCTCTGTGAATGTTGCCTATAATGCTTTTCCTGCACCCCTGTCCGCCAGTACCGCGAATCCGTTCGTTTCTGTCAAGGCAGTCCGGGGACGCAGGATGGATTTGGAAGGATTCATGGCGAGGATTGGATATGCGAGGGTGTCGACGGCGGACCAGCATCTGGATTTGCAGAGAAATGCCCTCCTGAAAGCGGGCTGCGTGAAGGTCTTCGAGGATCATGGTGTATCCGGAACCCAGGACGCGAGATTCGGACTGTCCTCAACCATGAAGGCGCTTCGGAAAGGCGATGTGCTGGTCGTCTGGCGGCTGGATCGTCTGGGCAGGTCGATCCGGCACCTGATTACCGTGATCGAGAAATTGCGGCGGCGTGGCATCGGCTTTCTTTCCCTGACGGAGAACATCGACACGTCGTCGGCGGGCGGGAAGCTGATCTTTCACATCCTCGCAGCGCTTGCCGAATTCGAGAAGTCGTTGATCCGCGAAAGGACGATCGCGGGTATCGAGGCAGCGAAGGCCCGCGGGAAGTACCCCGGAAGGCGACCAGCGCTGACCGAAACGCAATGTTTTGAAATCCGTGCGGCGATCGATTCAGGATCATCAGTCCAGGATGTTGCCCGTCGATACAATGTCCATCCCAGGACCGTCGTCCGAGGGATTGAGCGTCTGGAACTGGCGCAAGCCTCCTGAAGCGGCTCTACCGGAACAGACTGAGAAGAGCCTGCGGCTGGGAGTTGGCAATCTGAAGGCTCTGGATGGCGAGTTGCTGTTGCGTTTGCAGGGCATTCATGCGCGTCGAGACCTCCTCCATGTCGGCGTCGATGAGCCGGGATACGCCCCTGTCGATCGAGTCCATCAGGTTGTCGAGGAAATCAGCCTGAATGGAGTTTCGCTTCTCGAGCGATCCGAGGACGGAGCCGGCTCCCGTGAGCTTCGTGAGCATCGCCTCGATCCCCGTGAGATAGTAATCGAGGTTTGCGCCGGGCGTCGTGATGTCGACGTCGAGGAGGCCGAAGTTGGGCAGGCCGCCAAAGCCGTCATAGGCAGGGCCGATGCCGATCGAGGTCTTGCTTCCCGATGCCTTGTTAATGGTCTCGTCCGCCTCGTAGAGAATGTAGCCTCCTGCATTCGTCACCGTCACGCCGACATTCTGCGCCTGCATCGCAGCGTTGAGGACGGTCACGAGGTCGTCGGCCGAGGTCACGTCGCCCGTCGTCGTTCCCAGAGCCTGGTCGACTGTGTCGCGGGTGATCTCCAGTGTCGTCGTCGTGCCGTTGATCCTGATGGGCACATAGAGCTGCGCGGTGCTGTGGACGTTGAACGGTTCGTCCCAGTAACTCACGACCGATGGGCGCGAGCCATAGTTCGTTCCGGTCGCCGCAAGGCCGCCGGTCTTCCCGTCCGCCAGCGTCGAGGAGACATTGAGTACCTGGATCGATGATCCTGTCAGGCCGGAGGTCTCGAGGGACAGGAGGGCGTATCCGTCGGTTGTGCCGCTTCGGCTGGCGAACTGCGCCCCCAGGGGGATGATCGCCTCGCGGACGAGCCATGCGAACTGGTCGCGAGAGAAGATCACGCCGTTCAGGGTCGGATAGACCTGATCCATGAGGGTCCGGTTGAGCGTCACGCTCACGGTGGTTCCGCCGCCGGGGGAAGTCGTGTTGGACGGGTCGTCGGCATCGAGGACCATTTGGAAGGTGATCGCGGTCGAGTCGTCGGTGAAGACGAGTGGGCCGTCGAAGTTGAAGCTCTGGATTGCTCCGCCGCCATAGGTGAAGGTGTCGGTGTTGCGCAGGCCGCCGATCGTTCCGGGGCTGCGGTCGTCCTTCTGGAGGATGCCGCCTCCGGTGGTGTTGAAAAGCGCGATGGCCGCGAGATCGACCTCGCTCGTGCTGACGCTCACGGAGGAGCCGTTCCGGACGAAGCCAGTCGTGAGGGTAGTGCTGCTGTCCGACTGGTCGTAGATGTTGGCAATGTTGGTGTTGAGCCAGTTCTGGCCGCTGAAGCTCGCAGATGTCGCGATCGACGTCGCCTGCTGCTTGAGCTGCTCCAGTTCGCCCTGGATTTTCGTCCTGTCGACTCCGGATTCCATGGCTGCGACGATCCTGGACTTGAACGCGTCGACCACTTCGATGGTGGCCTCGATGCCGGCATAGGCCGTGTCGATCTTCGCCGCTCCGAAGGTCATCGCGTCCTGGGCCGCCGACATCGCACTGGCATCCGACCGCATGGTTGTCGAAATGGACCAGTACGCTGCATTGTCGACGGCAGTGCTGATCCTGTACCCGGACGAAACCATGGCCTGGTTCCGGTCCAACTGGCCGTTAATCGTTCGCAACGTGGCCAGCGCCATCGCCGCCGATGTGTTTGTCAGGATACTCGTCATGATGATGCCGCTGAAAATGGATCGGTTTAAATCGGCATCGTCATGAACCCGTGCGCGGTAACTCCGCTGTCAAACTATGTTCGGACGGCGTTAACGAAGGCGGCAAAACGGCAGGGGGAAATTACCCTGATTGAAAGCTAGCGCAGCCGTGCTGGATTTGTTTCTCGAGGTGTCCGAGAGGACTAATTCAATTTTGAAACATGTGAACGGGCGGGTGAGTGCTTCAACCTTTGACATCTCTTATAAATTGAAAATACTGTTGCCCTGTTACTTTTGGCTGCTGGACTTTGTTTTGTTTGATGCGTGACCAATTTGCCTTTTAGGAGGCATTGCACCCGATGTCGCCGGCGGCCAATCTTATTGAATGACTGGTGAGGTTGGGGAATTGAGTGGGAGAGGGCAAAGTGAGCCGCCGATGCTCGCGGTGGCGCGGATGGCTGCGCGTGCGCTATCCGGCGTACTTCCAGAAGGCAGTGATCTGGGCCAAGTCTGCCTCGATCTAAAGCCATACGACATCAAAGCGGTTGAAGATCTTCGGGCGCGGCTGGCAACGCTAAAGGCCAGCGAGCGCAACTACTGGATCGGGACGCTCTACACGCTTATGATCTCGCCGGAGGCCCGTCGCACCCAGGCGGCCTATTTTACGCCCCCCGATCTGGCAGAGGCGGTTATAGATCTATCGATCGAACAAGGATTCGATCTTCGCCGACACGACGTCCTTGATCCTGCAGCAGGGGGAGCGGCATTCCTCTCCCTGATCGCCGAAAGGATGCGTGCCGAAGACATCGATCCGATCAATATTGCGTACAGGCTCAACGGAGTCGAGATCGATCATTGCCTTGCGGAGATGTCCGAATCCTTAGTCGCTGAACAGCTTGGTGGATTGAGGAAGCGGCAGATCGTCACCACTAGGGATAGCCTGCGCACGGAGTTTCCGGCATCTTATGACCTTGTGATCGCTAATCCCCCATATGGCAGGATAACGCCGAAGGATTTAAGTGACGATCACTGGATGAAAGTGGCCCATAGCGGTCACATCAACAAATACGCTGTCTTTACCGAGTTATGTTTCCGGGTTGCCAAGCCAGGGGGGCTCGTCGCGCTCGTCATGCCATCGAGCTTCCGAGGTGGCCCGCTCTACGATCGAATGCGATCTTTCATCGCTAGCCAAGGCCAAATCCTTGCTCTGGGTACGGTAACCAACCGTGAGGACGTGTTTGCCGACGTGACACAGGACATAAGCGTGCTTCTGGTAAGAAAGGGCTCTGCACACAGGTCGAGTGCCCCGGTCAAGTTCCCGTCCTTCACCGCCGGAGGCATGGCCCGACCAGTCCCAGCAGGGCCGCTGCCGTCCAACATGTCTTCTCCATGGCTTGCTCCCTGGGATTCGATAAAGGAAAGAGGTGGCTGCACGATTGCCGCCTATGGTGCTTCTGCCAAGGCCGGATATTTTGTCTGGAATCGTTCGCAGGATAAGTTCTGCGAGTCCTCGGATCCCCAAGCGTTTCCTCTGATTTGGGCGAAGAACGTGAGGCCAGGCAAGGAATGCGTACCGCAGAACCGCAAAGGTGACGGAGTCGA